>CAZYIP010000306.1:0-1502 GCA_964646895.1 uncultured Salinisphaerales bacterium | reverse complement strand
CCGGCAGTGCTGCAACATGGATGCTTGCCGCTGCCGAGCTTGTATCCTGGGGCTCGGTCTTTTATGCCTTCTCGCTTTTTGTGGTGCCGATGGAGCAATCCATGGGGTGGGACCGCACGTCGACCAACGCGGCGCTTTCCGTTGGTCTGCTTGTGTCGGGTGTTGCCGCCTATCCGGTTGGGGCGTGGATCGATCGCGGCTACGGACGCCTCGTAATGTCTGCCGGGTCCGTCCTGGCGACGATCATGTTATTGCTCTGGTCGCAAGCGCAAAGCCTGGGCACCTTGTTTGTCGCCTGGGCGGGTCTGGGCGTGGCGATGGCGGCGGTGCTGTACGATCCGGTCTTCGCGGTAGTGACGCGCGATTACCCGGACAGCTTTCGAATAAAAATCACGCTGATCACGCTTGTTGGCGGGTTCGCCAGCACCGTCTTTATTCCTCTCACCCAGTTTCTGATTGACGGACTTGGATGGCGTGGAGCGCTGGTCATGCTCGCGATGGCCAATGTTGCCATCTGCCTGCCCATCCACCTGGGCGCCATCCGGGGCAATGGTGCGGAAGCTGCCGCGAAGGGCGTCCGGTCAAGGGCGAAAGCAGTGGCGCGGGGGGCCACCCGGCGTGCGCTGCACTCACCGACTTTCTGGATGCTCGCCGTGTGTTTCACGGCGTACTATTCGACGTTTGCCGCGCTCACGTTTCATCTCGTGCCGCTGATGATCGAACGCAAGGTACCGATGGCACTGATCCTGGGGACCATGGCCGTGATCGGGCCCGCTCAGGTCGCAGCTCGCGCATTATGGCTTGTTGCTGGCCGCCAGGTACACATATCAGTGGTGGGGACGGTTGTGACGATGTTTTTCCCGACGTCGGTTATCGTCCTGCTCGCTGCCGGTGTGTCACCGCTCATGCTGATACTGTTCGCGGTCATGTATGGTGCCGCGAACGGGATGATGACCATTCTCCGCGGTACGATCGTGCAGGAAGTCATGTGGACCGAGGGCTTCGGAACGACCAGCGGATTGATTTCGCTGCCTTCGAACCTCGCCAAGGCCATCGCCCCGATTTCCGCCGCGGCCATATGGTCGATTCAGCAAAGCTACGTTCCGGTGGAATGGACCATACTGGCGTTGTCACTGGTTCCCGCCGTCGCGTTCCTGGCGGCAATGCAGCTGGCTCCACGTCGACGACTGGACAACAGCGTGTAGCTCAACGAGATATGCGCCGCGAGCGTGCCTGTCGAAATCGCCTGTCCGTTGCCCGGCTCGATTCCATCGGGTTGCATTATTACGTCAGCGGAGCATCGTGCCTCAATGAAGCGCGGGCGTCGTTGATACCATCGGTGATAACCTCATCCCGATCGTACGCTAAAGACTGCCAGGGCCGAGCCGTTCCGGGGTTCGGTCGAACGTTCACCGCAGCGAAGGATCCATGTAATGACCCAACTCTACGATCTCGATGCCACCGAGGCGCGTCGCCTCATCGCCGGCAAAAAGCTCTCGCCG
>CAZYIP010000305.1:0-1532 GCA_964646895.1 uncultured Salinisphaerales bacterium | reverse complement strand
GGTAGCACTTTGTCCCGAAATCAGCGTCGCGCCGCAGGCGGTTTTGTCGCCATGGCGGGCGACCGGCCGGCCCATGACGATCATCGAGCTGTCGCCGGTGACGATGGAGTTGGGGTGGTGATGGCGCCTGGGGCAGGTCACCCGATCGCCGATGCGTGCAACCTGCTTGCCGTGGGTAATGGAGGCCGGGGCGCCGGTAACGACGGTGCCGCCGTGGCTGGTTTTGTCGCCTACAACAATAAAGGGTCTGGACATTCGCAAAATCCTTTTTTTCGAAATCCCTGTGGCCGGACCTATGGCCGCCGCAATATAATCAGCACGTTGCGTGCTTCCGACCGGTCGTGTTACCGCGGCAGATCGATGCCTGAAATCTGTGCGGTCCTTGCCACGAGCAGCCGACCGCGCGCGGCGCAAGGAATGCACGGCAGCGGTTTTTTATAGTATCGTTCGCATGATCGATCCGCGCCCGTTGCGCCATGGAGGCACAGTTGAACGCAAAGGAATCGCCGCCCCGTACTCCCAGTTTGCTTGCGGACCCGTCTGCCTCGGTCGCCAGACCGGGCCAGGCGTCCGCGCGTATTTTAGCGGATGAACCGGATTTCACCAAACCTCCACGGATGGCGGCATGGCCGCGTCGTCGCTACCTCCCGATGCTTGCCATGATCATCGGCATGACGGTCGTTGCGGCGTCAGTCGTGTATTGGGGTCGGACGGACAGCCAGCGTTTGCCCGATGCGGTCGCCGCCCCAGCGGCTTCCGCCGCCGCAGCAGGGCCGGACGCGGGAACGGTGACGCAAGCGCCGCCGGCAATCGATGTCGCGGTCATTCAGTCCGCGCCGGCGTGGCCCGAGTCGCCGGAATCGGTGTCGGAAGGCATTGGCGTGGAACCCGGAATGCTTGCCGCGCCGGTGTCAGAAGGGACAGCAGGGGGGTTGGCCGTCAGCAACGGCGAGGCGGTATCCGGGCCTCCCGCTGCACCTGCCGTGGCAGGATCGGTTGACCGACGCCGTGATAGCGATACCGGGCGCGGGACTGCGAGTGTCATCGCGCGGGATCAGGCGAAGGATTCCGACGTGGCACTGTTGACGGAATTGATCGCCCATGTGGACAATGCCGGCCCGCATGGCTGGGAGAAGACCCGAAAACTGGCTCCGGGCGCGGATTTGCAGGTGCTGGAAACGCAGGCGTGCCCGCCCGCGAATACGGAAGCCGGCGTGCGCTGCCGCGAGAAGATCTGCGAGAGGAACCAGGGTCGGTTCTCCTGGTGCCCGGTGCCGAGCGGCACGAACTGAGCGTCGTCACCTGAGCTTTGCTTTGTGCGGGGCGTCAGCCGTTGTCGGCCTTCCCGTCGGCGACTCCCAGCAATTCTTGCAACTGGCCAAGCGCGGGGTCGTCTTTCAGTACCGTCTTGAGCCAGACATGCAACGGCATGCTGCCCCAATGTGCAGCGCGCGCTGCGAGATACGCCACGGGGCTGTGTGGCTCGCTGTGGCGAAAGAATTCCGCGACCCGTTGCAGTTGTTGCAGCGCCT
>CAZYIP010000304.1:0-1588 GCA_964646895.1 uncultured Salinisphaerales bacterium | reverse complement strand
CGTCGCCGATGATGGATGCCGGCATGCTTCGCGATATCCAGGCCGAAGGCATCGAAGTCGGCTCGCATACCTGTAATCACGTCAAGCTTTCCCAAGTCGCGCCAGAGACGGTGCGTATGGAAATCGGCGACAGCAAAGCGGCGCTGGAAGATCTTCTGGGCCACGCGGTGCCGCATTTTTGTTACCCCTACGGGGAGTATGATCCCGCTGCCCGCGACGCCGTGCGCGACGCCGGCTATCGGTCCGCGCTCACGTGCATCCGGGGTGCCGCCAATGAGGCCGACAACGCATTCGAGATTCCGCGCAAGGGCATTTCGTATGGCGACAATCTTGTCGGCTACTTCTGGAAGCTGCACATGAAGCACAAAAAGAAGCTGGCGGCATCTGCCTGAACCATGGAATCCTGGCATGTGCTCGGGGGGCGTCAGTTCGGTGGCGCCGACCAGTTTTATGTGCGCCTGATCAAAGCGCTCAATGAACGCGACCGGCATCGTGTGGTGGCGATCAATCGTCCCGGCTCGCCGGTCGCAGCGGCCCTGGAGGGCCGGGTTCCTCAGCATCACCTGCCCTTCGCGGACAAATGGGATCGCTACACGACCTGGCGCCTGCGCCGTTGGCTGCGTTCGCGGCAGCCCGACATCGTGCAGACGTATATGGGCCGGGCTTCGCGGCTCACGCGGGTGCCGAGGCGCGCACGCACGACGCATGTCTGTCGTCTCGGCGGTTATTACAAGATCGATGGTTATTATGAGCACGCCGATGCGTGGATCGGCAACACACGCGGGGTGTGCGACTATCTGGTCCGGCAGGGCTTGCCGGCCCGGGCCGTGTATCACATCGGCAACTTCGTGCCGGAGCGCGAGCCACCGCGGGATGCCGCTGCGCGCACGGCGCTGCTCCGTCGCCATACGGTGCCGGACGACGCGTTGATCCTGTTCACCCTTGGTCGCTTCATCGACATCAAGGGCTTCGACGATCTGCTGCGGGCACTGGCTCGCCTGCCAGCGAGCGTTCACAACCGACCCCTGCATTTGTTCATCGCCGGTGATGGCCCGCTGCGCGAGTCGCTGCACACGCTGTGCCGGGAGCTGGCGCTCGATGCCCGGGTGCATTGGCTCGGTTGGTGCGAGCGCCCGGGCGAATGGTTCGACGTTGCCGACATCGTGGTATGCCCGTCACGGCACGAAACGCTGGGCAACGTCATTCTGGAGGCATGGAGTTACCGCAAGCCGGTAGTGGCGACGCGTACGCCCGGAGCGCTGGAACTGATCGAGGCGGATGAAACGGGCGTTCTCGTGCCGACCGAGGATCCCGGGGGGCTGGCCGCGGGTTTGCAACGGGTGCTTGCGGCCGATGCGGCCGAACGCGAGCGGATCGCATCGGCTGGCGAGCAGGTATTGCATCATCGTCACAGTCGCGCCGCAGTGGTCTCCGCCTACGAGGACCTGTATCGGGTCATTCGTCAAAAGCGCCCCGTATAATGACCAAATTTGCCGGAATCCGCGTTTTTCCATGAATCCCCAGCGCATTCTCATCATCCGCCTGTCGGCGATCGGCGATGTGGTCATGTCGTCGGGCATGATCCCGG
>CAZYIP010000303.1:0-1612 GCA_964646895.1 uncultured Salinisphaerales bacterium | reverse complement strand
GTCGCGCAACGCCCGATAACGGGCGACACTTTCCTCCGGCCAGTATTCGGACCGCCGATAGTATCCTTCGACGGCCGGCACATGTTCGGGCAGCGCAACCCAGGGCTGCCTGGAAGCGGTAAAAATGTGAATATCCGGCACCACACGATCGGGCTCGTCCAGCGTACCGACACGAACGAAACAAACCCTGCTGCCCGCGCCGGCGTAGTGACTCCATAACGCGATACGGCAGTGGGGGCAGCGCAGAATCTGCTGCCCCTTGCCGCTGTTAGACGGCGTATTCACAGATTCCGGCACACCAGACAGCCGCTGCACGCGATCGGATTCGATCAGCGCATTGATCGCGAAGGCGGAGCCCGTTTCGCGCTGGCACCAGCGGCAATGGCAGCAGTGCACGAACATCGGTTGTGTCAGCATCCGGTAACGTACAGCCCCGCAGGTACACCCACCCTCATAGGTCGTCTCACGGTCAGTCATGCGCCCTCCGGGTTCCAGGCCCTCTTTGCATAAACCAGTTGCGAACGCCGAGAACGGTTTTTTGTTCGATGACCTCGAAATCAAACCGGCGATACAGTGCGACGTTACGCGGCTTGTCGGTTTCCAGATAGGACATCGCGGATTCCGCGTCGGCGCGCCGGCAGCATTCTCCCAGGAGGCGCGTACCGATACCCTGGCGTTGGCGCTCGGGTTCGACTGCGAGCGGCCCCAGGTGCCAGTGGCCCGCCTCCGGATCGCTTTCACGCCACGCGCGATGCCAGCGTCGGATACGCAGAATACCCGCCGCCGAGTTGCTCGTGAGCAGCGCCGGCGCCATGCGCAGCGCATCCCCCAGCGTTGCCCGGCAGGTGCCGGGTGGCAGGATCCCGAGAAGCCCGACCAGCCGGTCGCCGTCCCAGGTGCCGATTATCGTGCCTTTGGATAGTATCAGCGGTATAACGCCGCCAAAAAAACGGATCAGCCGCCGCTCCCGCCGCGCCGGAGACGTGCCGAAAACGGCTTCATGAGTGGGATTGTCACGCATGGCGCGGGCCACGAGCCGCGCCGCCGAAGCAGTCTGCGTTTGGCATAACTCCCGCAGTTCCGACGACAAACCGGGCACAGACTCATCCATAGCCTTGCATTATAGACGCCGGCGGACCACGCAAGCGAGGCCATTTCAGGCCGTTTTCGGGTCCACACCGGCCAGCGCTGCGCTGCGGAACCTGAGCGGATTGGCGATGTAAGGGATTGGCGCACGCGTACCGCCGGAACCGGTCACCACGATACTGCCAAAATTGAGCAACCGACCGACAATGCCCTGCTCGACGTGTACGCTTTCCACCTTGTCGTGGCGAAGTTCCACCGTGTTGCGCCGGATAAAGCCAAACTTGGCGATAATGCGCCTGGAAGTGATGGCAAGCTCAGTGGAATAGACATACAGCCAGGCGCGGAACAAAAGCACGGCGGCAATCAGCAGCACGATCAAACCCGCGATCGGCACGAGAATCATGAGCACGATCGACAGCACCAGCCAGAACCCGGGCATCGCATAAATGAACCAGTGGGTGGTGGCGGTCGCCACGATCGATTCCCCGGGCACGATAACGGACTGAACGTAGCGCATGGCACTTCC
>CAZYIP010000302.1:0-1630 GCA_964646895.1 uncultured Salinisphaerales bacterium | reverse complement strand
GGCGACCTACGAGCAGTTCGTCGACAACTGGAACCGGTACGTTATCGTTTAGCAGCCGGTCGGACTCAAGCGCTCGAAGCGACCACAACATTCATCCGTCCACCGGACCAGGCTTGTCAAGCCGCCGGGTCGTCAAAGCGCAGCATTGTTCAATCGAGGGCTGGATCCATTGTCTGGCCATGGACCCGTGGCTGCCCCGTGGTGGCACTTCGCGTATTCAAGGGGTCTATGACCAACCCCAGGGCTTCTATACGGATATCCCGATAGAGGTACGGGGGCTGAGGTGGTTGCATAACACAGTCGGTGAAGCACGGTCGCAAGCCGGTCCCGACCCTGTGCCGTGAATGACGGAGGCCACTATCGTCATGGTTGATATTCCCCACGATTCCGGGCTGGATAACTCGCTGGCGCTGCTGAAGGAAGGCTACACCTTCATCGCCAGCCGCTGTGAGCGGTATCAGACCGACATGTTTACTACCCGTCTGCTGGCGACGACGGCGTATTGCGCCATGGGCGAGGACGCGGCGCGCATGTTTTACGAGCCGGGTCGCTTTAGCCGCCAGGGCTCCATGCCGCCAACCACCGTGCGATTGCTGCAGGACAAGGGCAGTGTGCAGTCGCTGGATGGTGATGCCCATCGGCACCGCAAGCAGATGTTCATGGACATGATGACACCGGAGCAGATGCAGCGTCTTCGTAACGCGGCGGAGCACGAGTGGCGGCGAGCCATTGATCGCTGGCAGCACGAAGAGGAGATCGTGCTGTTCGACGCCGTGCGGGAGCTGCTTTGCCGGGCCGCCTGCGCATGGGCCGAGGTGCCGCTGAGCGATGAAGAGGCACGGCAGCGCACGCAGGAATTCGCTGCCATGCTGGATGGCGCGGGGGCGGTGGGGCCGCAAAGCGCAAAGGGGTTATGGAAGCGCAGTCACACCGAGAACTGGGCACAGAAGATCATCCAGCGCATTCGGGATGGTGAACTGCAGCCCGCCGCAGGCAGCCCGGCCGCGTTGATAGCCGGGCATCGCGATAGCGACGGCGAGTTGATGGACAAGGCCTCCGCTGCCGTCGAGCTGCTTAATGTCGTGCGCCCGGTTGTGGCCGTGGGACGCTTTATCACTTACAGCGCGCTGGCGCTGCATGAATATCCTCACGCCCGCGAGCAATTGCATAGCGGCGGCGAGCCGGCGCGGCGCCAGTTTGCGCAGGAGGTGCGCCGCTTCTATCCGTTCTTTCCATTCATCGGCGGCCGGGCGCGCGAGCCATTCGACTGGCGCGGGCACCGCTTCGAGCGCGGGAGTTGGGTGCTGCTGGATCTCTACGGCACCAACCACGACCCGCGCATCTGGGATGAACCTCAGGTGTTCCGCCCCGAGCGCTTCGCCGCTGACGACCCCAATGCTTATCAGTTTGTTCCGCAGGGCGGCGGCGATCTCTACCGCGGCCATCGCTGCCCGGGAGATGGCGTGGCCGTCGAACTGATTGAGACCGCGCTGCGAATGCTCACAACAGCCATGGCGTACGAAGTGCCCGTCCAGAATCTCGCGGTGGATTTATCCGAACTGCCGGCCGCGCCCAAGGACGGATTTCGGATGCGCCAAATCGTCGGGCTGTAACGTCCGCAACGCGTGGT
>CAZYIP010000301.1:0-1641 GCA_964646895.1 uncultured Salinisphaerales bacterium | reverse complement strand
TCGAACTCGTCGAGAATCTCCGGGTTCGGCGCGGGGCTCAGCAGGCTGACGATCACGATCACGGCCGCCGACAGCACGAATCCCGGCACGATCTCGTAGAGATCGAAGATGCCGCCGCCGGGCAGGTTTTTCCACGCCACCACCGTCACCGCACCGACGATCATTCCCGCAAGCGCGGCGCTTCGCGTCATGCGTCGCCACGCCAGGGACAGGATGACGACCGGGCCGAACGCAGCCCCGAAGCCCGCCCACGCATAGGCGACCAGGCTGAGCACGGTCTCCTGCTGGTTGTAGGCCAGCAGCACCGCCACCAGCATGACGATGGCCACCGTGAGGCGGCCGACCCAGATGTATTCCGCATGGCTGCCGCCACGGCGCAATATGGCGCGGTACAGGTCTTCCGCCAGCGCGCTGGAGGACACCAGAAGCTGGCTGTCGATCGTGCTGACGATGGCGGCCAGAATGGCGGTCAGCAGTATGCCTGCGATCCACGGGCTGAACAGAAACTGCGCCAGCGTCTCATAGACCGACTCCGAGCTGGCGAGCGGCGCCTTGGCGAAATAGGCACTGCCCGCGAGGCCGGTGATCACCGCGCCCGCGAGCACCACAATCATCCAGGTCATGCAGGTTGCCAGTGCGCGCGGCAGATCATCGCTCGAACGGATGGCCATGAAGCGCATGAGGATGTGCGGCTGGCCAAAGTAACCGAGCCCCCACGCCAGCAGGGAAATGATGCCGATCGAGGTCATGCCGTTGAGGACATCCAACCGTGCCGGATCGATCGCGGCCACGGCATCTGTCATCGCGCCCCATCCACCAAACTGGTAAATGGCAACGCTCGGCACCAGCACCAGGGCGACGATCATCAGCGTCGCCTGAAGGAAATGCGTCCAGCACGCCGCCAGGAACCCGCCGAACAGGGTATAGGCAATCACGAAGACACCGGCGATCCACAGCGCAACACTGTAGTCGATGCGAAAAGAGTTATGAAACAGGCGCGCCGCCCCGGTGAGGCCGGCAGAAACATAAAAAGTGAAAAAGAGCAGAATCACGATGGCGGAAATCAGGCGCAACAGATGCGTGCCGTCGTGAAACCGTTTTTCAAAATAATCCGGCAGGGTGATCGCGTTGCTGGCGACTTCCGTATAAACGCGCAGGCGGCGGGCGACAAACTGCCAGTTGAGCCAGGCCCCGATGGTGAGGCCGATGGCAATCCATATCTGGTTCAGCCCGCTGGCATAAACGGCCCCCGGCAGGCCCAGAAACAGCCAGCCGCTCATGTCGGACGCGCCGGCGCTGGCACCGGCCACCGTGGCGCTGAGCTGACGCCCGCCGAGCACGTAATCCGACAGGCTTTTGGTGACTGTATAGGCGGCGAGACCGATCGCCGTCATGATGATGAAATAGGACCCGAAGGTAATGAGCAGGTTGAAGGCCATTACTCGCGCTCCGCTTCCGGGGCAACGGCTCCGCAAGTCATGGCGATGAGCCCGACCTAATTTTTCGGAGTCAATCCGGCAGCCATGGGCCGCCTCCCTGTTCGCCTGAATGAAAAAGTCCCTTCGTACCGAAAGCTACGCCAGCGATTCGCGCGGTTCCGCTGGCAACCGACGAGCGGACGGAGCCGGGACTACGAGTGGC
>CAZYIP010000300.1:0-1643 GCA_964646895.1 uncultured Salinisphaerales bacterium | reverse complement strand
GGACAGCGACGCCACACGCGATGGCTGGCTGCGGCTCGACGGCTGCCGGACTTAGAGCCTATCCGTGAATAATACGCGCCCGCGTGACGTCCCATTTCCCGCCAGGCAAGGCGCAAGCGACGCGGTTTGGTCGTTCCAAACGAGGAGTGAGCAACGCCGCATGGCGGGAAATGGGACGTCACCCGCAGGGACGGGACTGTTTTTGCGCAGCGCCGTGTCAGGCCCGACTCGTGGACGGTGAGTCCACTTCGCCGTGCCTTCCTTGCGCTGCACAAAAACGGTCGCCGTCGCGGGCGCGTATTATTCGCGGATAGGCTCTTAGTGAAAGATGAGCAGTGCGGCAAAGCCGCCGATGCCAACCATCATCCAGGCGACGTAATCGCCGAGATGACCGGAGTGGGCACTGCGCAAGGCGTTCAGAGACCACATCAGCGGACGCCGCACCCGATCGGGCGGCCGCAGTAGCTGCCAGCGCCACGTCCCGGCCGCGCCCAGCACCACCGCCAGGGCGGTAGCGGCCAGGCCATTCGCAAGCCCCTCGCCGGTCCACGCATGTACGGTAACCACCGGCGCGGAATGCACCGCGGCGCCGAACAGGGCGGAAGCGGCGTAGCCGCCGGGATCCATGAAGATCGCCGCGGCCGGACCAAAGCTCAGGCCGACCGCCGTCGATAACCCGAGCACGAGCGCGAGAGCGACCAGGACGAGCCCGGGTGCGGTCATCGTCCATGGCAGGCGGTAGATACGCCCCCTGGTTGTCTCGGCCCGCTCGCTTGCCTCTCGAACCGCACTCGCGCCGGCTCCTTTGTCGCCCTGCTCATCAGCCGGCCCCCATCCGAGGAAGACGCGCGCCCCCGCCTGCAGAACGGCGCCGCCGGTGATTGCGCTCACCAGTCCATAGCACCAGACGATCCAGTGCAGGCCGGCCACCGCCGCGGCCGCTTCGACAATGGCCTTGCCCGTATACGTCGCGAAGGGCGGCAGGCCCGCGAGCACGAACCCGCAGAGAAGGAACAGCGCGCCGGTCACCGGCAACTCGCGTCCGCGCCCGTGCAGACTGCCCGCCTCTACCGTCTCGTACCGGTTCAGCAGCACGCCGGTACCGAAAAACAGGGCTGCCTTGACGGCCGCGTCCCCGAGCATGAACAGGCCCAGGCCTGCAAAAGCCTCCCGGCTGAGCAAGCCCACGGCCATGAGGTAAAGCCCGATATGGGCGATGGTCGAAAACGCGAGCAGGCGCTTGAGATTGCGCTGGCTGTAGCTCATCACCGCGCCGGTGAGCGCGGTCGCGGCACCCAGAATGAGCAGGGCCTGGCTCACCGCGCCGGGATCCAGGGATCCGGCGTAGACAGTCCAGTACGTACGGGCAACCGCATAGATTCCGAGCTGGGACATGATCCCGGAAAACAGCACGCATACCGGCGTCGGCGCGACGGCGTGAGCATCAGCGGACCAGAAGTGAAACGGAGCGACTCCGGCCTTGACCAGCCATCCGGTACAGATGAGGGCGAAGGAGGCAACGACGGCCAGGCTCGCCGGCTCCGGCTGGTCACGAAGCTGGGCCCCGACCTGAGCCAGCCCGAGTTCTCCCGTTTGCGCATAGATCAGGGCGATTCCCAGCAAGGTCACGTAGCCGCCGAGCG
>CAZYIP010000299.1:0-1669 GCA_964646895.1 uncultured Salinisphaerales bacterium | reverse complement strand
GCGCTGATTGGCGGCTTCGATGACGGCGCGATACTGCTGCATAAGCGCCTGATTTGTAATTGTTGAAGGACGATACCGTGCCAACTGATGACGTTCCCAGGATCAAGTTGCCATCCGGCGCGGCGATCCCGAAGCTCGGTCAGGGGACGTGGTATCTGGGCGAAGGCCGGCGGTCGCGGGAAGACGAGATCATGGCGCTGCGCTGCGGGCTCGATCTCGGGCTAACGCTGATCGACACCGCGGAAATGTATGGCGATGGCACGTCTGAAGAGCTGGTCGGCGAGGCTATCGCCGGGCGCCGCGACGAGGTCTTTCTGATCAGCAAGGTGCTGCCGAGCAACGCGACGACAGAAGGCGTGGTCGCCGCCTGTGAGCGAAGCCTGAAGCGGCTCGGTACGGATCGGCTCGACCTCTATCTGTTGCACTGGCGCGGCGGGACGCCGCTCGAGCAGACGCTAGAAGGCTTCGCGGCACTAATCGAAGACGGCAAGATCCGGCATTGGGGCGTCAGTAATTTCGACCTGGCCGATATGGAAGATCTGGAGGAACTGCCGCGCGGCGCCAACGTACAGACCAACCAGATACTCTACAATCTGACACGCCGGGGCGTGGAGTGGGATCTGCTGCCATGGGCCCGCGAGCGCCGCCTGCCCATCATTGCCTACTCGCCAATCGAGCAGGGCCGCATGCTCAACCAGCCCGCGCTGCAAAGGGTGGCCGGCCGGCACGGTGCGACCCCAGCGCAGGTGGCGCTCGCCTGGCTGCTGCGGCAAGACAACGTCGTTCCCATCCCAAAGGCCGGGACGCGAAGTCATGTCGAAGAAAATCGTGCCGCGCTCGATGTCGACCTGACTGACCAGGATCTTGCCGCGCTCGACGACGCCTTTCATCCGCCCAAAGGCAGGCAACCACTCGAAATTCTCTGAAAGCCGCAGGAAGGACGCGAAGCTCCCTCTCGGCTGCTCCACCAGATCTGGATCGCGCCGCGGTATCCGGCTCCGTAACAGGCGCAGGCGGATTCGAAGTGGGCGGCTCTGTTCGACGACTGGTCCGTGCGAGCTGTGGCGAAGCCGTTGCGACGTAAGGCCCGACGCAAATTGCAGCAGATCGACGCGGTGGGCAGCGTGGAGGAGTTGAGCGTGCCGCCCGGTAACCGGTTGGAGAAGCTCGGTGGAGACAGGGCCGGCCAATGGAGCATCCGCGTGGATGCACAGTGGCGAATCTGTTTTCGGTTCGAGGCGGGTGCTGCGTGGGACGTTGAATTCTGCGACTACCACTGATGGAGGTGGATCATGACGATAGACCGGAATAGGCTGCATCAAACCGATTTCGATGATGTCGTGCTGGCGGGTGAAGAGCGTGACAGCCCGATTTCTCCCGGGGAGATCCTCCACGAAGAGTTCATGGCGCCGCTCGGACTTTCCGCTGCCGCGCTGGCGCGCGCGCTGCACGTTCCGGCAAACCGGATCACGGCGCTCATCAACGGGCAGCGTGGCTTGACAGCGGATACCGCGTTGCGTCTGGCGCGCTACTTTGGAACGACGCCAGAGTTTTGGGTTCGTCTACAGGCCGAGTACGATCTGCGCCAGGCGCGACGTACCGTTGCCGATGACATCGAGCGCCACATCTCTCCTCGCATCGCGTAGCGAACTCTATCGCCTATCGCATC
>CAZYIP010000298.1:0-1702 GCA_964646895.1 uncultured Salinisphaerales bacterium | reverse complement strand
GGTGAAAAATCAGAATATAGACGGAAAAGAACCGGATTATCGTTTCACGCTGGCCAACGAACGCACGTTTTTGGCCTGGATCCGTACCGCGCTGGCGCTATTGGCCGGCGCGGTTGCGGTCGCCCAGTTTGCGCCGGGGTTCTCGATTCCCGGCGGCGGCAAGCTGCTGGCCAGCCTGCTGGCAGTCATCAGCATCGGCAGTGTCGCCGGTGCCGCACTGCGCTGGCGGACCTCCCAGCGAGCCATGCGCCGCGATGCGCCGCTGCCCTCGACGCTGCTACCCTGGCTGCTCGCGATCGGGATCATCGTGATCGGGCTGATCGTGCTGGCACTGAGTATTATGGTCAACCCGAAGTAGCTGCCAATGGAAGAAACCCGGAGCACCCCCGCCCGCACGATCCCCAATGGCCCGGGCTTGCAGGCGCAGCGCACCGATTTGTCGTGGACGCGCAGCAGCCTCGCATTTCTGGCCAATGGTGCGCTACTGCTGGCCCACTCCGAGATATCCCAGCCCAGTCTCCTCCACCACGCCACCACGGCGATCGCCTTCCTGCTCGCGCTGTTTGCGGCGCTCATCGCTTACCACCGGCGCAAGGTGCTGTCCCGGCGACCACTGCCTACCGATCTGGCCGCTCGCGTACAGGTGTTGTGCCTTGCGACGGGCACCATGGGTTTTGGCGTGCTCGTTCTTACCGTCATCCTGGCCCGCTGACGTAGAGTCGGCCCGTAGAAGGTAACGACGGTCCGAACCAGGGGCGCACTGTGCGAGCGGCTTCGGCCGCGACAGGAGCGCAGTTATCGCGGCTGAAGCCGCTCCCGCAAGCAGAGCCTTCTCATACTCCGTTTGTTCCGGGCCAATAGCGCGACGAGCCCTGCACTTGACTCGCGGAATAAAGCGCGTTATTCAATGTGTTCATAAGAGCAGAACGTTATTCCATATATTAGAACAATGCATGAATAACACGCTTTCAAACGGGCTCAGGATATTGGAGCTTCTGGCGCATGCCGACGGCGAACTCGGCGTACATGATGTCGCGCGCCAACTGAGTCTGGGCGCCAGCAACGCCCACCGCCTGCTGAAGACACTGAGCGAAACGGGTTTCGTCAAACAGTCCCCCGAAAGCAGGAAATACGCGCTCACGCTGAAGCTCTGGACCCTGGGCAGTCAGGAGATCGCTCGCTGGGACGTCAAGGAAATCGGCTCGCCGCATTTGCGCGAACTCGCGGAAGGGACCGACGAGACGGTGCACCTCTCGATCCTCCAGGATATGAATGTCCTGTACATCGACAAGATCGACAGCCAGCACCCGATCCGGGCCTACACCCAGGTCGGCGGCCACGCCCCGGCCTATTGCGTCTCCACAGGCAAGGCGCTGCTCGCGTTTACTCCCGGCGCCGGGCAGGCGCTGGCGCAGTTGCAGTTCAGGCGATATACCTCCCGCACGATCGCCAGCCATGACGCGCTGCTGAAAGAGCTGGAAAAAATTCGGTCGGCCGGGTACGCCATCAACATGGGTGAGTGGCGGGAAGGGGTACGAGGCGTTGCGGCCCCGGTGTACGACAGCCGCGCAGAGGTTGTCTGTGCCATCGGGCTGACCGGGCCTGCGGCCCGATTGACGGTCGAGCGGCTGCACAAATATTCCGCAAAGGTAAAACGCGTGGCAAACGCCATGTCCATGGACATGGGCATGCCCGTGGCCGC
>CAZYIP010000297.1:0-1746 GCA_964646895.1 uncultured Salinisphaerales bacterium | reverse complement strand
CGCAGGCGGCTGACGCCGTGGCGCATGTTGACGCGATAGAAACCGCGCGTGCCCCGGACCGGCCTGCGATGCACCGCGAAGATGACCGCGTCGCCCTGCTGCAACGGCACCACTTCGGGGCGCGACTGCATTCGCGGGCGCTGCTCCGTCAGCACGAACTCGCCGCCGGTGAAGTCAT
This sequence comes from uncultured Salinisphaerales bacterium, assembly GCA_964646895.1. GTDB lineage: Bacteria > Pseudomonadota > Gammaproteobacteria > Nevskiales > CAZYIP01 > CAZYIP01. The sequence continues at coordinate 1,568 of CAZYIP010000297.1, read as the reverse complement.
TGCCGGGCCGTGACAGCAGAATCGTCACCTGCATCGGAAACACGTGCTCACCGTACAGATCCTGGTGCAGCCGGTTGTAGTCCCCTACCCCATAGCGCAGCATCAACGGCGTTGGGCGCTGCTGCCCGGCAGCGTGACAGCGCGCCAGGAATTCATCCAGCTGATCCGGGTAACGAACCTCGTTGCCCAGGGCCTGGTTCCAGCGATTGGCCAGCGGCGCCAGGCGCGGATAGATGGCATTTCGCAAGGCCCGAATGGGATCGGGCAGCGGGTAGTCGAAATACTGGTACTCGCCGCGGCCGAATCCGTGGCGTTCCATGACTACCCGGCGACGAAACAGCGAATCGTCATCGTACAGCGCCACGAGCGCGTCGCACTCATCCGCACTCAGCAGACCTGGCAGCATCGCGCCGCCGCACGTATCCAGTTCCGTGTCCACCCGCGGCCAGTCGAAGGCATCGACCCGGTCCGACATCTGCACGAAAGAATCGCTGCCCGTCATCCTCACCGCACGCCCCACTCGTGTTTCCTTGGCCGCCTGCCGGCCGCTGGCGCCTCCCCGATCAACCTTCGGCCTCCCGCTCCAGCAGCGCCCGCTTGCGCTCCACGCCCCAGCGATAACCGGACAGACCGCCATCGCTGCGTACTACGCGATGGCACGGAATGGCGATCGCGACCGGGTTGGCCGCGCACGCGCCGGCGACAGCGCGCACGCTTTTCGGAGCCCCGATCCGGCGCGCGATCTCGGTGTAGCTGGCGGTTGAACCGGCGGGTATCTTCCGCAACGCCTCCCACACCCGCTGCTGAAAGGCAGTGCCGCGAACATCCAGCGGCAGATCGAACTTCCCGTTCGGCTTTTCCACGAAACCGACCACACGGGCAACGAGTTTCTCGAAGTCTTCATCCCCGCCGATCAGCTCGGCATTCGGAAAGCGATCCTGAAGGTCCCGCACCAGCGCCTCCGGATCATCACCCAGCGAAATCGCGCAAACACCACGCGCACTGGCGGCGACCAGGACAGAGCCCAGCGCGCATTCGCCGATCGCGAAGCGAATTGCCGTATTCGTGCCTCCGGCACGATAGTTGGAAGGAGTCATGCCCAACACCTCGCTGGCTTGTGCATAAAATCGGCTACTGGATCGATAGCCGGCGTCATAAAGCGCGTCGGTTACCGTATTGCTGACCGTCAGGGCATGGCGTACGCGCCCGGCCCGCCGGGCAGCGGCATACGCACGAGGCGTAACCCCGGTCGCGGCCCTGAACAGGCGGTGAAAATGATACGGGCTGAGGCCCGCCTGTGCCGCGAGCGTTTCCAGACTCGGTGTCGATTCGGACGACTCGATCAGCCGGCAGGCCTCCGCCACCATCGCCGCGTGTCGCTCCGCCGCTGCCGGCTGGTCCGGGCGGCAACGCCGGCACGGCCGGAAACCCGCCTTTTCGGCGCCGTCCCGGGTGGCGAAAAACTGAACGTTTTCGGGTCTTGCACGGCGCGCGGCGCACGACGGGCGGCAGTACACCCCTGTGCTCTTCACCGCGTAATAAAACATGCCGTCGGCCTGCGCATCGCG
>CAZYIP010000296.1:0-1747 GCA_964646895.1 uncultured Salinisphaerales bacterium | reverse complement strand
CGACGAAGCGCATGTTGACCCGCGCCGCCAGCAGCCGCGCCAGCGTCGTTTTGCCGGTCCCGGGCGGCCCCCAGAGAATCATGGAGTGCAGGTGCCCACCTTCGAGCATCCGCCGCAACGGCTTGCCAGCGCCCAGGATGTGCGTCTGGCCGACGTAATCCTCGATACGCTGCGGGCGCATGCGTTCCGCCAGCGGCCTGCCGTCGGCGGCGTTCATGACGGAACCAGACGTCGTTCCAGCCATACCAGTGCGTGTCCCATGGGAGTCGCTGCGATCACGAGCCCGATCGCCACGCCTATCGCATCCGCCAGCATATCGCTGACGTCGAACATGCGATAACCCGAAGCACCCTGCAGAAACTCGATCAACACACCATAGGCGACCAGGCCCAACGCGACAAGCACGTAGTAGCGGCGCTGATAGACCCAGCCGAACCAGATCGCGAGCACCGCGTATGCGCCGGCGTGCTGAGTCTTGTCCCAGAGATGTATCGGCATCAGGCGGTCAGGGTCGGGCGCCAGCGAGCCCGCCAGCACCGCTGCGAGCAGCAGAATTCCGATGGCCAACCATAACGGCCACCAGCGCAAGGGCCGCATTGCCCGGGGCCCGGCGGACCCGCCGCCGTTCATCGCACCACGTCGACTCCGGGCGGAGCCTGGAAGTGAAACAGCTTCTGATCGAGCTTCTGGTTGATCTTGAGATCGGAGAACGTGATGCGCGTATCCTGACCCAGGTCGTCCCGCAATTCCATCACCTGCAGCACGCCCTCCTTGAAGCCGAGGCGCAGACTGCGAAAATCGCCGTCCTGCGATTTCGGCGTCACCTCGACCCAGCTCAATCCATGGGACGCCGGCAGTTCCCTGATGTGAAAGTCCTTGTCCAGGGCCGGCGCACCGCTCAGCAGCAGTGCCGGCGATCCCCGCAGCGCGTCACTGATCGGGCGCACCGTGACCTGGGCGAGATCGGCATCGTAGGACCACAGGGTCTTGCCGTCGCTCACGATCACCTGACGGTACGGCTTGCGGTATTCCCAGCGGAATTCCTGCGGCCGCGCGATCGCGAAGCGACCGCTGGAGTGGCTCAGTTCCTCTCCCTGCTCGTTGCGCTGGACCTGAACGAAATGGCCCGCGAGCGTGTGTACATCGTCATAGAAGCGATGCAGCGCCGAGGCAGCCTCGGCCGCCCGCGCGCCCATCGGCCACGCCGCCAGCACCAGCAGCGCGACGACGGCCAGCATGATGCCGGCATGGCGGGTTGTCCTCATAAGCAGTGCCGTTTCCGTCAATTTACTGTTCTTGCCTGGCAGGGTATCTGCGAGTTTTTCAGACACGTCATCCCTGTGAAAGCGGGAATATGGCAACGAAATGGTGGCCGGCCTGTTTCTCACCAGCCACCGAGCGATGGGCCGGGAACCGCGCTACTCCGGTGGCGGAGCAGCCAGGACCTCACGGCTGCCGTTGCTTTGCAGCGGCCCCACCAGCCCCGAGCGCTCCATCTGCTCGACCAGCCGGGCGGCCCGATTGTAGCCCACACGCAGGCGCCGCTGGACATAGGAAATGGAGGCCTTGCGGCTCTCGGTGACGATGCTGACGGCCTGATCGTACAGGGGATCGGACTCCGCATCATCATCCACCTCCACGGTCGGCGCCTCGGATACGCCCTCAAGAATTTCGTCGAGATACTCGGGCTCTCCCGCCTGCTTCAGAAACGCCGCGACCTTGTGAACCTCGTGGTCGTCCACGAACG
>CAZYIP010000295.1:0-1755 GCA_964646895.1 uncultured Salinisphaerales bacterium | reverse complement strand
GCTAGCCCGGATATCTCACCGATAGAGTGGAAAAGGCCGTCTCGATCTGGCATAAAGGTTGTGCAAGCAACAAGTTATGCCAAGCAAAAGAGACGGCCTTATGAATACAAAGTGTACCGCGGAGCCACTGGAATTTCACGCCCTGGGCCGGCGCCGCGTGGTGGGTCGCTTTGATGGAGGACGCCTCACCTCGGACGGCGGTGGGCTGTTGTTGCGGGAGGTGGATCGGCGCATCGGTCTGCTGGATCGCCTGGCGGCGTGCTTCGCCGATTATCGCAATCCGAACAGCGTGGAGCACAGCGTGCGGGCCCTGGTGGCGCAGCGTGTCTATGGCCTGGCGCTGGGCTATGAAGATCTGAATGATCATGATGAGCTACGCTCGGACAGCGCGCTGGCGTTGCTGGTGGGCAAGCGCGACCTGAGCGGCGAGGCGCGCGTGCGGGCGCGTGACCGGGGGCATCCGCTGGCCGGCTCGAGCACCCTCAACCGGCTTGAGCTGACGCGGCCCGAATCGGCGGCACGTGATCGCTACAAGAAGATCGCCGCGGATGCGCCGGCCCTGGACCGACTGCTCGTGGACCTGTTCCTCGAGTCCTACCGGCGGGCACCACGCGAGATCTGGCTCGATCTCGATGCCACGGACGATCCACTGCATGGCCATCAGGAAGGCCGGTTTTTCCAGGGTTACTACCGTTGCTATTGTTATCTTCCGCTGTACATTTTTTGTGGTGAGCATCTGCTGTGCGCACGGCTGCGGCCGTCGAACGCCGACGGCGCCGCGGGCAGCGTGGACGAACTCCAGCGTATTGTGAGTCAGATCCGTGCGCACTGGCCGCGCACCCGCATCGTCATCCGCGCCGACTCCGGCTTCTGCCGGGAAGCGATCATGAACTGGTGCGAGACCCATAACGTCGGCTATGTGCTGGGGCTGGCCCGCAATGAGCGACTGAATCGGGCGCTGCACCGACAGATGACCGCCGCGCGCGCCGAGTCGGCGCAAACAGGCCAGCCCGCGCGGCGCTTCCGCGACTTTCGCTACCGCACGCTGATATCCTGGTCGCGTGAGCGCCGGGTCGTCGGCAAGGCGGAATACCTGCCCGGCAAGGCCAATCCGCGGTTCGTGGTCACCAGCCTGACGGCCCGCCGCGCCGCGGCGCAGCCGCTCTATGAGCGACTCTACTGCGCGCGCGGTGAGATGGAGAACCGGATCAAGGAGCAGCAACTGGGGCTGTTTGCGGATCGCACCAGCACCGAGACACTGCGCGCCAACCAACTGCGGCTGTATTTCTCCTCATTCGCCTACGTGCTCATGCACGCCTTGCGCCGACTTGGCCTCGACGCTACCTCCTACGCCCGGGCTCAGTGCACGACGATTCGCTTGAAGCTGCTGAAGATCGGCGCCCGGATCCGCATCAGCGCACGCAAGGTCTGGCTCTCGTTCTCCGATGCCTACCCCTACGCCAGCGATTTCGCGCACATCCTCGCCAACCTGCATCGCTATCCCGCCTGGGCGCCACCGGGATAGAGACTCCCTTCGCGCGCGCGATGCTGCGGCGCCGATGCCTGAGCACCGGCGCCAGGACCCATTACGCCCGTAACCCGAAAAATCGCTTTCAGCGGCCTCGATTGCATCCCCCGCAGTCATTGCCGAGGCCCTACAGCACTCGCGCCACCTGTCATGGCCCATTCACCCAGGTGCACGGGCTAAAAATCGCTCGCACAACCCTAGTCGATCAAATCGGTGAGCGAAGCGGG
>CAZYIP010000294.1:0-1761 GCA_964646895.1 uncultured Salinisphaerales bacterium | reverse complement strand
CTCCCACAATAGCGGCGGCCGGCACATACATATTGTTTCGACGCGGGTATGTGCCATGAGTAACGAAGCAACCGAGCGCAGCGGCGGACGCATCCTGGTCGACGCGCTGCGCATCCACGGCGCCGACATGGCGTTCTGCGTACCCGGCGAAAGCTACCTGGCGGTGCTCGACGCCCTCTACGACACGCCGGAAATCAGGCTCGTCACCTGCCGCCACGAAAGCGGCGCCACCATGATGGCGGACGCCTACGGCAAATTGCGCGGGCGCCCGGGCATCGCGCTCGTTACCCGCGCGCCCGGCGCCACCAACGCCTCCGCCGGTGTGCATGTCGCGTTCCAGGATTCCACCCCGCTGATCCTTCTGATCGGGCAGGTCGCGCGCGATGTCAGCGATCGCGAGGCCTTTCAGGAGGTGGACTTTCGCGCCATGTTCGCGCCGCTCGCCAAATGGGCGGCGCAGATCGAAAACGCCGAGCGTATCCCGGAATACCTCGGCCGCGCCTTTCATACGGCGACCTCGGGTCGTCCCGGCCCGGTGGTGCTGGCGCTGCCGGAAGACATGCTGACGGACCGGGTGACGGTTGCGGATACACGGCCGTACGTCCCCGTCGTCACGCATCCCGGCGCCGAGGACATGGCAATCCTGCGCGAACGTCTCGCGCAGGCGCAGCGGCCATTCGTGATCGTGGGCGGCGGTGGCTGGAGCACGTCGGCCGCCGCACAGATCATGGCGTTCGCCGCGGCGAGCGATCTGCCAATCGGCACCTCGTTCCGCTGCCAGGACTACGTCGACAACACGCATCCCTGCTACGCCGGGCACGTGGGAATCGGCGTCGATCCGCAACTGGCGCAGGCGATCCGCTCGGCGGACCTGATTCTGGCGGTTGGGCCACGCCTGGGGGACAAGACCACCAGCGGCTATACCCTGCTGCACGCCCCCCAACCGGAGCAGACGCTGATCCACGTACACTCGGACCCGAACGAGCCGGGACGGGTGTACCGGGCGGAAATGCCCATCTGCAGCACGCCCCCCGCCTTCGCGGCCGCCCTGGCGGCGCTGAAACCCGTCTCCGGCGCCCATCGAAAAACGTGGCGCGAATCCCTGCATGCACGCTACCTGGAGCATCGCCGGCCGCTGCCGAATTCCGGCCCGGTGCAACTGGGCGAAATCGTCGCATGGCTGGGCGAGCGGCTCGGCCCCGACGCCATCGTCACCAACGGTGCCGGCAACTACGCGGCCTGGGTGCATCGGCACTACCCGTACCGGCGCTACCGCAGCCAGCTGGCACCGACCAGCGGATCGATGGGCTATGGCCTGCCGGCCGCGGTGGCCGCCAAACTGGCCTGTCCCGAACGGGACGTGGTTGGCATCGTCGGCGACGGCGACTTTCAGATGACCCAGCAGGAACTCGGCACCGCGGCGCAGAATCGTCTCGATCTGGTGATCATCGTGATCAACAACGGCCTTTACGGCACGATCCGCATGCATCAGGAAATGCACTATCCGGGACGGGTCAAGAACACCGAGCTGGTCAACCCGAACTTCGCCACCCTGGCCCGCGCCTATGGCGCGCATGGCGAAACGGTCACGACGACGGCGGATTTTGCGGAGGCGTTCGAACGCGCCCACGCGGCTCCGGGTCCGGCGTTGATCGAGATTCGCCTGGACCCGGACGCGATCGCGCCGGGGCGCTCGCTGGGTGCGCTGGCAAAGGCGGGACAGCCTGGGTAGGTAATCGCGGCTGAAGCCGCTCCCACAAC
>CAZYIP010000293.1:0-1797 GCA_964646895.1 uncultured Salinisphaerales bacterium | reverse complement strand
GAGGCAGGTTTTTCCACATTTTTTTGGGGCGCGCGGGCTTTCGGGGCTGTTCCCCTAGGGAAATGGCGCGCTCCCGTCGACGTTGTAGTGTTGCGCGAACGCGAATGGGAAGCGGGGGTTGCCGGTAGCGCCAGGGCCGGGGTCTGGAGAAGTGGCCACTGGCGTGCCTTCTGCTTCTTCGGGCGTCGCGCCGACATGGATGCCTTCCAGCAGTTTCCTGATCGCCCGCATGCCGAGCGGCTGTCCCGGGGCAGGGCAGTAGTAGCCGAACAACGCCTTGCCCGGGCGTTGCCTCGGGTCGTCCGGCGTCAGCTCCCAGTCGGAGCCGAAAGCGACACATTGCCTGTCGGCTCCGGCAGGACGGAAGGGGGCATAGAAGACAGTCCGCGGCCCGCTCTGCAGATGGCGGGTCGGCCCCCAGTGGGTGAGGCCGTCGCGGTTGAGGCGCCAGCTTTCGGTCAGCTTGCGCAGCCCATAGCGCGGATATTCCAGAGCGGTGTCCGTTGCCGTTGCCTCGGCGTAAATCAGCTCGGCGCGGGCGCCGTGCGCGCCGGCATACAGTGCATAGGTTTCCCGCTGCCACCGATCGGTGTAGGTCCGGGCCCGCATGGGCGTCAGCGGTGGTTGCGTCAGTACTACCGGCACCTGCCGTGGAGGAGTCTCGGCAACACCCTGACCGCTATCCCGGAGGCTGGCACAAGCGCCGAGCAGGAGGCATAGCCCGAGCAGGGTCGCGGTGTGCGGGCGTATAAGGTGGCGGGGGTTCATGACAGTGCTTCTCCGGATGGAGCGCGGGCGTCCCGCCCGCCTGCGGGCCGCAGGCGGGCGATCCGGCTGGACATGTCCGCTGCCGGCGTATTTCAAACTACTCCGCTGCGGCCGGCGGGCCCTTCAACTCCACGGTATTGCCTTCCGGATCGTCTATGTAAATGGAAGGGCCCGCACCTTCGGCGCCGTAGCGGCGTCGTGTCTCGCCGGCGGTGATGCCGTGGTGCTTCAGGTGCGCCCGGATCTCCGCCTCGTCCCATGGCTCGATGCGGACACAGAAATGGTCCATGTTGCGTCCCTTGGCGCCGGGGTCGCCCGCCGCCGCGATCAGATCGATCAGCGAACGCCCGGCGCGCAACTGGACCAGGCCCACGCCGGGCTGCTCCTTCTCCACCGGGCAGCCGAGCACGTCACGGTAAAAACGCAGCATGAGGTCCATGTCCCGGACCCGGATGACGACGTGGTCGATATCTCTGATCTTCATGGCATGGTGCTGGTGCTGTCGAGGGGATGTGTGTTCCGTTCGCCGCATAGGCATATAAGCGTGTCCTCATCCATAAAGCAATGCAAATCGGCTGCGTGATCCTGTTGCGACCTCGTCGTCACGTCGCGATTCGGTATGGCAAAGTCGGGACCGGCAGGCGGCTCGCCCAGGCGTTGCGTGCGTGCTTCGCCTTGACTCCCGACCCTCGTGGTGGGTGCCCGTCGCACCTGTTCGAGTTTTATTGATGCGTTCAGGCTTCTCATATAAAATCGCGCGAGAGAAAGAATAACGAGAACAGCAAGGTCGGCGGCAACCCTGCCGTCGCGCCGCCGAGGTAATGCGACTCGGGTGAAGCACGATAACAACCCCCATTCGCGCGCTGGCAGCGTGTACCCGGATTTCCGGTGCTTGCGGTGTTGCGCACGGCCATCCCTGCGCTCAAGCCCGCTCGCGCGGCACCTGAACAATGACACGCGCTGGCAAAAGCGCAACAGCCTCCGCACCGGGGCACAGGGACGTACGCCAACCCGCCGCGGCCGCTTTTA
>CAZYIP010000292.1:0-1830 GCA_964646895.1 uncultured Salinisphaerales bacterium | reverse complement strand
GCTGACTCAATCACCGTCCTTTAGACTCATCTTCGGATTGGAAAATACTTCGCCCACGGGGCCGCATTTTGGACGCCACCATCGCCCCGAGAGGCGGAGCGGGGCCCCGCGGCGCAGCCGTGGGGTGCGACCCTCGGTGGGGCGAACCGGCCGAGTGGTGGCCTCGGGGCTCAGTCCGCCCACCGGCGGTCGCATCCCGGCTGCGCCGGGAGCCCTGCTCCGCGCCTCGGACGGATCCGGCTGGGGCAGCGGGCAATCAAAAATGATATGCGGTCCGGAACCAGAACCGGGGATTTTCATCTTCATCGGACAAGGGTTTACCGGTGTTGCGCCAGGCGACGGTCGCTCCCAGTGTGAGTCGATGCCAGAAGGCGTCCAGGCCGATGCCGGTGCCGGCCAGATGCCTGTGGTTGCTGTCCGGCTGATAATCGTGTCGATTGATGGTCACTCCGCCTTCGTCGTGGAACACTTTGACCCGCAACCCGGTCATCACACGGTAGCGTAGCTCGGCGGTGACCAGCCAGCCTTCATCCCCGGAAGCCTCGCCCTGGGGATAGGCGCGTACGCCATTGGCTCCACCCAGGAAAAACTTCTCGGACGAATCCAGGTTTTTGCTGGCCCATTGGACACTGCCGGTCAGGTAAAGACTGAAGCGCCAGGGCAACCGCTGCAAGCGGGTAACGCTGAGCAGCACCTTGTCGTAGCTGCCGGCGGTATCGGCCTGCTGGTCACCCAGCTTGGCATCATCATTGTCCAGCGTGAGTTTCCCCACCGTATTGCTCAACCGCCAGGCATTGGCACCTCCACCCAGCAGGTTGTCGTGGTAGTCGCCTCCCAGGGTGATTACGGCGGCATAGATGTGTTTGCGCGCGTCCCAATTCAGAGCATCCGTGACATCCTTCAACTTGCGGTGCTCCAAAGAGGCACTCAGGCTAAGATGATGATCAGGGGCCAGAAGGATGGGATAACTGCCGTAAAGAGCGGCGGTGGTGGCCGTGCCATGGGCATCGAGAACGCTGAATTCCTTGCCCAGTTCATAGTTTGTATTGCTCACGGCCACCCCTGCACGCACACCATCATAGGCGACGGGCGCATCCCAGCTCAGACGACCGTAGTCCAGGCCGTCGTGTTGGCTGATGGCGCCCTGAAGACCGAGTTGATCGCCGATGCCGACGAGGTTGGGCAAATCAAGGGCCCCCGTGAGCCGATAATGACCGGTGTACCGACTGCCATAGTTGTCCACACCAAGGTGGCCATTGGCACGACCGGCCGGGGTCAGGTCGACATCCAGCGCCGTGCTGCCCACACTGTCACCGGGGTGCAGGCTACCCTGTACTCCACCGACCCCCGGCAAGTCCTGCAACAGCAGCAGAGCACGGTTGGCATCGGTCGATTGCAGTGGTTCACCGGTCGCCAGATGGTGATCGAGGATGCCGTTCACCTGACGGTCGGATACACGGCTGTGGTTGTTTGTCTTCACCGAGGACAGGATGCCTTCCATGACAGCAATGGTGATCTCGCCGTTCTCCACCCGCTGACGCGGAATATAGGCACGCGCCACCAGATAGCCGTGGTCGCGATAATAGCGCGTGATTTCGTCGGCGGCGGCTTTCAGCTCAGCGAGCGAAATTTCCTGATCATGGAGGTTACCGGTAACCTGGCGCAGCACTTCATTGCTGAACGCGGTATTGCCGGTGAACAGCAATTGCGACAAGTGGGTATGAGGAACAAGGGGTCAGTTCTCGCATTGTAGCATTCATGCTAAGTCGGGATGGATAACCCGAGCGTTGTGATATGAATGCTACAATGCGAGAACTGACCCCACTCACC
>CAZYIP010000291.1:0-1853 GCA_964646895.1 uncultured Salinisphaerales bacterium | reverse complement strand
AAAACCTCGCCGATGACTTCCGCGAGATCTGCCGGCGTATCGATATCGCGCCGCCTCCCCTGCCGCACAAGCGCAAGGCGAGCGATCGCGAGCGCGATTATCGCGACTACTACAACGACCGCACGGCAGAACTGGTCGCGCGCCATTTTCGCCGCGACATCGACGTACTGGGCTACCGCTTCGATCAGCCAGGCATCTACAGCAGCGACATTTCCGGCCTCGGCCGTTGCCCGCTGAACGAAATCGCCCGCCGCGGCCACACCGAAAATTGACGTTTCCGGAGCGACGTGGTTCGATAATCCGGTTTTGTCAAACGAGAGAGGTTCTGAGTAACGTGAGCGACATTCGGGACAAAAAAATCAGCGGCCTGACCGTGCGCATCATACGGGAGAGGTGCATTGGCACCGGTTCATGCACCCATGTCGCGCCGGAGGTCTTCGTTCTCGACTCGACACAGACGGTCGAATTTACCAGCGACTCGCCGCCCGACATCGACCGCGAGCGGTTGATCGATGCCTGTGATGTCTGTCCGGTGGATGCGCTCGACATTTTCGACGAAGACGGCAACTCGCTGATCTCCTGAGGGCCTTTCCTGCATTACCCGCGTATAATCCATACCAACTGAGCCGTTACCGGCGGGAGGCATGGTTATGCAAGTTCGCAATCTGGCATGCATATTCGCTGTGCTGCTGGCGACCCTGGTACTGGGCGCGTGCGCGAGCAGCCAGTCGGGGGCCGCATACAACCGCGACGAAGCACGCGCGATGCAGGAAGTGTATGAGGGCACGGTGGTCGACGTCCAACCCGTCACCATTGAAGGCACCAAAAGCGGCGCGGGCACTGTCGCTGGCGGAGTCATCGGCGGTATTGCCGGACATGGCGTCGGCGGTGGCACCGGCCGTGCACTCTCGACCGCGGCCGGCGCCGTGGTGGGCGCTATCGCCGGCTCCGCCGCGGAAGAAGGTGCCACCCGTCAAAACGGCCTGCAGATCATCGTCAAGCTGGACACCGGCCGCACGGTCGCCGTTGTCCAGAAAGCCGATCAGCCGTTCGTAGCCGGCGATCGGGTGCGCCTGATCAGCTATAACGGCACCACGCGTGTTTCCCACTATTGAACGAGCGATTGATGAAACCGATTCAAATAATAATTCTGCTCGCCGCCGCTGCCATGCTCTCGGCCTGCGCAAGCCTGCTGCCGCCGCCGGATATCAGCGACCAGCAAATCGCGGGCCTCGATCAGACGCAACTTGAGGGCGTACGATCCGCGCAACAGGAGATACCGCAGGCGCAACAGGAAGTGGTCAAGGCGAGCCGCGCCCTGACCGACGCCGAGAACGACTACCTGGTGGCGGAGAAGTACCTGGAATGGAAACGCAAGATCCGCGACCGGGCGCGCGCGAAACAGGATCTTGCGCAAATGCATATTGCCGCAATCCAGGCCCGGGTGGAGGCGGAAAAGGCGAAGGCGCTGGTGCACGCGCACCCGCAAATGGCGCAGACGATCGACGTCAATCGCTACATTCAGCAAGCGACCAAAAAGCGGGCGGACATGCAGAGCCAGCGCAATTATGCGCAGAGCCTGGACCACCAGGTTGCCGCCGCCTACACCAACTTCCGCGCCGCCACCGAGAAATTCGGCGGCCTGCAAACCCGGCCGACACCGGCGAACGGCGGTTCCTCTCCAGAAGTCAGTCACGACGGAAACCAGAACAGCGAGAACACATTGCAAACCGTACCGCTCGGTGGCGGATGAGCAGGACGCCCGGACATTGCGACTGACGTCGCTGCCATGATCACGGTTTCATCATTCCATCATGCGCAGCACCAGTTTGCCGAAATGGCCGCCATCCGCC
>CAZYIP010000290.1:0-1891 GCA_964646895.1 uncultured Salinisphaerales bacterium | reverse complement strand
GTTGCGGAAGAATATCGTCGAGCCGCCTGCCATTCCTCCCATCCGCTTGTGGGAGCGGCTTCAGCCGCGATTTTCGCCCCTGTCGCGACTGAAGTCGCTCCTGCAAAGTCACCGAACCCGCACTGTCGCCCATGTTAATATGGCGCCCATCGGACCCTGACCAAGGACCGCTTCGCCGTGACGACCGACCTCCGCCGATCGAATTCCGCCGACCGCCTGATCGTCGCCCTCGACCTGCCGCAAATCGACGCGGCGCGCAGCCTGGTGGAACAGCTCGGGGACGCGGTGACCTTCTACAAGGTCGGCATGGAGCTGTTCATGGCCGACAACTGCTTCGGCTTTATCGATGAACTGCGTGCCGACGGCAAGCGCGTGTTCGTCGACCTCAAGTTCTTCGACGTGCCCGCCACAGTGGGGCGCGCTATCGCCCGGTTGTCGGCGCGCGGGGTGGATTTTGCCACCGTGCACGGCAACCAGGGCATCATGGAAGCGGCCGCGAGCAGCAAAAGCGGCACCCTCAGGGTACTCGCGGTTACCGCCCTGACCAGTCTGGACCAGGGCGACCTGGACGATCTCGGATTCCGGTGCGACATCCAGCAGCTGGTACTCTCCCGCGCCCGCCGCGCGCTCGCGGCCGGCTGCGACGGCGTGGTATCTTCCGGCCTGGAAGTAGCCGCACTGCGGAGGAACGCGCCAGCGGAGCTGATCGTGGTCACTCCGGGTATCCGCCCGGTGGCGAACCGGGAAACGGACGACCAGAAACGGATCATGTCACCGCGCGAGGCGATTCGCGCCGGCGCGGACCATATCGTTGTCGGGCGCCCGATTCGCGATGCAGCCGATCCGCGCGCAGCGGCTGTCGCCATTCAGGATGAAATTGCAAGCGCCGCGCACCCGTGACCGACAGCAGATTGTTTACGCACGGATAGAAATTGTGGGAACGGCTGCAGCCGCAACAGCAGAACCGCCCCCACCTGAAGATTTACGACAGTGGATCATCACCGCATTTTGGCCGATGCAACAGGAGCCAGGGAATGACGCCCGATAACAACCGCGCGGCCACGCTGCGCAACGACTGCCTTCTGCGTGCGCTGCTGCGCCAACCGGTCGAGCGCACGCCGGTATGGATGATGCGCCAGGCGGGACGCTATTTGCCCGAGTATCGGGCCACACGCGCGCGCGCCGGCAACTTCCTGACACTGTGCCAGACTCCCGAACTCGCCTGCGAGGTAACCCTGCAGCCGCTGGAGCGCTTCCCGCTGGACGCGGCAATTCTGTTTTCCGACATACTGACCATACCGGAAGCGATGGGCCTGGGGCTGCATTTCGTCGAAGGCGAAGGCCCGCGCTTCGAGCGACCCCTGCGCCGGCGCGAGGATATCCTGCGCACGGGCGCACCGGATCCACGAGACGAACTGCGCTACGTCATGGATGCGGTGCACCTGATTCGTCGCGAGCTGGCGGGCCGCGTACCCCTGATCGGTTTTGCCGGCAGCCCCTGGACGCTCGCCACCTACATGATCGAGGGCGGTGCCAGCCGCAGCTTTCCGCATATCAAGGCGCTCATGGTCGACGACCCGGACACGCTGGAGCACCTGCTCGATGTGCTGGTGCGGGCGACCACGGACTACCTCAACGCCCAGATCGACGCTGGAGCCCAGGCGATCCAGATTTTCGACACCTGGGGCGGCACCCTCACCCCGGCCACCTATCGCCGTTTTTCACTGGCTCCCATGACGCGCATCGTCGCCGGGCTCACGCGCGAGGCCGAAGGCCGACGGATACCGGTCATCCTGTTTACCAAAGGCGGCGGCCCCTGGATAGAGGCAATCGTCGACAGCGGTTGCGACGCAGTCGGGCTCGACTGGACGACCGATCTTGGTGATGCGCG
>CAZYIP010000289.1:0-1902 GCA_964646895.1 uncultured Salinisphaerales bacterium | reverse complement strand
GCTCGCCGGCTGGGGTCGCAAGGAGATCGCCATTGCGGAAACCGAAATGCCGGGGCTGATGGCGCTGCGCGAGGAATATGGCGCGAGCAAGCCGCTCGCAGGCGCGCGCATCGCCGGGTGCCTGCACATGACCATCCAGACCGCGGTGCTGATCGAGACCCTGGCCGAGCTCGGCGCCGAGATACGCTGGTCGTCGTGCAACATCTTCTCCACCCAGGATCACGCTGCGGCGGCGATTGCCGCTTCCGGCATTCCGGTGTTCGCCTGGAAGGGCGAGACCGAAGCCGAATACGACTGGTGCATCGAACAGACCGTCAACGGCCCCGACGGCTGGCAGCCCAACCTGCTGCTCGACGACGGCGGCGACCTGACCGCGGTGGTGCACGAAAAGCACCCCCACCTGTTCTCGGACCTGCGCGGACTGTCGGAAGAGACAACCACCGGGGTCCACCGTCTGTACGAAATGGAGAAGGCAGGCACGCTCAAGACGCCGGCCATCAACGTCAACGACTCGGTCACCAAGTCCAAGTTCGACAACCTGTACGGCTGCCGCGAATCCCTGGTGGACGGCATCAAGCGCGCCACCGACGTGATGATCGCGGGCAAGATCGCCGTGGTCTGCGGCTATGGCGACGTGGGCAAGGGTTGCGCCCAGAGCCTGCGTTCACTCGGCGCCAGCGTGTGGATCACGGAGATCGACCCGATCATCGCGCTGCAGGCGGCGATGGAAGGCTTCCGCGTCGTGACCATGGAAGACGCCGCCGCGGTGGGCGACATTTTCGTGACCGCCACCGGCAATTACCACGTCATCAACCACGAGCACATGCGGGCCATGAAAAACCAGGCCATCGTGTGCAACATCGGCCACTTCGACAGCGAGATCGATGTCGCCAGCCTGCGCGCCTACACCTGGGACAACATCAAGCCGCAGGTGGACCATATCGAGTTCCCGGACGGCAAGCGCATCATCCTGCTGGCCGAGGGCCGGCTGGTGAACCTGGGTTGTGCGACCGGGCACCCCAGTTTCGTGATGTCCAACTCGTTCACCAATCAGGTGCTCGCCCAGATGGAGCTGTGGAACAACCCCGGCAAATACGAGAACAAGGTGTACGTACTGCCCAAGCACCTGGACGAAAAGGTCGCACGCCTGCACCTGGGGCGCATCGGCGTGAAGCTGACGCGTCTGACCGCGGAGCAGGCCAGCTACATTGGCGTACCGGTCGACGGGCCCTACAAGCCGGACAGCTATCGTTATTAGAATCGAATGGCGAAGCAGCGACAGCCCTGATCGCGGCTCCCGCCGCCCCCGCGATTACCGCAGGTGCGTGGGAGCGGCGCGAGCCGCGACTGGAGTGGCACCACCGCGTAACGTCATTCCTGATATGGCGATCGACGCAGCAAGGAGCGTACCGTGAAGCACAAACCCGGGGTCTACAGCTTCGAGTTGTTTCCGCCGCGCACCGACAAGGCCACGATGGGCCTGCGCCGGGCGGTCAAATCCCTGGCCGGCCTGGAGCCGCACTTCTTTTCCGTTACCTTCGGCGCCGCCGGCTCTGAACGCACCGGCACCCGCGAGACGGTGATGAGCGTGCGCCGCGCCACCGGTGCGGACGTGGCGCCGCATCTGTCCTGCATCGGCGCCACCTGCGACAACGTGGCTGCTGCGCTGGATTCCTACATGGCGGCCGGGGTGCGCCGCATGATCATCCTGCGCGGCGATCTGCCGCCGGAGCAGCGCGAGGCGGGCAAATTCCGCTACGCAGCCGATCTGGTCACCTTCATCCGCGCGCACAGCGGCGACCATTTTCATCTGGAAGTGGCGGCCTACCCGGAATATCACCCGCAGGCCGAACACCCGGATGCCGACATCGACAATCTGCGGCGCAAGATCGAGGCTGGCGC
>CAZYIP010000288.1:0-1908 GCA_964646895.1 uncultured Salinisphaerales bacterium | reverse complement strand
TGCGCGCTGAGCATCCAAAGAACCAACCCTACGTCCGCTCAGAATTGGAATGTCGCACCGGCGAGCCCATTGCCGCCATGAGCACGGCCTCGGCGCGCGCCCCGAGGCGTGCAAGAATGTCGGGATAAACAACGCGCTCCTCCTTTTCGTCGTGACCATCCAACAGTCGCAGGAATTTGCGTCGGCTGCCCGGCTGGTCCAGTTCATTGAGATACTGGCGCAAGTACCCGTGTTCTCTTTTCAGCCCGTCCACCCAGGCTTCGAGCCCGCCCACCTCGATATACGCCGGAAAGAGCAGATCCTCTTCAATATGCAGATGTCGTTCGAGTGTTGCCCGCAGCCAGCGATCGCTCTCGGCATCACCGGACAAGGCGCCGCCGAGGGCCGCTTCGATCACGGCATGGTCACGACCCAGGTAAGCCGCAAGATCGAAGGGCTGCCTGCTGCGCGCGATAAGCGCGGTAAAGTATCCGGCACTGCAATCCAGTGGATGCCAGGACAACGTGCGGGTATCGAACAATGCCCCGGTCAGCTCCCCCATATCGAAGCGTCCTTCGACGATGCGCCGCTCGCCTGCCGGCAGCGAGTGTACGAGTGCGTCAAAAGCGCGCACATCGGATGCCGTCACCCGCCGGGCTTCCGTCAGCAGTTCGGTACGCAATTGCTGCGGCGCCTCGGCCTGGCCTTTCCAGTCAGCGTGAACTTCGAGTTCGAAGCGGCTGTCTGCATTCATGTCCGTAACGCGCCAGCGCATGCCCGGCGCGAACCAGCGCTTATCGCCCGCGACCAGCACCGCAGTCATCACGCCGGCTGCCTCCAAACACGCGATGCCCAGCGTGCCGGCCGTCACATGTAACCGTTCCCAGCGATTGATGCGCGGCGCATGCCAATGGCGCAGACGTTCGGGAAGATCGCCGACCGTGTAGGCGCGCGAACGGCCCAGCCGACGTGGCCGTTCCGGCTCGATTCGGTTTGTCATCGGTTTGAGTCCCTGACCTGGCGAAGCCTTTCTGAATGTCATTTACTGAGGGACAATGGTTACACACGTTGTCGAAGCAACGGGAGAGCAAGAATCATGGCCATCCCCATCCGCCAGCAACTGAAGGTTGCATCCTACATTCTCAACAAGAAGCTCCACGGCGTAAAACGCTACCCGCTGACGCTGATGCTGGAACCGCTGTTCCAGTGCAATCTCGCCTGCCCGGGCTGCGGCAAGATCGACTACGAGTCGCACATCCTCAAGAAGCGCCTCTCGGTCGAGGACTGCATGCAGGCAGTGGACGAATGCGGCGCGCCGATGGTATCGCTGGCCGGTGGTGAGCCGCTGATCCACCACGACATCAAGGAAATCGTGGAAGGATTCATCGCACGCGGCAAGTATGTGTACCTGTGCACCAACGCCATTTTGCTGGAAAAAAAGCTCGACCTCTTCACGCCTTCGCCGCATCTCACGTTCTCCATACACCTGGACGGCATGCGCGAAAGCCACGACGAAAGCGTCGACCGCGAGGGTGTCTTCGATACCGCGGTGTCGGCCATCCGCGAAGCCAAGCGACGCGGCTTTCGCGTCAACATCAACACCACCCTGTTCACCACGGCGAAGCCGGACGAGGTGGCCGAGTTCTTCGACTTTGCCACCAATGATCTGAAGGTGGACGGCATCACCGTGTCCCCCGGCTACCACTACGAGCACGCGCCGCGCCAGGACGTGTTCATGGGCCGCCGCGAGTCGAAGGAGCTGTTTCGCGGTATCTTCCGAAACAGAAAGGAAAAGCACAGCCGCTGGCCGCTGTCGCACTCCGGCCTGTTCCTGGACTTCGTGTGCGGCAACCAGGGCTACCAGTGCAGCGCATGGAGCATGCCCTGCCGCAACGTGTTCGGCTGGCAGAAACCGTGCTACCTGCTGGT
>CAZYIP010000287.1:0-1928 GCA_964646895.1 uncultured Salinisphaerales bacterium | reverse complement strand
CGCAAAAGATACAGCATCGTGGGAGCGACTTCAGTCGCGATTACTGCGTGCTGTCCAATCGCGGCTTGCACCGCTCCCACGCCACATCAAACAGCGGCGGTGGCTGTAGCGTGGGAGCGGCGCAAGCCGCGATTGCCGCAAGCACGGGGTCAGCAGAATCCCGCCACCGCTACCCCAGCGTATTCGCATGCCGGCTCTCCGGCAGGGTGATGTTCAGCTCCAGCACTTCGAGATCGCCATCACGTTCCACTTCCAGCCTGACGGCGTCGTCGTGCACCTTGACGTAACGCCGGATCACTTCGAGCAGATCGCGCTGCAACTGCGGCAGATAATCCAGGCGGCTGTCGCGGTGGCTGCGCTGGTGCGCAACGATGACCTGCAGGCGCTCCTTGGCGAGCGCCGCCGACGGTTCCTTGTTCGAGGAGCGAAAAAGACTGAGCAGACCCATGTCAACCTCCGAACAGGCGCCCGAAGAAGCCCTTTTTCTGATATTCGATGAAACGGTGCGGCAGATCCTCGCCCAGAAAGCGGCCCACCGTATCCGCATAGGCCGCGCCGGCCTCGGTGTTCTTTTCCAGAATCACCGGCAGGCCCGCATTGGACGACTGCAACACGCTCTCCGACTCGGGAATCGCGCCCAACAGGGGGATCGCCAGAATCTCGCCGATGTCTTCCAGCGACAGCATTTCGCCCTCGTGCACCCGCTGCGGTGCGTAGCGCGTGACCACCAGATGCTCGCGCACCGGGTCATCGCCGTTCTCCGCGCGGCGTGTACGGCTGGACAGGATACCCAGCACACGGTCGGAATCCCGCACTGACGACACCTCGGGGTTGGTGACTATCAGGGCGTCATCCGCGAAGTACATGGCCATCAGAGCGCCCTTTTCGATGCCGGCCGGCGAGTCGCACACAATATAGTCGAAATCCTGCGCCAGTTCCTCCAGCACCCGGGTCACGCCGTCCTGGGTCAGGGCGTCCTTGTCGCGCGTTTGCGAGGCCGCGAGGATGTACAGGTTATCCACCCGCTTGTCGCGAATCAGCGCCTGCTTGAGGCTGGCCTCCTGATTGATCACGTTGACGAAGTCGAACACGACCCGGCGCTCGCAGCCCATGATGAGATCGAGATTGCGAAGCCCGACGTCGAAGTCGATGACGGCCGTCTTGTGCCCGTGCTGCGCGAGTCCGGTTGCGAACGAGGCGCTGGTGGTCGTCTTGCCAACGCCCCCCTTGCCGGAAGTGACTACGATTATTCTTGCCACCGTTTTACCTCTAGTTGAGGGGAGAAATGATCAGCGATTCGTCCCTGAGCTCGATCTGCACACGGCGGCCGCGCTCGTTCTCGCCCAGATCCTCGGCCACCCGATAGCGCCCGGCGACCGCGACCAGCTCCGCATCCAGCTCCTGACAAAAGATACGCGCCGTTTCGTCCCCCTGGGCGCCGGCCAGGGCGCGACCGCGCAGGGGGCCATAGACGTGGATGCAGCCATCGGCCAGCACCTCCGCCCCATGGCTGACCGTGTTGACGACGATCAGGTCGGAGCCGCGCGCATAAACCTGCTGCCCGGAACGCACCGGCTGGGTGAGAATGCGCGTGGATCGGTGCTCCTGCGTGCGCTGCGCCGGCGATGAGGCGGCGCGCGGGGCGCGTGCATCCGTGATCACGCCCAGGCCGTGCTGCCCGGCACCGTCGGCGAGGCTGCCAGGGGGGCGGTACAAGGCGACCGGTACCAGATCACGGCCGCGCAGCAAGGCCACGAGATGGCCCAGGTCGAGATCCTCGACCGTGGACTCGATCAATACGGGCAGGTTGCGAAAAAAGTCCGGCGTACGTTCGAGTTGCGCGGCAAGTGCCGCTTCGAGGGCGTCGCGGTCGGAAGAACCCACCTTGAGTACGGTCAGGGTCATCATCCGACCCTTGAACTCCAGGG
>CAZYIP010000286.1:0-2008 GCA_964646895.1 uncultured Salinisphaerales bacterium | reverse complement strand
TCTCTCCTTAGAACGACGTTTTGAGCATGAAAACTGGCCACTTAAGCCGTTATTGAAGCCTTAATCTAGCCCTATTTCGTCGCGGATCAAAGGGTTAGATTGGTCCGACCCCAGCTATGTAATTTTTAGCTGCTACGCCGACGCTTTGTTTTCGGTCGCGAAGCTCCAGCAGTCTGCTGTGCGGATTGTTGCATCTGAACCTGATCCCACGGCGCTGGATTTGGAAAGATCTCCTGTAAAAAGGCGACGAAGGCTTTTACATTCGGGTTGCCGCGGCGACTTTCCGACCAAAGCGCGGTAATGCTATGCCGCTCCGCCCAATACTGCGTCAGAACCGGCACCAGCTCCCCCCGAGCAACATATGATGCGGCGACATAGGTCGGAGAAAGGCCGATACCTGCGCCGCCAGCAACAGCGACAGTCACAGCATCGGAATTGTCAACGACGACGCCGGCAGTGGGCAAAATTTCCACTGTTCGGTTTCCCACCCGAAACGGCCAGCGTAACAACTGTCCGGAGTTGTAGTGCCGGATGTTGACGCAGTCATGCTCCTCCAGGTCTTCGATCCGGCACGGCACACCGCGCTTTGCCAGGTAGGCAGGCGAGGCGAAGGCACCAGCTTTATTTGGACCCAGCCTGCGCGCGATAAGTCGTGAATCTTCCGGGTTGCCAATCCGGATCGCGACGTCGATACCTTCCTGTATGAGGTCGCTCATCGTATCGCTGACCCGCAGGTCGATAGTGACCTTGGGGTAGCGCTCGCGGAACAAGGCCAACTTTGGCGCAAGGATGTGCAACGCGATTGGAACGGGGGCAGCAAGTTTGATCGGCCCTGAGGGCTCTCCACGCATGGTTGCGGCGGCCTGCTCAATCTCCTCGGCGTCACGCAACAGCCGGATCGCTCGGTCGTGCAGAACGCGCCCTTCGGGTGTCAAGGTCAGCGAACGCGTGGTGCGAGCGAAGAGCTTCACGCCCAGCCGTTCTTCAAGTCGCTGAATGCTCTTGCTGACCGCTGAGGGCGAAACCGACAGCGCGCGCGCAGCAGCCGTGTAACTTCCGAGTGAGGCCGCCCGCGAAAAAGCGATTAGCCCCGTTAGTCTGTCGATGCCGATTTGTTCCACCATGGCAAATTTATAACGACATGCGCCGGTATTATCAATCTTGAGGACAATTGCTATCTTGATTTCACAGCGGCCACCCGGCCTGGAAATCGGAGAAAACCGTGCTGGAAAACAGAGTCTTTGCAGAAGCGCCTGGTGCAGCCCCATCCCTGGCTGAAAAATCCGTCCTGATCTTTGGAGGCACATCCGGCATAGGCTTGGCCACAGCGGTGGCTGCCAAAGCGTCCGGCGCCGCTGTCACTGTCGCCGGGCGCGACCACGACCGAGCAGCACACGTCGCCCATACTCACGGGTTTGCAGGTTCGTTCGCAGCCGAGATCAGTGATCCCGAAGCGATCCGGCAAGGCCTGTCGGCGATTGAACGTGTCGATCATCTGGTGCTTTTGGCGGGCGCACTGACCATCGGCAAGGTCATGGAGGCTGACATCAGCTTGCTCCGGCGCGCCTATGACGAACGCATCTGGTCGGCCGTACATATTCTGCGCACGCTTGGCGAAAGGCTGGCAGCGGATGCCTCGATCACGCTGGTGTCAGGCGCGCTGACTCATCGCCCTGACGGCAATGGCACGGCGATCATCGCCAGTGCCTGCGCGGCGCTGGAAGTGCTGGCGCGCGGCCTTGCGCTGGAACTGGCACCGCGCCGGGTAAACACACTTTCGCCAGGCCCCATCGATACGCCGCTGATCGGCAAAGCGATGGGCGATCAACGCAACGCTTATATGCGCATGGTAGCCGAGAGCCACCCGCTCCATCGATGGGGCAGCGCCAATGAGGCCGCTGCTGCAGTGCTGTTCCTGATGACCAACCGCTACATGAACGGCGCGGTTCTTCACATCGACGGCGGCTCTCGTCTCTAGGGCCTGTTCACAATCACCCACGGGGCCGCG
>CAZYIP010000285.1:0-2012 GCA_964646895.1 uncultured Salinisphaerales bacterium | reverse complement strand
CTTGAATCCCACCCGTTACCTCGACGCGCTGGCACGGCGCCCTCACCGCTACCCGCGCCATGCCGGACGCAGCGGCTTGCATGCACTGCTCGAAAGCGCGGGACTGCCGCAACGGCGCCTGCGTGTCGTGCATATTGCGGGCTCCAAGGGCAAGGGCAGCAGCGCGCTGATGCTGGAGTCCCTGTTGCGTGCCGCCGGCTGTTCCACCGGCGTGTTTCTCTCGCCGCACCTGCAGCGCTGGAATGAACGTATACGCATCGATGGCAGCGAGGTCGATGATGCAACCCTGGCGGCAGTGTTGCAGATCTTGCAGCCGCGGATCGCGGCCCTGCACCGGCGCGACGACATCAATGGCCCGAGTTTCTTTGAAGTGCTGCTGGTCGCCGCCCTGCGTCTGTTTGCCGATGCCGGAGTCGATCAGGCGGTGATCGAAGCCGGCGTCGGCGCGCGTTTTGACGCAACCGCCGTCGTCGAGCCGGCGGTTGCCGCGATTACCAGCGTGGAGCGGGAGCATGTGGAATTTCTCGGCCCGCACCTGCGGGATATCGCTTATGACAAGGCCGGTGTGGCGCGACCCGGGGTTCCCCTGGT
Source organism: uncultured Salinisphaerales bacterium (assembly GCA_964646895.1). Lineage (GTDB taxonomy): Bacteria > Pseudomonadota > Gammaproteobacteria > Nevskiales > CAZYIP01 > CAZYIP01. Next base: position 1,421 of record CAZYIP010000285.1, on the reverse strand, counting down.
GCTGGGCCGGGTGCCACCGGTGGCGCGGGCGGAGATAGAACGGGTGGCCAGAGGCGTCGGTGCGCCCGTTTTTCGCGCCGGGGCCGCCTATCATTTGCGTCTGGCCCGCGAAGATCAGGCACGCGTACTTTACCGCGATGATTGTTATCGTATCGATGTGCCCCTGCCGGCGCGCAGCCGCGCCCTCGCTCAGTGTGCCGGCATTGCGCTGGCCTGTGCCCGTCATCTGACCTGTGTGACGGATCTGCCTGCTGCCGCGGCGCTCGCGTTCGACCGGCTGGAGTTGCCCGGACGCCTGGAAATCCTGGTCCGGGAGCCTCTGGTGATCGCCGATGCCGCCCATACCCGTGCCTCGATCGCGGCCTTGCACCAGTTCCTGTGCCCGCGCATCCGCGGACGCCTGGTGCTGGTGCTGTCGGCCTCGGCGGGACGGGATCTGTCGCGCCTGGCGGCACCCCTGCTTCAGCTTGCGGACTGCGTGATCGTGACCCAGCCGCACTCCGGACGTTCGGCGGAACCTGCCGTGCTCGCCCGGGGTATCGCCGCGCGCGGGCTTGTCGCCACCGTGCGCGTCGTGCCCGATCCGGCGGCCGCTCTGGCCATGGCATTTGCGGACCTGTCTCCCGCCGATACCCTGTGCGCTACCGGATCGGCCTATATGGCGGGGTATGCGCGCAGCTATTTCCGCACACCTGCCGCGGCCGGGTAACAAGGCGTTTTTTCATTTCGCCTTATCCAAAGGGCCGCCCGTTACACGCGATGACGAACCCGGCGCTCGCAAGGCGGTGCGTTCGCAAAACGCTATGCTATACTGCCGATTCGTCTGCGCAGATGCCTCACATGCTGGCAGGCGTGGAGCGGATTCAATGCTGTAAAAACGAGACTCGCGTGGGAGAGAGCATCCCTGCCGATGGCAGCGGATGCCGCCGAAGGCGCAACTCCGCCCGGAATCGCTCAGGCAAAGGGACCGCGCGACGTCTTCAGGAATCGCTGAACGACCGGGGCAGACACTGCCCGTCGTGCAGCGATTTCCGCGTACTCTGGAGAGCGATCGCGCCGACAGACCGGCAGCGATCCACCGAAGGGGCAGAAACGCGCTGTTGCGGCGCGTCTATCTCTCAGGTTACCGGACAGAGGGGCGGTAGACCCGTAGTTGGGTCTGCCGCCCTTTTTTTAGGGCCTGTTCACAATTGCCCGCGCGGCCTCACGGGTGATTGTGCACAGGCCCTGGTGTCACGGGAGGAGTTATGGGTAAACGAACCGCTTTATACCCGCTGCATGTGGAAGCGGGTGCCCGCATGGTGGATTTCGCCGGCTGGGACATGCCGCTGCACTACGGTTCACAGATCGACGAGCACCGTCAGGTGCGCGAGGATGCCGGTATTTTCGACGTTTCACACATGAGTGTGGTCGATTTGCGT
>CAZYIP010000284.1:0-2112 GCA_964646895.1 uncultured Salinisphaerales bacterium | reverse complement strand
CCTGCTTTCGGCAGTCCCCTTGTTATTGGGCAATCAGGTCGGGAATTTGCATGCGCATAGGTCTGGCACAAATGGACTGCGTCCTCGGTGAGGTCGAGCACAATCTCGGCACGATGCGTGACTTCGTGCGTCGGGCGCGCGAGCAGGATGTGGATCTCCTGGTTTTTCCCGAGCTGTGCGTCACCGGCTATTCACTCGGGCAGATCAGTGATGAAATATCCCTCTCCCCGGCTGATCCGCGCCTGCAGCCACTGCTCGCGGAGGCGGGCGGGATGGGGCTGGTGTTCGGTTTTCACGAGGATGGCGGGTTACGCACCTATAACAGCGCGGCTTACTTCGAGGGTAGCCAGCTGCTGCACGTGCATCGCAAGCTGTATCTGCCGACCTATGGCGCTTTCGAGGAACGCAAGCATTTCAGCCCGGGGCAGAGCATGCGCGCGTTCCGCTCCGGGCTGGGCTCCATGGCGATGATGGTCTGCAACGATGCCTGGCAGCCGGTGCTGCCGTTTCTCGCCGTGCAGGACGGCGCCGAGCTGTTGCTGATCCCGACCAACAGCGCCGACAGCCGCTTTCCCGCCAGCGTCGACAACGTCGAGTACTGGCACGGAATCACCCGCTTCTACGGGCGCATGTTCGAGAGCTTCGTCGTGTTCGTCAATCGGGTCGGGCGCGAGAACGACTTCGAGTTCTGGGGGCGTTCCCATATCGTGAGCCCGGACGGCAACATCATCGCCGAGGCACCCGCGCTGCGCGAGGCCCTGGTCACCGCCGACATCGACCTGAGCGAGGTGCGGCGCTGGCGCCGCCGCGTGCCATTGGTCAAGGAGGCGCGCCTAGCACTGCTGTCCCGTGAGTTCGATCGACTGGTCCAGGCTGGGGGTGATCTGTAGCCGGCGCGGGCGGTTTCACTCCCGCAGGCGGCTCAATTTCCAGGTCGCTCGCATAGGCCAGAATGACGCTGCCATTCCAGTGGTCGCGCTCCTTTGCCACATCCGCCGCGCGGCGTACGGTCTTGGACGGGCTCAGCGAATTCGCAAGCACCTGCTGCGCCGGCAGTGCATTGGCCTGCTCCTGGGTCAGGGTCATGAACGACAGGGGCCGGATGACATGCTGTTCCGCCACGGTGCCGAGCCAGATCGGCACGGTGGTTTGCGTCGCGATGCGGATTTCCGCGTGGGAGCGCCAGAGGCGCAGGACAATGCGCCGGGGGCGGCCTTCCTCATCCGGCGGCGCATCGTGCACCATGACCATGGCGGCCGGGCGACCGTCGTTCAGGCGCGGCAGGACCGGCAGGTCGTGCGGATTGGGTGACGGCATGAACCACGCAAGGGCCGAAGTCATGGTCCATGGCGTCGGCGTCCGCCAGCCGTGGGCGACGAGCTGTTCCTGGAGGTTTACCAGCAGCCCGCCCCACTGCAGCCGGATGGGCTCCGCAAACGCGCCGGTGAGGTCGAGCCGCCGCGGCGGCAGGGTTCGCCATTCGTCCAGCCACCATTGATCCGCCGGCAGCACGCGGGTTTTTTGCCCGACCGCATAACGCTCGGTATCGGAGGCGAATGTCGTCGCCACATGATAGCCCCCGCAGGCGGCGAGGCTGATCAGCAGAAACGCAATCATCCCGCGTGCGCCAACATCGGGCGGCGACCGGCGCAGATAGGCGATGCCGAGCAGGGCGATCCAGGCGGCGGCAAAGGCAATCCCGGCGACCACGTCGGAAAGCCAGTGTGCGCCCAGGTAGAGGCGCGAGAAGTCGACGGCACCGATCCACACTGCCGTGACCGCGATCAGCGTACCCCGGTAGCGGGGTGCCAGTTCGCGGCCGATCAGCAACGCGGCGAACCCGTACAGGGTGGTGTTGATCGTCGCGTGGCTGCTGGGGAACGAGTAGGTACTCCAGCCGGTGTACAGGGCTTCCGGCCTCGGTATCTGCAGCAATACCTTCATGGTGGCGGCGAATACGGTGGCGAAGACGACCGCGATGACCCAGTAGGCGGCGGCGCGCCAGGCGCGGCGCGACAGCATGTAGACCGCGACGATCACCGTGACCGAGGCGGCGACCTCCGTATCCCCCAGCTCGGTGACGCGAATCATGATCTGGTCGCCCCAGGTCGT
>CAZYIP010000283.1:0-2125 GCA_964646895.1 uncultured Salinisphaerales bacterium | reverse complement strand
CATCGCGGCGGGCGCCGCTCCCGCAAGTGCGGTGGCTGCCTCGGAGTTGTGGGAGCGGCTTTAGCCGCGAAAAGCTTTCAACCCCCACCAAATCCGGCGAAGAATGCGCGCACGGTATCGCTGCCGGCGCCCGCTCCGAGCAGCAGGGCAAGCGCGATGCGCGCCTTGAGCGGCGGCAGCCAGCCGGCAAAGATCAGGCCGCGCCCGGCCAGGTCGATCTCCCCACCTTCGTAGGCATAAGTCTGCTTCAGGGTCGCGCCGCCGGTGCGGCTGGCCATAACGACCGGCATGCGCGCGGCCAGAGTCGCCAGCCGCGGCACCATCGCCGGATGCACATGGCCGCCGCCCATTCCGGCGATGACCGCGCCCGCGTAACCGGCACCGGCGACCGCGTCCAGCAGGCGGCCGTCGTCACCCAGGGTCGCCGCCAGCAGGGCCACGGAGGCTGGCGTGCCCCCGGGCTCGAACCCCGCGTGCGGCAACGGAGGTGGTCGCGCGAACAGGGCCAGGCGCGATTCCGTCACCTGCCCCAGCAGCGGACACGACTGAAAGGCGGCCGCGCTCGATGTGTGGACCTTGCGCACATGGCGCGCCGCGTGCACGTGATCGTCCATGAACACGACAACGCCAAGCCCGCGGGCATCCGCGTCCGCGGCGACGCGCACCGCACCGAGCAGGTTCGCCGGCCCGTCGGCACCGGGCAGCGCCGGGTTGCGCATGGCGCCGGTGATCACCACCGGAACCACCGGCCGCAGCAGCAGATCCAGGGCGAAGGCACTTTCCTCGATCGTATCCGTGCCCTGCGTGATGACGACGCCATCGGCGCCGGTATCGATGGCTTCGGATACCGCTCCGGCAATCGCTACCACGGAGCGCAGATCCATATGCGGGCTCGGCGCTGCCGAAATCGTATGTGTGCGCAGCGTGGCGAACTCCGCAAGCGCCGGCACCGCCGCCACCAGTGCTTCCGCGTCGAGGCGCGGCAGCACTCCCGCGCCGCCCTCACCGGTCATGGCGATGGTGCCCCCGACGCCGAGCACCGCGATAGTGGCTCGCCCTTGCATGCGCATCATCGTACGACAGCATGCTCCAGGGTGCAGCGCGCGAGACGCTCCATGTTCGGGCGGAAACCATGCCCCGGCGCCTGCGGCGCGGTGATCTGCGAAGGGCCGCTGAGCACGATCGCCGGCTCGGCGACATCCTCCTCATAAAAGCGGCTGCTCGGAAACACGTCGCACGGGTAACGTATGTTGCCCAGCGACGACAGCGCCAGCGCCGGACCCTGACCGACCGCCGACTCCAGCATGCCGCCGACCCAGCAGGGCAGCCCGCGTGATGCGCAGTAGTCATGGATGGCGATCGCGTTGGTAAGCCCGCCGACACGACCGGGCTTGAGATTGATCCAGCCGCAAGCACCGATATCGATGGCCTTGCGCGCGCGATCCACGGAAATGATGCTCTCGTCGAGACAGAGCGGCGTCTGCAGCTCGGCCTGCAGCTTTGCGTGGTCGATCAGATCGTCATGCGCCAGCGGCTGCTCGATCATCGCCAGGCCGAAGTGATCCAGTTCGCGAAACATGGGCAGGTCATCCAGGGTGAAGCCGCTGTTGCAATCCACGTGAATGACCGCATCGGGAAACGCCGCGCGCACCCGCTCGACCATGTTCAGCCCCCAGCCGGGGCGGAACTTGAGCTTCGTGCGCTGGAAACCGGCCTCCTGCGCCCTGCCCACGGCTGCCACCAGATCGTCAAGGTTCTCCATCACCGCGATGTCGGCACCGACCTCGATGGTCGGGCCAGCGCCGCCGATCAGACGCCACAGCGGCTGACCCTCCCCCCGCGCCACCGCATCCCACCAGGCGTTGTCCAGTCCAGCCTTGGCAAAGGGATTGCCCTTGAACGGCCTGAGCAATGCCTGCAACTCGGTGCCGTCGTGGACGCCACGTCCCACCAGCCGCGGCGCCAGCGCATCGCGCAGCAGGGCAAAAGCCCCGCCGGCCCATTCCGCCGAGTACTGCGGCAGCTTGTAGGGCGCAGTCTCGCCCCAACCCTCGACGCCGTCGACGATCATGCGCACGAAAATGCTGTCGATGGCCTCCTCCTCGCTGAACGCCGTGCGCCAGAC
>CAZYIP010000282.1:0-2177 GCA_964646895.1 uncultured Salinisphaerales bacterium | reverse complement strand
ACGACGGCCGGGCAGCTGGAAATCTTCCGAACCATAATCGACGCCCCGACTTGTGGGGGCGAGTTTAGCTGCGACAGCGAAAGCATATCTATGCGCACCGAGACGGATCGCGACTCGCGTCGCCCCTCCGCCAGCCTTGACCGCCGCGGACGGAAGTGACGTGCGCATACTCCACATTCTTGACCATTCGGTACCGATCCACAGCGGCTACAGTTTCCGCACGCTATCGATTCTGCGGGAACAGCACCGGCTTGGCTGGGAAACGGTCCAGCTGACCGGGGGTAAACAGGGATCCGAACTGGACGGTGCCGAAGAGGCCGAGGGTCTGACGTTTCTGCGCACTGGTCGCAATAACCACCTCATCGGCCGCCTTCCCGTGCTCAACCAGTACGCGATCGTGACCGCGTTGGAACGCCGCATCCTGCAAGTCGTGAAAAACTGGCGGCCGGATATTCTGCACGCGCACTCGCCGGTTTTGAATGGGCTTGCGGCATCGCGCGTAGGCCGCCGGCTGGGGATACCGCTGGTTTACGAAGTGCGGGCGTTCTGGGAAGACGCCGCGGTGGATCTGGGCTCGACTCGCGAAGGCAGTTTGCGCTATCGCCTGTCGCGCGGCCTGGAGAGCCATGTCCTGCGTCGTGCGGCTGCTGTCACCACGATCTGCGAGGGGTTGAAGAACGAGATGGAAACGCGTGGCATCGATCCGGCACGGATCACGGTGATTCCCAATGCAGTCGATATCGAGCGATTTGACAGCCACGCCAATCGCGGCGCCGTTCCCACCGCTTTGGCGGAAAAGCTTCACGATAAGGCCGTGCTGGGATTCATCGGCTCCTTCTATGCTTACGAGGGGCTCGACCTGCTGCTCCAGGCACTGCCGGAGATATGCCAGCGTCGCCCCGATACGCACCTGTTGCTGGTGGGCGGGGGGCCGCAGGAGGATCGGCTCAAACAGTTGAGCAGGGAACTGGGCGTTGAGCACGCGGTAACCTTCACCGGCCGTGTACCCCCGGCCGACGTGCCGGCCTATTATCACGCGATAAATATCCTGATATATCCTCGTTATTCGATTCGATTGACCGAACTGGTCACGCCTCTCAAGCCACTGGAAGCGATGGCTTACGGGCGTCTGGTGGTCGCGTCCGATATTGGCGGCCATCGCGAACTGATCCGGTCCGGTGAGAACGGTGTTCTGTTCGAACCCGGCAGCGCCACTGAGCTCGCGGAAACCGTGTGTCGGCTTCTCGGGAATCCCGGCACCTGGGACGGCATCATCGATGCAGGTAAAACCTTCGTGCGCGAGCAACGAAACTGGCCGGCCAGCGTCGCCCGCTATGAATCCGTCTATCAGCACGCGCTGGGCAAACCGGCGATACCGCTGAACTCGGCGCGGACGTAGAGCCCATGGCCAAGATCGCGGCATTGATTCTGCCGTCGGCGCGCGCGACGGAACTGGAGTCCCTGTGTGCGACCATGGGAGATATGCTGTGCCTGTATTCCGGCCATCGGTTGCAGCGGGATACCTACCATGGCGAGCGAACGGTCTGTGCGCTGCTGCGCGTGAGCCCGGATCCCCTGAATCCCGAGGTCCAACCGGTGCGGGTGGCGGAATCGGCCTGCGTCGCCTGCGGCTACTACTTTTCTCCAACAGCCGGGGCTGCCGCTGACTCGGCGAGCCGCCTGGGTGCAGACCTGACCTCGGAGGATGGCGTGGCCACGCTCGCACGCGGTGACGGGGTGTACGCATTTGCGTATTGGGATCAGCGCCGCGAACATCTGATAGCGGGAGTGGACAAGCTGGGCATGCGCCCCCTCTACTGGACGGCCATGCCGGGAGGGGGCTACGCGGTCGCGTCGGAGCTGAAGGTGCTGGTGGCACTTGTCGACAAGCTCGATATCAACTGGGCCGCGTGGGAAGAACATCTTACATTCGGTTATCTTTTCGGTAACCATACCTTCTTCTCGGGGGTGTCTCGATTTGGGGCGGCCGAGGCGATCACATTCCGCCATGATGGTCACGTCAGCCGCATCGTCGAACACTTCCTTGAAAGCATAGAAATCCGGGATCGCCCGGTTGATGAGTTTCTCGAAGAACAGGGCGCCGTATTCGATGCGGCGATGACGCGTCTGGCCTCCCTGTACGATGCGCCCGCCCGGACGATGCTGACGCTCTCCGG
>CAZYIP010000281.1:0-2219 GCA_964646895.1 uncultured Salinisphaerales bacterium | reverse complement strand
AGACCCTCGGCCGCATCTATGACTGCCTGCTGGAAGGCGGTTTCGGCCGCGATACGGTACTGGTCGCACTCGGCGGCGGTGTCGTTGGCGACATCACCGGCTTCGCTGCGGCGACGTACCAGCGCGGCATCAGCTTCATTCAGGCGCCCACGACGCTGCTGGCGCAGGTGGACGCCTCGGTCGGCGGCAAGACCGGAGTCAACCACCCGCTCGGCAAGAACATGATCGGCGCGTTTCATCAGCCACAGGCGGTGATCGTCGACACGACGACCCTGTCGACCCTGCCCGACCGGGAGCTGCGTGCCGGCCTTGCCGAGGTGATCAAATACGGGCTGCTCGGCGACCGCCCGTTCTTCGAATGGCTGGAAGCGCATATCAACGATCTGGTCGCAAGGGAGCCGGCAGCGCTGGTGTACGCAATCGAGCGATCGTGCGCCATCAAGGCTCGCATCGTCGCGGAAGACGAGCGTGAAGGCGGCCGGCGTGCGCTGCTCAACCTCGGCCACACGTTCGGCCACGCAATCGAGGCCGGTCTGGGCTATGGGCGCTGGCTGCACGGCGAGGCGGTAGCCGCGGGCATGGGCATGGCGGCGGACCTGTCGGCGCGCCTGGGCTGGATCGACAGCGACGCCCGCGAACGGGCCGCCAGGCTGATCAGGCGAGCCGACCTTCCGGTGAAACCACCACCGGAACTCACCGAAGCCGATTTCATGCGCCTGATGGGTCACGACAAAAAGGTCAAGGCTGGCCGCATCCGCCTGGTACTGTTGCGTGCTATCGGCGAAGCCGTCCTGACGGATGATTTCGACCCGAAGATGCTGCACGCCACCCTCAAGAGCTACGGCAGCGAGGCATAACCTCCCCTGTTATACTGATCGCCGTACAGAGCGCGCTGGAAGAACCCCGCAAGGCGCAATGATGGCGGTGATTCTTTAGCAGCAGAAACGGCCTGCCCCGATGATGCATCGAACTCCTACCCGATCGCCACCATGAATCTCGCGCCTTATGCCGTTCACGACGACGCATCGCGCGGTCGCCGGATTGCCGAGGAGAAGCCCCCATTCCGCAGCGAATTCCAGCGGGATCGCGATCGGATCGTGCATTCCAAGGCATTCCGCCGGCTGGAGTACAAGACACAGGTATTCGTCAATCACGAAGGCGATCTGTTTCGCACCCGCCTGACCCACTCGCTCGAAGTCGCGCAAATCTCCCGTACCATCGCCCGCGCGCTGAACCTGAACGAAGATCTCAGCGAAGCCATCGCGCTGGCCCATGATCTCGGCCACACGCCCTTCGGCCACGCCGGCCAGGATGCCCTCAACGAGCGCATGCGCGATTACGGCGGCTTCGAACACAACCTGCAGTCACTGCGTGTGGTCGACAAGCTGGAACAGCGCTACGCGGATTTCGATGGCCTGAATCTCACGTTTGAAACCCGGGAGGGAATCCTCAAGCACTGCACCCGCACCCGTGCTGCGGCCCTGGGTGATGTGGGAGAGCGATTCCTGCGCGGCGGCCAGCCCTCTCTGGAGGCGCAGATTGCGAATCTGGCGGACGAAATTGCGTACAACAATCACGACATTGACGACGGCTTGCGCGCGGGACTGCTCTCGATCGATCAACTTCGGGAAACCAGCCTGTTTCGCGACGCGATGGAAGATGTCCTGCACCGTTACCCCCGGCTCGAAACGCGACGCGTACGCTACGAAACCACCCGGCGCATGATCGACGCCCTGGTCACCGATCTGGTGACCCACAGCCAGCTCCAGCTGGATGCACAAAAACCCCGGGACGTGCGCGAAGTCCGGGCGGCCGGCCATCCGCTGATCGGCTTCAGCGAACCGATGCGTGCGCACAACACCCAGCTGAAGCGGTTCCTGTACCGCAACCTGTACCGCCATTACCGCGTTCACCGCATGAACGCCAAAACGCGCGGCGTCATCATGACCCTGTTCGATACCCTGTTCGCCGAGCCGAACCTGCTGCCGCCGCGTTTCAGCGACCGTATCGCGGATCCCGACGACATGCAGGTACGCGCCCGAACGGTGGCGGACTACATCGCCGGCATGACCGACCGCTTTGCGCTGGATGAGGTGGAGCGCCTGCGCAATCCGCGGCTGCCGGGGTGACGGGAATCCCCCCATCAGAGCGGGCATACCGTGTCGTTGCGGAAGAATATCGTCGAGCCGCCTGCCATTCCTCCCATCCGCTTGTGGGAG
>CAZYIP010000280.1:0-2254 GCA_964646895.1 uncultured Salinisphaerales bacterium | reverse complement strand
TCCGGCTCCACCAGGAAGCCGTTGTCGCCATCGTGCACGATCTCCGGTATACCGCCTGCGCGACCGGCAACGATGGGCACGCCGCAGGATGCCGCCTGCAACAGCGCCACACCCAGACCCTCCATGCGTGCCGGATGCACCAGCAGGTCCAGGCACGGCAATACCCGCGGCAGATCGTCGCGAAACCCCTCGAAGCGCACGTGTGAATCGAGTTGCTGTGCCCGCACCTCGCGCTCCAGTTCTGCCCGCAGCGGGCCCTGGCCGAAGAGCAGAACGCGCAGATCCGGGTGCTCGGCAATCACCGCCGGCAAGGCGCGAAGCAGGGTCCGGTGCCCCTTGCGCTCGATCATCTGCGCTGCCATGCCAATGGCGATCTGGTCATGCGCCATCCCGAAGGTATCGCGAAACCAGTCCCGGTCGCCGCCCGGTCGGTAAAGTTCGGTATCCACCGCGCTGTGCACGCACACCACCTTGTCCGTCGCCAGCCCCTCGCTCAGCAATACCTGGCGAATGCCTTCGGAGATGGTGATGACGCGGTCGTACAAGCGGTATTTCACGCGCACCACGCGCCGGCTCTCGGGATTGTCCACGCGCCGGCTCATGACGATGGGAATCCCCAGCGGGCGCGCCGCCAGGGCACCAAGCACGTCGGCACCGCGGCGGCTGTGCAAATGAACCACGTCGGGATGTTCGGCCCGAATGCGCCGGCGCAGGCGCGGGACGAAGGCCAGATCGAAATCACCGGCCATGGGTACCGCATGCAGGCAATCCACATCGTCCGCCGCCGCCTGCGCGATGGCGCTGCCGCGGGGGCAGACCATGACATTGGTGACGCCGCGCGCGCGCAGACCACGGATGAGGAAAGCGACCTGCAGCGCGCCGCCGTACAGATGCATGCCGGTCTCGACGTGCAGCACTTTCATGCCGGCTCCCGGGTCTCCACCCCGGATGGCAGCCAATGCGCCCCTGGGAGTGGCGCAAGCCGCGATAGCGACCGGCGCGCATCTTCACGAGCTTTAATCGCGGCTGAAGCCGCTCCCACCAGCGCGGGCACTTCCTGATTTGTGGGAGCGACTTCAGCCGCGATTAGCGCAAAAATCATGCACACCGCCGATCCAGCCGCGTCCTCAGGAGCGGAGCGGCGCCTGTAGCGCTCGACGGGGTACATGGAACGTCCCACAACGACTCCTGATCAGTTCGAGTGATTGCGAACACCGTCTTGCAGGTGACCGCCCGCTGGCGCCAGCAACTCCCGCACCTGCTCCAATACCCGCTCTACGCTGATCAGCCGCATGCACGTGTAGGCGCCGTTGCACGTCGGGCGATGACGACAGGGCGAACAGGCCAGATTGTCGTATATGATTCGCGTACCGGGTACGGCCGGATCCAGATACGGCCGGGTAGCGCCGAACAAGGCGACGGTCGGGCACCGGGTCGCGGTGCCCATGTGAGTGAGACCGGTATCCACGCCGATCAGCAGCTGCGCATTGCGAATCACTGCCACACTCTGGCGCAGTGACGTTTCGCCGACAAGATCGTGAACCGCGCCCGCCGCCTGCTCGCGAATACGCGCAGCCGCGTCATGATCCCCCGGCCCACCCAGCATCACCACATCGCACCCCAACTCCGCCGTCAAGCGCGGCGCCAGCTCGGCCCAGCGCGCTTCGAACCAATGCTTCTGCGGCCGCGTGGTGAACGGCGCAATCACGGCATAAGGCCTTTTCACGCCGTGCTCGTCCAGCAGCCGCGTGGCCGCGGCTTCATCCTCCCCATTCACCGCCAGATCCAGCGCGAAATCGCCCGGATGCAGCCCCAGCTGCTGCATCAGCGCGTAATACTCGGAACCGATGCGCCGGTCGTCATGGTCGCGCGTGAGCACCTGGGTCATCAGCCATTGGCTGCCTTCGCGCGATCCCAGGCCGATGCGCCTGCGCGCGCGCGACGACCAGGCCCAGATACCGCTCTTGAGGAGCCCCTGCGCATCCAGCACCAGATCGAAACGCCGTTGGCGAAGGTCACGCCGGAACTCGCGCACCCGCTTCGCCAGTTCGCGGAATCGCCGCTCACGCCACAGGCGCCGCCATTCGCCGCGCGGCCAGACGATGACTTCGTCGAGCCGCGGATTCGCGTGCAGCAACTCGGCCGGGACCGGCTCGGCCAGCCATGCCAGATACGCATCCGGGTACGCCCGGCGCAGCACCGGGATCATGCCCGACGACATGACCACATCGCCGATCGCCGACAGGCGGATGAT
>CAZYIP010000279.1:0-2272 GCA_964646895.1 uncultured Salinisphaerales bacterium | reverse complement strand
CGTGGCGCCTTCCATCTCCCTCTGTAACTGCGTGACAAATCGCCGGCTGCCAATCACCATGCTCCGGAGAGCAACGTTTTGAGCATCAAAACCGGCCATTTAAGCTACTGTAATGGCCTTATTTCTGATTATTTCATTTATTTATTAATGGGTTGCGCTGGTCCGACCCGGTTCGCTCCGGCCGCTTAATTCCGGCGTTGGGCTCCTGGAGTGCCAATGCGGTAGAATTTGGGTGGCCAATTCCACGGAGACTGTCGTGTCTACCAAAGTTGACGCCCTTGAAACCGAAGCACTGAAGCTCTCCCCTGAAGACCGCGTATTGTTGGCGGACCGTGTTCTCGCAAGCGTACGAGGGCAAGAGGATGTGGAACAAGCCTGGTGTGCCGAGGTTGACCGTCGCTTGGCCGAAGTTGAAGTGGGCGATATCAGACTTATCCCAGTGGAGGACGCAATCCAGCGGGCACGCCAAGCACTCACGTGAAGGTCTCTCTTGCACCAGAGGCGGAACGAGACCTTGTTGAGGGCGGCTTGTGGAGTGCCCCGGCTCTGGTGGACACCTCCAAGCCTCAAAATGAGGCCTGTTCGAACGCCTCCGGACTGAGGCCACCGAGGTGGCTGTGTCGGCGCTGTCGATTGTAGAACACTTCGATGTAATCGAAGACATCGGCCCGTGCCAGCGCACGGGTTTTGTAGATGCGTTTTTTGATTCTCTCCTTTTTTAAACTGCCAAAGAATGACTCGGCAACCGCATTGACGCTCCTATGTCAAGCAGCAAGCGTCGAATCGGTCAGATCGGCGAGGATGAGCGGGTACAGCTCTCTCACGATATAGCGTTTCAGGCAACGGTGAATTTCCTTGTTGGACAGACCTTCCTTCGTCCGGCGTTCGACGTAGGACCGGGTCCGGTGATCGCTCCTCATGCGGACCATCGCGATGGTCCACAAGGCGTTGTTTGCCGATCGGTTGCCACCCCTGTTCAAACGATGCCGGACCGTCTTGCCGGACGACGCCTGCAACGGACTGGTGCCGCACAGTGCCGCCAGTGCCGCTTCGCTTTTCAGGCGTTCGGGATTGTCACCAGCCACCGCAACCAATACCGCAGCGGTTTGAGGGCCGACGCCGAATCTTTCGCGAAGCCGTCTGGCATGCCGGGCGGTTAGGCTGTCAAGCAGGGTATCGAGCACTTTGAGTTCCTCCGCCAGCGTCAGCCAACGCTTCGCTAACAACCGCAGCGTAGTCGTGAGCGTTTGCAACATGGGTGTTTTACCCAACGAACGAAGACGGGCGCAGCCCTCGACGCATTCCGCAGTCTTCGCCTTCAGAAGACGATCACGGATTTCCTGCGGTGCGTTGACGAGCAAGGCCCGCAGCTGGTTGATCGCCTGCGTTTTTGCCTTGACAGCGCTGCGCCTGGCAACGGAGACGGCACGCATCGCTTCGGCGGCACCAGAGTGTTCCTTTGGAATAGCAGTCGCCCTTCCGGAGAGAACCGCGCGCGCGGCGTTTTCAGCATCAGTGGGATCGGACTTCCCTCTGGATCGGCGCATCGCGCGATCTGGACGATTGACTTCAAGCACCTCAATCTCATGATCACACAGCAGGCGGGCCAGACCCGCTCCATAGGTGCCGGTCCCTTCGACACCGGCACGCCGTAACGGGCCAAACGAATTCGCCCATGCCAGCAAATCAACGTATCCTGCCGTGTCGGTCGATACTGATCGCGTTCCGAGAAGCCTGCCTGTGTCGCTCACCACCGCCCCGACATGCGTATCCAAATGTGTATCGACACCCAAAATCACTTCGTTTTGTTCCATGCGCGTATCCCCGTTGTAGTGGGCGCATTGCCAACCCCATTCGCAGGACAGGACACTCACGGTGCAGCACAAGGCTCCTATCAGGTCACAGACGCTGGGCCCGGCAACGTTCGGGGGACGCCGGAACCCGATCGACAGGTCAACGCAAAGGCAGCTCGGCCAATCCCAGCACGAGTCAGATCGGTCCGACGTCCAGAAGTGATCTTAGACTGAGTATCCCAGCAGTTGCCTCGGCGGCTCATACTGGGTTCAAGACGGTGTGTGCGACAAAACCGGAGCCAGTCATCGCTGCCATACTGCGAACCCTGGTCAGAGTGGATGATGACGGACTGCCTCGGTTTACGCCGCCACACGGCCATCAGGATCGCGTCGATGACGAGTTCCTTGGCCAACGTCGGCTTCATGGACCAGCCGACCACCTTCCGGGAGAACAGATCCATGACCACGGCCAGGTACAG
>CAZYIP010000278.1:0-2280 GCA_964646895.1 uncultured Salinisphaerales bacterium | reverse complement strand
TCGCCTACCTGATCCTTGATGATGGTGTTGCCGCCGGCGACGAAGGCGACGTATTCGCGCCCCTTGTATTGATAGACGGCCGGATTTGCAACAACCGGCGCCTGCGCCTGATCGGACCAGAGCTCCTCGCCGGTCTTGAGCGAATAGGCACGAACCCTGGAATCCATCGAAGCGCCGATGAAAATGACGCCCCCGGCAGTGACGGCCGGGCCGCCGATCGTGGGTGAGCCCCAGCTCTCGGGCATGAAGAAGCCGTATTGCTGCGATGCGCCCACCGGTCGCCGCCATTTCACGTTGCCGGTATGCATGTCGATGGCCACCAGCTCCCCATACGGCGGCTGCCAGCACGGCATGCCGAGCCAGTTTCGGGCCACCTCGAGGCGCATGCCGTAAGGCGCTCCCTTCTGTGGCGAGAAGCCGGACTCGTTGCCCGAGCCGGAGCTGACCTTTTTGTACGTTTGGCGATCGTAGAGCTTGATGTACTGCACGATGTGGGAAACGTTCACAACGGCTGTTTCGCTGACCGGGTCAAAGGCTACCCCGCCCCACTGGACCGCGCCCGCGCTGTCCGGGTAGGCCAGGGTTCCCTCGCCTCGGGTCGTTGGCGGCGTGTACATGCCACGATATTCAAGGTCGTTCCACAGTCGCGTGCACTGACCGACACCCACGATATCGGCCAGCATCCAGATATCCGGTTTCTTCGACTGGTCGAGCAGCGGCGCCGGTTTGGTCGGGAATGGTTGCGTGGGCGACAGCTTTTCGCCTTCGACCGAACCGTCCCCGCCCGGTACCGGCCGTTCTTCGATGGGCCATACATCTTCGCCGGTCTTGCGGTTGACGACGAACAGAAAGCCCATCTTGGTCGCCTGAATGAGCGCCGGGATCTCCTTGCCGTCGACGGTGATATCCACCAGCGTCGGTGCGGCGACGGTATCGTAGTCCCATACGTCGTGATGTACCCACTGACGCGACCACACCACCTTGCCGGTGTTTACATCCAGCGCCGTGGTGGAGGTGGCCAGGGGCGCCTTTTCCTTGCGGTTGCCGCCCCAGAAGTTGGGCGATGGCGATGACACCGGCAGGTAGACCAGGCCAAGCTTCCTGTCCGCCGACATGTGCGTCCACACGTTGGCCGTACCGCTCTTTTTGGCCATTTCCGGCGAAAGCGCGTGAAAGGTCCATTCCAGCTTGCCGGTACGGGCGTTGATGGAGAAAACCGTTCCGGGAGGCGCTTCCTCGTAGGCCCAGTCCTTGCCGGCCCAGCCCAGGATCAGGTGGTCCCCGACCACGGTCGGCGGCTGGAGCAGCGACAGCGGCCACTTGTCGTGCGTGGTGTTCCACTGGTTGACGTCGAGCACTCCGTGGTCGGCAAAGTTCGGGCACTTTTTCCCGGTGTCGGCGTCGAGGGCGAACAGACGCGCATCCATCGTGCCCATGTACACGATCTTTTGGCACGGCTCGCCGGCTTTCGGATTGTCCGCGGCCCAGTAGGCCACGCCGCGGTTCTTGAGCACGGGCTGGGTCAGCGCCTTGAGCGGCGTGTGCGTGTCGAAGCTCCATTTCTTCTTGCCGGTCGCCGGATCCAGCGCGATGAGCCGATAAAACGGCGTGCCGATGTAAATGGTGTCGTTGGCGAATATCGGGGTGGCAGACCAGACAGTCGCGGGAACGTCGCCGCTGCCGTCGGACACGTCGCCCGTATGGAATTCCCAGACTTTTTCCAGCTGATCCACATTGCCGGTGTTGATCTGCCTGAGCGGGCTGTATTTCTGCGCATTGAGCTGACCATGGAAGCTGTCCCAGGTGGCCTTCCCGGGAACGAGCGGCTTCGCGTCCGGCGGCAGGGATGGCCGGTCCTGGGCACACGCCGGCACGGTGGTGGCGGATAACATGAACAAAGCGGCCGCTGCGACCCGAAGTGCCGCCAAAGCAGTCAGGCTGAAATTCATGATGAAGGGGCTCCGATCCTGCGGGCGGGGCTTACAGCATTGATCAGGAGGCCGGCCAGGCCGACGGCCATCGCGATACACAGCCACCACTCATGCAGCAGTGCCCCGGCAAAACAGTTGCCGGCCAGAAACACTGCAATCAGAACGCGCCAGGCAACGCGCGCCCCACCGCTCGAGAACCGCATCAATACGATGGCCATGAAGGCAATCAGCGCGCTGACCAGAATGGCCAGCATGGCACCCGATGTTCCGGTGACTCCCGTCAAGGGCGTGAAATACGCGTAAACGGCGATGACGACGCCGGCGACTGCACTGACAAACAGCACCGCTG
>CAZYIP010000277.1:0-2315 GCA_964646895.1 uncultured Salinisphaerales bacterium | reverse complement strand
CACCGCCGCCCAGGAATGCAGTTCCGGACAGATCCACCTCGGAGGTGCCGTCGGAAGCCGCAGAACCCTTGCCGAGCGTGAACTTGCCGAACGCGCCCTTGATGTAGGCGTTGATGTGCCGGGTATCCAGATTCGCCGGATTGACGTCGCTGGTGCTGTTGATGTCCCAGCTACCCGAGGTATTGGTATCCAGGCCGAGTTCGTAGTTGAAACCGACGCTCAGGCCGTTGTCCATCGCCTGTTCGCCGGTGAAGCGGAAGCGGCTGTTGGAGCCGCCGTTGTCGACGAATCCGACATCCTGGTCTTCGCCGTTGCTGGCGCCGATGACGGCGCGGTCGATCTGGCCGGATACCTTGAAGTCCATCGCCTGGGCGGAAATGGCAAAGCCGAGCGCGGAGGTGGCGAGCACCGAGGCCGGCAGCACGTATTTCAAATTGACTTTTTTCATGAACCTAGTCCCCAATCAAGAAAACATGATGATGCAACGCCAGGCCGCGTGCCTGGGCAACCCTCCATGCCCGCGTCTGAAAGCGCGGTCACAGGCCACGGTATAAATGGGTTGGCTATCGGTTGTCAAGCAAATCCGGAAATTTTTTGATTCTGTATTCTCCATTAAGTACACGGAGTTGAATGTCACAGTTAAGTCAAAGCATGAATTTATGGACGTTTCTGCCGTAAAAATTTGCGTTGACGACTGGCCGGAAGCACTTTACCACCGAGGCCAAGTGTGCAGCGATAGTCCGCTCTGGCGAGTGCCGCTGCGCTACCTTTGGCGGCGCGCTGGCGCGGCTCAGGGAAGCAGAAACAGGGCCGCCAGTGCGAGAAAAGCGAAGAAGCCGAGGACGTCGGTGACCGTGGTGAGCACCACGTTGCCGGCCAGCGCCGGATCGATTCCGAGCCGGCGCATGGCGAGCGGCAGCCCGAAACCCATGAGCGCCGCGCACAGCAGGTTGATGATCATGGCGGCGCCAAGGATCAGGGCAAGGCCGGTATTGTGAAACCACAGCAGCGCCACACCGCCCACCACCACCGCCCATAGCAGCCCGTTGATGACGGACACCGCCAGCTCCTTGACCAGCAGCACGCGCACGTTGCCGGAGCCGATCTGGCCCAGCGCGAGGCCGCGGATCATCAGGGTGATGGTCTGGCTGCCGGCGACACCACCCATGCTGGGCACGATGGGCATGAGCACCGCCAGGGCCACCAGCGCCTCGATGGTGTTCTGAAACAGGCCCACGACCCAGGAAACCACGAACGTCAGCGCCAGCTTGCCGCCCAGCCAGATGGCGCGCCGTCGCACGCTGGAGTGTACCGGGGCGAACAGGTCCTCTTCCTCGTCCAGACCGACGCGACTCATGATCTGATGTTCGGCTTCGTCGCGGATGACGTCGACCACGTCATCGATGGTGATGCGCCCGATCAGCTTGCGCTCGCTGTCGATGATCGGCGCCGATACCAGGTCCAGGGCCTCGAAGCGCTTGGCCACCTCGTGCTCCGAGACGGTCGCATCGAGCGGTTTGACGTCGGTGTTCATGATCTCGGCGATGGTCAGGTCCGGGTCCAGCGTGAGCAGGGTCTGCAAGGCCACCGCGCCGAGATAGCGTCCGTAACGATCGACCACGAACAGGCGGTCGGTGTGTTCCGGCAGCGCGCCGCGCATGCGCAGATAGCGCAGCACCACATCGATGGATACGTCGGGACGGACCGTGACCGGGTCGGTGTTCATCAGCCCGCCGGCCGTGTCCTCCGGATAGGACAGCACCGCCTCCAGGCGCTTGCGGTTTTCCAGGTCCATGGAGTGCAGCACTTCCTGGGTCACCGCCTCCGGCAGATCGGCGACCAGGTCCGCCAGGTCGTCCATCTCCAGGCCTTCGGTCGCTGCCAGCAGTGCGTCCTCGTCCATCTCCCGGATGAGGTTGGCGCGCACCTCGTCGTTGACGTGCAGCAGAACCTCGCCGTGATCCTCCGGGTCGATCAGGCCCCACACGATTTCGCGCTCGGTCTGTGGCAGGGATTCGAGCAATAGCGCGATTTCGGCGGGATGCAGGGCGTGCAGCAGCCGCTCCAGGCGGCGCACGCGACCGCTTTCGAGCGCTCGCCGCAGGCGCTCGACGCGAACCGCTGTTTTATTGTGCATCGGATTATCGGTCATCGGCGGCCCTGTGGGTGTCGTGCCCGGCGCTGGGCGGCCGCTTAGTCTAACGCGAATCAGCGCTGGCGGACGATTGCACCCGGACCGCCCGATCGCGGCTCGCGCTGTTCTCTCAACTCTGTTCCTTCCTCCCGCCTGCGCGCTTTACCACCCTCTCCCCAGC
>CAZYIP010000276.1:0-2316 GCA_964646895.1 uncultured Salinisphaerales bacterium | reverse complement strand
GGGATCGCCGTATTGAGAGTTACCGATTCCTGAATTCGGGCTTGCGCTTTTCGACGAACGCGTGCATCCCCTCTTTCTGATCCTCGGTCGCGAATGCGGAGTGGAACAGGCGGCGCTCGAAGCGTAACCCTTCGGTCAGGGTCGTCTCGTACGAGCGATTGACGGATTCCTTGGTCATCATTACCAGTGGGCGTGAGAAACCGGCTACTTTCGTGGCTACCGCCACGGCTTCGTCCAGCAGGTCGGCGGCCGGCACCACGCGCGCCACCAGGCCGCTGCGCTCGGCTTCCGCGGCGTCCATCATGCGACCGGTCAGGCACATCTCCATCGCCTTGGATTTACCCACCAACCGGGTCAGGCGCTGGGTGCCGCCGGCACCGGGCAATATACCGATCGTGATTTCGGGCTGGCCGAACTTCGCGGTATCCGCCGCGAGGATGAAATCGCACATCATCGCCAGTTCGCAGCCGCCGCCGAGCGCGTAGCCGGCGACCGCGGCGATGACCGGTTTGCGGCACTTCGCGACCCGCTCCCAATGGTTGGTGATGAAATCGGACAGATAGGCTTCCATGTAGGTCTTGTCCTGCATCTCCTTGATGTCGGCGCCGGCGGCAAAGGCTTTTTCGCTGCCGGTGAGCACGATGGCGCCGATATCGTCGTCGGCCTCGAACCGATCGACCACCTCGGCCAGCTCGGCGGTCAGCGCGTCGCACAATGCATTCAGCGCCTGTGGGCGATTCAGCGTGACCAGGCCCACCGGGCCACGGCGTTCCACCAGCAGATAAGTGTAATTTCCATCCGTTTGCGTCGACTCGGCCATGAGGTTGCTCCTTGTAAAGTGGTCAAGCGAGAGATCGGGTTTTTGTATAGCCTATGCCGGAGCAGCACCTGCCGGCAAACCTGCGGAGAGGCCATGGAAAGCGAAGACGAAAGCGCCAGCGCCCTGATCCGGGAGATCAGCCTGCCGCTGTTTCAGGCGCGGCTCTGGATCAAGCTGGTGGGTGTGGTCTCGGTTGCGGTCGGCGTCATCATCGCCATCAGCATCGTCGGCCTGATCGTGGCCTGGTTGCCGATCTGGATGGGCATCGTCCTCTACCGTGCCGCCTCGACCGTGGAAGCGGCCTTGCACACCGGCGATCGACAGGCGCTGATCCAGGCGCTGGGGCAGCTGCGGCTGTTTTTCACCATCATGGGCGTGGTGGCACTGCTGTGGCTGATCCTGTTCGCGGCCATGCTGTGGTTCGGCAGTTCGTTTCACATGATGATGTGGAACGTGCCGCACGTGTTTACC
This sequence comes from uncultured Salinisphaerales bacterium, assembly GCA_964646895.1. GTDB lineage: Bacteria > Pseudomonadota > Gammaproteobacteria > Nevskiales > CAZYIP01 > CAZYIP01. The sequence continues at coordinate 1,025 of CAZYIP010000276.1, read as the reverse complement.
TGGTCGCTGAAGGCCGCGGCGTAAGACACCATCCTCTGTCTATTCCCTCTCCCCGACCCTCTCCCGCCAGCGGGAGAGGGGGAGCTCTAGAACTTCTCCACCGCCGGGCGCAGGTCCATTTCCAGCGTCCACGCGCTGGGATGCTGCTGGTGGAGCTGCCAGTACGTCTCGGCGATCGCTTCGGGGCTCAGGAAGCGGTTCTCGTCGCGCCCGGGCTGGCGCGTGCGATTGCCGGGGACGCCAATCTGGCCGTCTATGACCACATGCGCGATGTGAACCCCGCTGGGGCCGAATTCCCGTGCCGTACTCTGCGCCAGCGCACGCAGGCCGAACTTGCCCACCGCGAGGCCCGCAAAGCGCGCGCCGCCGCGCAGCGCGGCCGTGGCGCCGGTAAAGATCACGGTCCCGCGGCCGCCGTCGCGCATTGCCGGAAGCACCTCGCGCGCGGCCAGAAAGGCGCCGTAGCAATTGGATCTCCAGCTCTGCTCGAAGCGCTCCGGATCGATCTCCAGCAGCCCGCCGGGCTGAAACCGTCCGGCGTTGTAGACCAGTACTGACGGATCGCCGAAGTCATCCCGCACGCCGGCAAAGGCATGCGTGACCGCCTCCGGGTCGGTGGCATCCACAGACACCACCAGCGCCGTACGCCCCAGGGAGCGGACCGCCTCCGCCACCGGCTCCAGGTGCTCCCGGTTCCGCGCCATCAGGGCGACATCCAGACCACCCTGCGCGAAGCGCAATGCCACGGCCCGGCCCAGCCCCGGGCCAACCCCCACGATCGCTGCCATCTGCGTCAGGCTCATACCTTCCTCCGCCGTGCTTCGGGCCCGATCCGAGTATGAACGTTTCCCGGCAGGGCTGTCCAAGGAAAAACCGATCCACTTTCCTCCTCATTCCGGCGCTTGTCCGACAGGCGCCACACGCCGGGCACACCGGCGCCATGTCCGGCACATCGCACCCTGCGTCATTCAATCAACGTCAGGAGACTGCCATGAATACGCAATCACTCTGGCTCGGACACTCCC
>CAZYIP010000275.1:0-2391 GCA_964646895.1 uncultured Salinisphaerales bacterium | reverse complement strand
TAATCCTCGGCGCCCACGCCGAGCGCCGTCTGGTCCTCCACCGCGGTGACGAAACCGTCGAGTACTTCGCCGACATCGTTTCTGGACACGTTCCTGAGCGAAGCCATGGCTGTGCCGATGCGCTGCACTTCCTTCGGGCCCATGTGCTTGAGCACGGCCGCGGCGTCGTCCTCGCCCAGCGACATCAGCAGAACGGCCGCGCGCTCTGCGCCCCCCAGCCTGGCCGCTGTCGGCTTGTTATTCATCGGCCACCAGCCAGCTTTTCACCACCTGCGCGACGCGCTTGGGGTCTTCCTTGGCCATGGATTTGGCGGCGGCCAGATTCTCCGCGTACTGAATCGAGCGCGGGCGCTCGCTGCCATCGCCCGCGTGGGCGAGACTCGGACGCTCGCCCTGAGCCGGCAGTGAGCGCTCGTCGTCGTCGGTGGTATCGTCCGGGATCGGGCCGGCGGTGGTAGCCAGCGCCGTGCCACGCTGGGCGAGGTTCTTCATGACCGGCCGCAGCACACCGAACAGCAGCAGTATCACACCGGCAGCGCCCAGCAACTGCTTGATCAGATCGCGAAAGAAGGGCTGCTGCCAGAACGGCGGCGCACTGACGGGCGGCAGTGGCGCGGGCGCCTGGAACGCCACATCGACGACGGTGACGCTGTCGCCACGCTCGGCATCGAAGCCAACCGCCTGCTTCACCAGCCCGGTCAGACGCGCAATCTCCTCCGCCGAGCGCGGCACGTGGCTGGTTTCGCCCTTGGCATCGGTCACCGTCTTGTCGTCCACCACCACCGCCACCGACAGGCGTTTGATGCCGCCCGGCGTGTGCTGAATATGGCTGATGGTGCGGTCGATCTCGTAGTTGCGGGTGGCCGTTTTGCTGGAGCTGAGCGGCTTGGACGCCGCCTGTTCCTGCTGAGCGGCCTGCGCGGGCGGCACGCCCTGCCCTGCCTGTCCGGGCTGCTCCGTCTGGTCGGCCGGTGCCGGCGGGACCGCAACCCCCGCCGGCGGCGGCTGATTGGTCAGCGCACCGGGGACGCCGCCCTCCGCGGTTTTGCGGGTGATCTGCTCGGACGTCTGTTCGCTGCGCAGCGCCGTGTTGTCCGGATCGTACTGCTCCCGCGTCGATTCCACGCGCGTGAAATCGAGTTCGGCACCCACCTGGGCGCGCACACCGTCGGCGCCGACGATCGGCGTGAGTATGTTGATGATGCGCTGCTGGTAAACGTCTTCCAGGCGCCGGCTGAGCTTGAACTGTGCGTCGGTGAGCCCGAACCCGGCTCCACGATCACGCCCGGTCAGAAGGCGGCCGCGCTGATCCACAACGGTGACGTGGTCCGGCTGCAGGCCGGGCACGCTGGCCGCGACCAGATGCACCACTCCGGCCACCTGGGCGTCGTTCAGCGTGCGGCCGGGATACAGATCCACCAGCACCGATGCGGTGGGCTGATCGTTGGGCCGCACGAAGACCGACTCCTTGGGCCGCGCGACATGCACCCGCGCCGCGGAAACGCTGTCCAGGCTCGTCACCGAGCGCGCCAGTTCCTCCTCGATCATGCGGTTGTAGCGGGCCTGCTCGATGAACTGGCTGGTGCCGAAGCCCTGGTTTTTCTCCAGCAGATCGAAGCCGTCTTCCGAGCCCTTGGGAAGCCCCGCGGTGGCGAGCTTGATGCGCGCGTCGTAGACCTTGTCCGCGGGCACCATGACGGCGCCGCTGCGCTGGTCCAGCTTGTAGCCGATCCCGGCCTGGTCGAGCGCGCCGATCACCGCCGCCCGATCCTTGTCGTTGAGGCCGCCGTACAGCAGGCTGTAGCTGGGCGACTGCGACCACAGCACGATCGCCACGCCAATGGCCACACTGGCCGCAAGCCCGACCATCAGCCCGATCTGGCGCACCGCGTTCAGGCGGCTGAAGCCGCGGAACTGGGTGGTCAGCTTTTGCAGATCCATCGCTGCCATGAAGGTACGCTATCCGGATGAGCGCCGGGTCAGACCGGCATGTTCATGATTTCCTGGTACGCCGAGACCAGCTTGTTGCGTACCTCGGTCATGGCCTCGAACGAAAGGTTCGCCTTTTGCAGCGCCACCATGACCTCGGACAGTTCCACGTCCGGATCGCCGCGCTCGAATGCGGCCGTCAAATTTCCGGCATGCTGCTGAACGTCGTTCACCTGATCGATGGACGTTTTCAGGAGCTGTCCGAAGTCCGCCGCTCCATCCCCATCGGCCTGCCCCGCGGCGGCTGGCGGGCGATTTTCCGCCGCGGCCGCCATGGCGCGCATTTGCGCCAGAACCTGATTGATTTCGTTGCTGCTCATGACTGTCGTCCCTTCGCTTTCCTGCCACTGCCGCTTGAATAAGCATATTTCACGCCAGGATGGCTACCTGGGAGCGCGGCCG
>CAZYIP010000274.1:0-2430 GCA_964646895.1 uncultured Salinisphaerales bacterium | reverse complement strand
GGCCCCGCTCCATTTTTTTCTGCGGCGCGGACTTCTAGCGGTTTTTCATCTGGTTGAATTCGGATTTGCTGATCTGACCATCGCCGTTGATATCGATGCGATCGAAATTGGCGGCCAGCAAGGGAAACTTGCCGGCTTCCTGGCGATCGATCGCGCCGTCGTTATCCGTATCGACCTGACTGAAGGAAAGCCCCGACAACGGGTTGATGGTCGCGGCACTGAACTCGGCCGTGCTGACGTTGCCGTCATGGTCGGCGTCGACCTGACTGAACACATTGACCAGTTCGCCTCCGGCGGTCTTGGCATCCTGCTCGGTGATGAAGCCGTTGCCGTCGAGATCATAGTGACTGAATCCCGGCTGGGGGCTCATGAACGTGGTCGCCGCAGTGAACTCCGCCGAATTGATGACTCCGTCGCGATTGGTATCGATACGATTGAAGTTACTCGCCAGCACCGGCGCGTCGCGCGCTTCGCTGCGGCTGATGACGCCATCGCCGTTGGTATCGAGGTCGCTGAAGCCTGTCGACGAGCTGAAGGGGTTGTGCAAGCCGCCACCGGAAGCGCAGCCGGCGAGTATCACCGCCGCGGCTGCAATCGTGAGAGAGTTACGCATATCAACCTCCGCGATTGGACGTTCGATATTCTTGTTCGTCCTCCCTGTAGCTACTCAAACTATAGCAGTTCGTTTGCGCAACAGCGGCTACATCATGCCCATTTTCAAAGACCTGTTACGGCTCACGGGTCCTGAGGGCGGTCCCGATGGCAATCCTGGGTGTGTATCATTAGACGATCGGCCCACCTACCACACAACCCGACAAGTCCCATGAACCTGCCTGAAAGAGTCAAGATCGTTGACGTCGCGCCGCGCGATGGATTGCAGAACGAAGCCGGCACGGTACCGACCGCGGCCAGGATCACACTGATCGAGCGCCTGGCGGAGGCCGGTGTCCCGGTGGTGGAAGCGGGCAGCTTCGTTTCGCCGAAATGGGTGCCGCAAATGGCCGACAGCCATGCGGTGCTCACCGGCATCCGGCGCCAGCCGGGCGTCACTTATCCGGTTCTCACACCCAACATGAAGGGCTTTGAAGCCGCCCGGGCTGCCGGGGCGAGCGAAATCGCCGTTTTCGCCGCCGCATCGGAGAGCTTCTCACGCCGCAACATCAACTGCTCCATCGACGAAAGTCTGGACCGATTCGCCCCGGTGCTGGAAGCCGCACGCGAGCACGGCATGCGCGTGCGTGGCTACGTCTCCTGCGTGCTCGGCTGCCCCTACGAGGGCGATATCGAGCCCCGTGCGGTGGCGGACGTCGCGGCACGACTTCATAGCCTGGGGTGTTATGAAATCTCTCTTGGCGACACCATCGGCACCGGTACGCCACTGCGAGCACAACGCATGGTGGAGGCCGTGGCCGCGCAGGTACCCATGGCCGCGATCGCCGCTCACTTTCACGATACTTACGGGCAGGCGCTGGCCAACCTGCTGGCGGTCCTGCAACTGGGCGTCGCGACCGTCGACAGCTCGGTCGCCGGGCTGGGCGGCTGCCCCTACGCCAAAGGCGCTACAGGAAACGTTGCTACCGAAGACGTGGTCTATATGCTGAACGGCCTGGGTGTGGCGACCGGGATCGACCTCGATCGACTGGTCGACGCAGGCCTGTTCATTTCCGATTGCCTCGGCCGCGCGCCGGTATCCCGGGCAGGCCGCGCGATCGCCGCCAAACGCAGCGCGGGCGCTTCGTAGGTAAAACACCAGTGAGCAAATCCACCGCACTCGTATTCGACCTCGACGGCACGCTGATCGACAGCGTATATCAGCATGTACTCGCATGGCAGGAGGCGTTGAGCGAGGTGGGGATCGCGCTGTCGGTATGGCGCATCCACCGCAAGATCGGCATGAGCGGCGGATTGTTCACCCAGGCGCTGCTGCGCGAGACCGGCCGCAAGCTGGACGAAGGGCTGCGCCAGCGACTGCAGCGGCTGCATGCCGAAGCGTACCTTCGGCGCTCCGGGCAGGTGGTGCCCTTGCCGGGCGCCTGTGAGCTGCTCGCCCACCTGCAAGCACTCGGCGTTCCATGGGCAATCGCCACCAGCGGCCGCCTGGAAACGGCACGGGCCAACATCGACCTGCTGAAGATACCTGCCACGGTCCCGGTAATTACCCGCGACGAAGTCGCGCACGCCAAACCCAACCCGGATCTCTTCCTGCGCGCGATCGAACGTCTCGGCGTCGAGGTCATGGATACCGTAGTCATCGGCGACAGCGTCTGGGACCTGCTCGCCGCCCGGCGCGCGCGTGCCCTGGGTGTGGGGCTGCTGTCCGGTGGTTACGGCCAGGACGAACTGGAGCGCGCCGGCGCCTACCGGGTCTACGAAGACCCGGCCGATCTGCTGCAGCACCTCGATGAGGTGGGCGTGCGCAACGCGTTGCCG
>CAZYIP010000273.1:0-2473 GCA_964646895.1 uncultured Salinisphaerales bacterium | reverse complement strand
AGCGGCTTTAGCCGCGATTCTGCCGGCTTTACCGCGACTGAAGTCGCTCCCACAAAGGGTTGCTCCCACAAACGCCGCGTTGATTTTGGACCATGCAAGGCAAGGGTTCACGCACTATGGCCGCAAACGAATACTTTCCACGCGAGCTACCGGCCGGCACCATCGGGCGCCGCTCCCTCGGCTGGTGGGGAATGGTGTGGCTCATCGCGACCGAAGCCGCTGTTTTTGCCTATCTTTTCTTCAGCTACTATTACCTGGAATCCCTTTCCACCGAGCCATGGCCGACGTCCGGCCCGCCGCCGTTCCGTTACGCATTGCCGATCACCGCAGCGCTGATCATCAGCGCCATCGGCTTCTGGTGGGCGGAACGCGGCGCACGGCGCGGCGACCGCAGGCCGGTCCTGATCGGTGTGGCCGGCGCGTGCCTGCTCAGCCTGCTGTACATCATTCTGGAACTGCTGGAGTGGAGCGGTAAATCGTTCAATCTCGGCACGGACGCTTATTCTTCCCTGTATTTCGTCATCACCGGGTTTCACATGGCCCACGCCCTGATCGGGGCGGTCATGTTCGCCGTACTGTTTCTCTGGGCCGCGATGGGCCACGTCAGCGCCGAGCATCATGCGGGAATCTCGATCGGTGCGGTCTATGCCTATTTCCTGCTGGTGGTGTGGATCGGCGTATTCGCGACCTTTTATATCGTTCCCTGGCTCTCCTGAGGCGCTTTTCGAGGCTTTGCCATGGCTTCAGCCGCATCCGCAGATCTTTTTCAGCCACACCGGATCCCGGTTGGATTCGCGCTGGGTTTCGCGGTCTTTGGCGCGCCGGCAGCGTGGTTCTCCCAGCTCCTCATCAATTACGCGCTCGCGAGCCGCTCCTGCTATCCGACCACCATGCCGTTTGCCGAGCCCTGGATCGGCTACATCTGGTGGGTGCTGCTCGGAGTCGACTGCCTTGCGATCATCGCGGCGGTCGCGGCCGGGTATCTCGCCATCAGCCACTGGCGCCGGCGGCGCGACCTCGGGCAAGACATGCAGGGCGCCGACCGTTCGCGGGTTGCAGGCGAGCATCGCAACCGCTTTCTCGCCATGTGGGCAATGGCGACGAGCGGCCTGTTCCTGACCACCGTCATCTTTACCTTCGTGCTGCTGTTCATCCTGCCGGTATGCAACGGCTGAACCGGCAAACTGTCGCTACTCTGATTGCCGCAGGCCTCGCGGCGCCCGCCACCGCGCGCGCGGCGGAAGCGGCACCGCAATTCGGATGGCGCTGGGAGCCATGGATACTGGCCGGTCTCGCCCTCGCGGTCGGCGGCTATGGCTTCGGCCTGCACCGCATGGGCCCGGCGCTGCGCCGGCAGATGCGGGCCCGCCTGCGGAGCGCGGCTTTTGCGAGCGGCATGCTCATGCTCTTCGTGGCACTGGTGTCTCCGCTTGCGATACTGGCGCGAAGTCTGTTCGCCGCCGACATGACCCAGCACCTGCTGCTGTGGCTGGTGGTACCGCCGTTGCTGGTGTACGGCCGTCCCCTGCTGGTCTGGCGCTACGCGCTGAACCTGCAGGCGCGCCAGCCGCTTGCGGCATATCCGCGGTTGTGCCGGGCGGGCGCGCTGCTGATGCGGCCGCTCACGGTATGGCTGCTGTTCAGCTTCGTGCTCTGCTTCTGGCATTTGCCGCTGCCCTACGACTTCGCCATTCGTCACCAGCCGGTACACGATCTGGAGCATGCCAGCTTTCTGGCCGCCGCGCTCGCCTTCTGGGCCATCGTGATCGCACCCGACGGCAAGCGCGCGCTGGGCTACGTCGCCAGCATGTTCTTCGTGCTTTCATTCGGTTTCGAGATGTCGCTGATCGGCGCCATCCTGACTTTTGCGCCGCGCGTCATCTATTCGGTGCATGCGCACACGACCACGGCCTACGGCCTCACTCCGCTGCAGGATCAGCAGCTCGCCGGAGTCGTCATGTGGGTACTCGCGAACCTGAGCCATCTGGGAACCTTGTGTGTGCTGATTCTGGCGTGGTTCCGTGAATCCGAGCGGAGGGCCGTCAAGGTGAAGATAAGCGTGCCGAGCGCAGCGATGCGCTGCCTGCTGATCGCGCCGCTGCTGCTGGTCGTGCTGACAGGCTGCGGCGGCAGCGAAGCCGATTCGCCACCGCCGCAGGCCACCGGCTCCCAGGTCGCCGGCGGGGATCCGCAGCAGGGCGCCAGGCTGATTCTTCACTACGGCTGCGGCGCCTGTCACACCATTCCCGGCATCGAGAACGCCGACGGCACGATCGGGCCGCCACTGACGGACTTCGGCGATCGCATGTTCATCGCCGGCGTACTGAGAAACGAGCCGGACAACCTGGTTCACTGGATACGCGACCCGCAAAGCGTAACGCCCGGCGTGGACATGCCGAACATGGGTATCGAGGAAGACGAGGCCCGCGATATCGCGGCCTACCTGTACACCTTGCGGTAGCAAAGGAACGGA
>CAZYIP010000272.1:0-2492 GCA_964646895.1 uncultured Salinisphaerales bacterium | reverse complement strand
CCGGTGATCGAGGAGATACCCATCAGGTGGATGGAGAAGATCAGAAACGCGAAGGAGTCACCGGTCTGCAACGCCTGCGGTGCGTAGTTGGTCCAGCCCATGGCCGGCGCGCCGCCCTGCATGAACAGGGTCGACAGCAACAGGGCGAATGCGAACGGCAGGATCCAGAATCCCCAGTTGTTGACCCGGGGCAGCGCCATGTCGGGCGCGCCGATCATCATCGGGACCATCCAGTTGGCGAGCCCGGTGAACGCCGGCATGATCACGCCGAAGATCATGACCAGGCCGTGCAGGGTCGTCATCTCGTTGAAGAATTCCGGCTGCACCAGTTGCATGCCGGGCTGGAACAGCTCGGCGCGGATGATCAGCGCCATGGTTCCACCCACGAAGAACATGCAGAAGCTGAACCATAGATACAGCGTGCCCAGATCCTTGTGGTTGGTGGTCTTCAGCCAGCGCATCAGGCCCGGCGGCGGGCCGTGGTGTTCATGTTCGTCGAGCACGGCGGCAGAACTGGAATCACTCATCGCTATAGTCCTCTCTCTTTCGCCCGCGCTGCGGGCACTCCCCACATCCTGACGGCTGGCGCGCGATGCACGGGAAAACCACGCCGTCGGAATTCATGCAGGTATACCGGGCACGCGCTGCACGTGCCATTGCCCTGTCACTCACGATTGCGTCGATGCCACTGCGTGCGACGTCGTGGCGTCGTCTGTTACCGCCGCGGCTTTCTTCTGGCTGCCGGTGTTGTTCCACTCGACGTGACCGCCATGGGCCTTTACCCACGCCTCGTACTCGGGAACCGGCACTGCCTTGACCACGATGGGCATGAAGCCGTGATCACGACCGCACAGCTCGGCACATTGACCACGGTAGATGCCCGGCTTTTCGATATTGGTCCACACTTCGTTGATATAGCCGGGAATCGCGTCCTTCTTGAGCGAGAGCTCCGGCACCCACCAGGAGTGGATGACGTCGCCTGACGTGATCATGAGGCGCACTTTCTTGCCAACCGGCAGCACCACCGGATTGTCGACGTTGAGCAGGTAGTGGTCGACCGTGTACGGGTCGATGCCGGAACCCAGCTGGCGGGCGCGATTGCTGGCGTCGTCGAGGCGGCTGTAGAAGCTGACATCCTGATTTATGTAGTCGTAGTGCCACAGCCATTGGTAGCCGGTGACCTTGACGGTCATGTCGGCGTTACTGGTATCCGATGCCTGTACCAGCACCGCCGCCGCCGGGATCGCCACCGCGATCAGGATCAGGAACGGGATGATCGTCCACGTTACCTCGATCGCGACGCTTTCATGAAAGGTCGCAGGCTCCGGATGGCGTGAACGCCGGTGCGCGAACATGGAATAGAACATGACGGCGAACACGCCTACACCGATCGCCACGCAGACCCAGAACATCATCATGTGCAGGTCGTACGTCTTGTGCGCGATCTCGCTGACGCCGTAGGGCATGTTCACCGCCCAGTCGGCGCTTGCGACACCCGTTGCAAGTATTCCCGCCAGGCCGACCGCCACCCTGGGAAATAAACTTTTGGACATGTAGCTGCTCCTGATCACCATCTATTGTTGTACAGGGGCCATCTCCTGTCCCCTGGCGTCGCCGACGGGCCGGCGATCGCTATAGCCGCACCTAGGGGCTCTTCGACGCGCCACCCCCGATAAGAACGCGCAGGCGCAAGGCCAGTTGTTCACGTTCCTCATCCGTCAGACAGGCCCCGATCTCGCAACTCCGCCCGGAAGCCCCGATCAGCAGGCGCGTCGGACTGGTGAGATAACGGCCTTTTTCCAGCCGCACCCGCGCCCATCCCCGCTTGAACACATAGCGCCGGTCGGGTGCGTGGCGTCCTTTTTCGATCGAGAGATCATCGCCCTCGAACGAAATAACCTCACGATACTGCCCGGCGCGCATGCTCCACGCAAGGCCGAACCACAGCGCCACGAACTCCAGCCCGGAGAACGGCAGTACCATCCAGTACCCGAGCATCGCCCAGATCAGCGCCGACCCCAGCAACACGGCGAACATGAAGCCGAGGAAAAATCTTGCCTGTTTCCCGGACAGCGACGCGTTCGGCTGAATTACCAGGCACGTATCTTCGTCGCTCCCGGCGCGTTGCATGCTATGCGACATGATATCTCTAACGCAAGCGCGAACCGAAGAGTCAGCAAACTCCGCATACAGTGGATATTAGAGACTGTCGGCCGGTAATTCACCTCCGTACCATGCCCGGAAAGCCGCAATACCCGTCGAGCGGCCATCTGATGGCAATCATGGCCGCCTTTTGCCCTGGCAGCGGGCGACAGACGCACCTTCGGCCTCTCTCGCGCGATTGTCGCCAGCGCCGGCGAATTCGCGCTTGCTGCCCGGCCGACAGGGCCGCAACGCCTTTCATGACGCCGCCGCTGCGGCGATCGGCCGCAGCGAAACGGCTCCCGGTTACATCAGCCATGCGCAAACCGCGCAGCCTAGGGTCTGTTCAC
>CAZYIP010000271.1:0-2494 GCA_964646895.1 uncultured Salinisphaerales bacterium | reverse complement strand
ACCATTGCGGTAGACCGCAGCACACGGATTGCCGCCGATCCAGTACGCCAGTTCGCTGGGATGTTCGATATCCCAAACCGCCAGGTCGGCCGCCTTGCCGGTCTCCAGGGTGCCGTGGCTGTCGGCGAGCCCCAGTGCCGCGGCAGCCGTGCGGGTGACGCCCGTCAGCGCTTCCTCCGGCGTCAGGCGGAACAGGGTGCAGGCCATGTTCAGCATCAGCAGCAGCGACAATGCCGGCGAGGTGCCGGGATTGCTGTCGGAGGCGATGGCGATGGGCACGCCGTGGCGGCGCAATGCCTCCACCGGCGGCGCCTGCGTCTCGCGAAGCGCGTAAAAGGCCCCCGGCAGCAGCACCGCCACCGTGCCGGCGTCGGCCATGGCCCGAACGGCGCCGTCGGTGGCATATTCGAGATGATCGGCCGACAGCCCCCGGTAACGCGCCACCAGCCGGGCGCCGCCCTGATCCGACAGTTGCTCGGCGTGCAGCTTCACCGGCAGGCCGGCGGCATGGGCAGCAGCGAATACGCGCTCGGTCTGCACCGCGCTGAATGCGATGCGCTCGCAGAAGGCGTCCACCGCGTCAGCCAGACCCTGCCCGGCGGCCGCGGGAATGATCCGCTCGCAGACCAGATCGATGTATCCGTCCGCATCATCGGCGTATTCGGGCGGCAGTGCGTGAGCGGCCAGGCAGGTGGTCCGCACGGTAACCGGCAGCTCGGTACCGAGGCAGCGTGCCACGCGCAGCATGCGCAGTTCCGTGTCCACATCCAGCCCGTAGCCGGACTTGATCTCGACCACCGTGACGCCTTCGCGCAACAGCCCCCGCAGGCGGCCCGCCGCGGAAACCAGCAGCGATTCCTCGCTCGCTGCACGCGTGGCGCGCACGGTGGAGAGAATGCCGCCGCCGGCGCGCGCGATGTCTTCGTAGCTCACGCCCTGCAGGCGCTGCTCGAACTCGCGCGCACGGTCACCGCCGTAGACGAGATGGGTATGACAGTCGATCAGGCCCGGCGTGACCCAGCGGCCACCCAGGTCGATTTCACGGGAAGCCTGTTCGCTCGGCAGCGCCTTGCGCGGCCCGATCCAGGCGATCCGCCCGTCGACGGCGGCGATGGCCGCATCGTCGATGGCGCCATAGGGCTCGTCGCCGGACGCCATGGTGGCGACACGGCAGTTGCGCCAGAGGGTATCCCAGCTCATTCGTCGAACATGGGCAGGTCCAGGCCCTGCTCGCGGGCGCAGGCAATGGCGTCCTTGTAACCCGCATCCGCGTGACGCATGACACCGGAGCCGGGATCGTTGGTCAGCACGCGCTCGATGCGCCGCGCCGCGGCTTCGGTGCCGTCGCAGACGATGACCAGCCCGGCATGCTGCGCAAACCCCATGCCCACGCCGCCACCATGGTGAAAGCTGACCCAGGTGGCACCGCTGGCGGTATTGAGCAGCGCGTTGAGGATGGGCCAGTCGGAAACCGCATCGGAGCCGTCGAGCATGGCTTCGGTTTCGCGGTTGGGGCTCGCCACCGAGCCGCTGTCCAGATGATCGCGCCCGATTACCACCGGCGCCTTGAGTTCGCCGCTCGCAACCATCTCGTTGAATGCGAGCCCGAGGCGGGCGCGGTCGCCCAGCCCGACCCAGCAGATGCGCGCCGGCAGGCCCTGAAAGTGAATCCGCTCGCGTGCCATATCGAGCCAATGGTGGAGATGCGCGTCGTTCGGCATCAACTCCTTGACCTTGGCGTCGGTGCGGTAGATATCCTCGGGTTCGCCGGACAAGGCCGCCCAGCGGAACGGCCCGATGCCGCGACAGAACAACGGCCGGATGTAGGCCGGCACGAAGCCCGGAAAGTCGAACGCGTTGTCCACGCCGGCTTCCTGCGCCATCTGACGGATGTTGTTGCCGTAGTCGAAGGTCGGGATGCCCTGGCGCTGGAATTCGAGCATGGCGCGCACCTGGGTCGCCATCGACGCCTTGGCCGCCGCGACCACCGCCCTGGGGTCACGCTGGCGCTCGCGCTCGGCCTGTTCCCACGTCCAGCCGGCGGGCAGATAACCGTTGAGCGGATCGTGCGCGCTGGTCTGGTCGGTCACCAGATCGGGGCGGATACCGCGCCGCACCAGTTCGGGGAAGACCTCGGCGGCGTTGCCGAGGAGGCCGACGGAGACCGGGCGCCCGGCAACCTTCGCTTCCTCGATGATCTCCAGCGCGTGATCGAGGTTATCCGCACGCCGGTCGAGATAGCCGGTTTCGAGGCGCCGCTCGATGCGGCTCTCGCGACATTCCACCGCCAGCATCGACGCGCCGGCCAGGGTCGCCGCCAGCGGCTGCGCGCCGCCCATGCCGCCGAGCCCGCCGGTGAGAATCCAGCGCCCGCCGAGGTCGCCTTCGTAGTGCTGACGGCCGGCCTCGACGAAGGTTTCGTAGGTGCCCTGCACGATGCCCTGGCTGCCGATGTAGATCCACGAGCCCGCCGTCATCTGCCCGAACATCATCA
>CAZYIP010000270.1:0-2500 GCA_964646895.1 uncultured Salinisphaerales bacterium | reverse complement strand
CTTCAGCCGCGATAACACCGGATATAAACTGCATCGGAACCCGATACTGTGGAAAAACCGATATGAACAAGCGCAAAACCCTGACCATGGCCCACTGGGGCGTCTACGAGGTCGAGACGGCCGACGGGCGCGTGGTGGATATTCGCCCCTGGGCCAAGGATCCGGACCCTTCCCCACTGGGCCGCTCGATGAAGGCGGTGGACGGGCCAACCCGAATACGCGCCCCGATGGTGCGCGAGAGCTGGCTGACGAGCGGGCCCAACCGTGGGCGCGAGCGGCGTGGCATGGATCGCTTCGTTCCCGTGTCCTGGGACAAGGCGTTCGACCTGGTGGCCGCGGAGCTGGACCGGGTGCGCAAACAATACGGCAACCAGGCCATCTTCGCCGGATCCTACGGCTGGGCCAGCGCGGGCCGTTTTCATCATGCGCTCAGCCAGGTTCATCGTTTCATGAACACGCTCGGCGGCTACACCGCATCGGTCAATACCTATTCCCTGGCCGCGGCCGAGGTGATCGTGCCGCATGTGGTGGGTTATTCCTACGATCACGTGCAGCGCGAGGCGACTTCGCTGCCGATGGTGGCGCGGCATACGAAGCTGCTGATCGCTTTCGGCGGCATTCCCCTCAAGAATGCGCAAATCCAGGCCGGTGGACAGGGCCGCCATGTGCTGCGCGGCTGGCTGGACGAAGCCCGGCGCAACGGTTGTCATCTGGTCAACTTTTCGCCACTGCGGGCGGATCTGCACGACGAGGTCAACGCCGAATGGCTGCCCTTGCGGCCGAACACGGATACCGCGGTCATGCTGGGGCTGGCGCACACGCTGGTGAGCGAGGGCCTCCATGACCGCGAGTTCGTCGACCGCTATACCACCGGCTTCGAGCGCTTCCGCCGCTATCTTTTCGGCGAGGACGACGGTCAGGTCAAGGATGCAGCCTGGGCGGCCGCCATCAGTGGCGTGCCGGCCGAGCGCCTGCGGTCCCTGGCGCGCGAGATGGCACGGAGCCGCACCATGCTCAATGTGAGCTGGTCGCTGCAGCGCGCGGACCACGGCGAGCAGACCTACTGGATGGTGATCACCCTGGCGGCGCTGTTGGGGCAGATCGGGCTGCCTGGCGGCGGCTTTACCCTGGGTTACGGGTCCGTCGGCACCATCGGCAACGGCGCGCGGCGCATCAAGCTGCCGGCGCTGCCGCGCCTGCGCAACCCGGTGCAAAGCTTCATTCCGGTGGCGCGCATTACCGACATGCTCCTGCACCCCGGAGAGATTTTCGATTTCGACGGCCGGCGCCTGCGCTATCCCGATATTCATTTCATCTACTGGGCGGGCGGCAATCCGTTTCACCACCAGCAGGACCTGAACCGGCTGCAGGGCGCCTGGCGCAAGCCGGATACGGTTGTCGTCAACGAACCCTTCTGGACCGCGACCGCGCGCCGGGCGGATATCGTGCTACCGGCCACCACGCCCCTGGAGCGCAACGACATCGGTGGCACCTCGCAGGATAATGTCATGGTTGCCATGCGCCAGGCCATCCCGCGGGTCGGGGAGGCTCGCAGCGACTACGATATCTTCTCCGGGCTGGCCGAGCGGCTGGGGGTGGCCGGGACGTTTACGGAAGGCCGCGACGAGATGGGCTGGCTGCGGTATCTCTATGAAGGCCTGCGCGCGCGTTCGGGCGACGACGTACCGGATTTCGACACCTTCTGGGAGCGCGGCATCCTGGAATTCGAGGACGAGGTGCCAGAGCAGTCCTGGCGCGTCCTGCTCCACGAGTTTCGTGCTGACCCGGACGCCAACCGCCTGCCGACGCCTTCCGGCCGGATCGAGATGTTTTCCGAGACCATCGCCGGCTTCGGTTACGATGACTGCCCGCCGCACCCGGCGTGGCTGGAGCCGGCCGAGTGGCTGGGCGGCGAGGTGGCGCAGCGCTTTCCGCTGCACCTGATTTCCAACCAGCCGGCGACGCGGCTGCACAGCCAGTGGGATCACGGCGAAGTCAGCCAGGACGGCAAGGTGGGCGGCCGCGAGCCGCTGCGACTCAATCCCCGCGACGCAGCCGCGCGCGGCATTGCCAGTGGCGATGTGGTGCGCGTGTTCAACGATCGCGGCCAGTGCCTCGCCGGCGCCGTGGTGACCGACGCCCTCATGCCCGGCGTGGTCGTGTTGCCGACGGGCGCGCCCTTTACCCCCGCGGATCCCGGTGAGCCCGGCAGCCTGGAGCAGAGCGGCAACCCCAATGTGCTGACCCTCGACAAGGGCACCTCACGGCTGGCCCAGGGGCCGAGCGCACAAACCTGCCTGGTGGAAGTGGAAAAGGCGGAGGCTGCCTCGTCCGCAGTAAATGCCGTATGAGCCGACCGGGATTGTGGGAGCGGCTTTAGCCGCGATCAAGGCGCGACAATCGCGACTGAAGCCGCTCCCACAATGGCCATTCCACCCCCGTGGGAGCGGCGCAAGCCGCGATCGATAAGGCAGAGGGCTCAAATCGTCACCAGCCTCGG
>CAZYIP010000269.1:0-2507 GCA_964646895.1 uncultured Salinisphaerales bacterium | reverse complement strand
CGCGGCCAGTTGCAGCAGCTCATCAGCGGGCTTTCGGAGGGTGTCATTCTCGTTGACCGGAACGCGGACATCGTCTGGGCCAACGAGGCGGCATTGGTGATG
Organism: uncultured Salinisphaerales bacterium; assembly: GCA_964646895.1. Taxonomy (GTDB): domain Bacteria; phylum Pseudomonadota; class Gammaproteobacteria; order Nevskiales; family CAZYIP01; genus CAZYIP01. The sequence continues at coordinate 2,405 of CAZYIP010000269.1, read as the reverse complement.
CATGGCGTCGAGACGATGGCGGCACTCGGCGGCACACCGGCAGGCTATCGCAAGCACTACCAGCTGCGCTATCGGAACTACCACAAGTTGACCCCGAGCCAGTATCCGCTGGATCGGTTGCTCGCCGAGGATGCATTCCGCGATGTCGTTGTCGAGGTGAATCGTGTCGCGGACCCGCAATCGCGCTGGGTGCACCAGGTTCGCTCGCTGATCCTCACCGATGAGGATGGGAATGCCGACTGTCTGGCGCTGGTCCTCGAAGACGTTACCGAGCAGACGAACGCCGAGGAAAGATTCGAGCAGGCCTTCAAGGCCAATCCCGCGCCCGGCATCATCTGCCGGTTGTCGGATTTGCGTTACATACGCGTCAATCCGGGCTTCCTCGATATGACCGGCTATGCCAGCGACGCCATCATCGGCCATTCGGTCTATGAAATCGATGTTCTGGCGGATGCGGAGAGGAGGGAGCTTGCGATACAACGCCTCAACGAGGGGCGCACGATACCGCAGATGGAAGCGAGCCTGCCGCTGTTGTCCGGCGAGGCCAAGCTCGTGATCGTGGCCGGCCAGCCTATCGAGCTCGACGAGGAGCCCTGCATGCTGTTCACGTTCGCCGATCTCGATCCCCGAAGACAGGCGGAAAACGCACTGCGCCAAAGCGAGGCGCGTTTCGCCAAGTCATTCCGGCTGACGCCCGTGCCTACGATCATCTTCTCCACGGACTTGCACATTCTCGATGTCAACGACGCGTTCAGCACCATATTCGGCTATGGCACCGAGGACGTCATCGGCCGCTCGGCGTCCCGATTGGGCCTGTTCACCGACACCGCGGTGCGCCCCCGGCTCAATCAGGCCCTGCGCGAGAACGACAGCATCCGCAACTGGGAGTTGTCGGTACGAACCCGCGACGGCATTGTGCTCGACTGTCTGTTATCGGCCGGGGCGCTGGAGATTCAGGACGAGCCGTGTCTCCTGGTCGTGCTTCAGGACATCAGCGAACGCAAGCGTACCGAGGCGCAATTGTTCGAAGCGATCGAGACGGTCATGCAGGATACTTCCTGGTTCAGCCGCACCGTGATCGAAAAGCTGGCCAACATCAGGACTTCGAGAGGGGGTACGGGCGGCCGCACCCAGCTGGCCGATCTGACTGCCCGGGAGAAGGAAGTGCTGACGCTCATTTGCCGCGGCCATGCCGACAAGCAGATCGCAAATGCACTGGATCTCTCGGTTCATACGATTCGCAATCACGTAGCGGCGATCTACTCCAAGATCGACGTGCACAAGCGGGGGGCGGCAATCATATGGGCGCGTGAGCGCGGCCTGGGCGGAAGCGAGGCGGACGATTCCGAAGGCTAGCGCGGGTGCGTGCCATTCACCGATCGGCTGCGAGCCGCTGCGCAACCGAAAACCGCGGGTCGGACGCCAACTGCACCGGGATGACGTGCGTTAACCGGCCCGAATGCACTACTGAATCTGGTGCGTCTTTATCTGGCGCCTGATTTTTGGCCTCACTATCCTAGCCTCAGCGTTCCGGAAGACTCCTAACGCAAAAGTACAGGTCATCCACTCAGGAATGTCTTGATGGCAAAAAACACCACTTTCTCCGAATACCAACCGGGTTCAACAGATCCAAACGATAACTTCCGCCAGTGCCCCGACCAGCAAAACCTGTTCAACCTGACCGCTCAAAGAAGCCTCTCGCTGTTTAACGTTCCATTCTCCCTCGTCATGCTGCGTCGCCGCTCCGGTGTTCGGGTGGCGGCTCGCGCCGGACGGTTGTCCTCGGTGGAGACACAGGCGGGTCGGCAGCTTTGTGCGCTCGTCATGCAGGAGAACCAGGCGATCGTGTTCGACACCATGCGAAAGTCGAGGCAGTTCGGCGCGTACCGCTGGCTGCTGGAAAAGCAGCGTATTCGTTTTTTTGTCGGTTATCCCATAGGTGGTGCCAACGGTGACGTGGTTGGCGCGATCGCGCTCATGGATCGGCGCGAGCGGCTTTTCAGCAATGACGATTTCAGCACGCTGGACATCGTGGCGCAGCGACTCGAAGAGCATGTGGATCTCTGGATGCCCACGGATGCGAACTTCGCTTTACCTCCGGTAGTCAGTCGCCAGGCGATCAACCTGGTGCCCACTGACAGCGATGAAGACATCTGCATCCTGGTGATCGATATCGATATCCCGATCACCATTGTCGGTAAACTCGGCTCCATGACAATGGAGGATCTGGAAGATCGTATCCACGAGCAGATTCGCGTGCTCGTGCGCGACTACGATGCTGTCACGCGCACGCCCTACGGCCACGTGCTCGTTTTTATCCGCGGGGGTGAAAAGGCCGCGCAGCAGGTGGCGCAGCGGATAAGCGACTTTCTCGGCGGCTGGCAAATCGGCGCGATTCATGATGA
>CAZYIP010000268.1:0-2513 GCA_964646895.1 uncultured Salinisphaerales bacterium | reverse complement strand
ATGGGTTGGGCGGATGCGCCTGGTTTGTCGACACGTTGGCCGGCGCTCCGCGCAGAGTTCGCAAGCCGGATTATAAACGCTCGATGACCGCCTCGGTGAACCCGGTTGTCGAGCCCTGGCCGCCCAGGTCGGGTGTGCAGCGGTCACCGTCCGAGATCGTGTTCTGCAGCGCGGTACGCAGGCGCTCGGCCTGATCGGTTTCGTTCAGATGATCCAGCAACATGCCGGCCGCCAGCATCATGGCCGTGGGATTGGCGATATCCTTGCCGGCGATATCGGGGGCACTGCCGTGCACCGCCTCGAAAATGGCCATGTTCTCGCCGATATTGCCACCGGGCGCCAGACCCAGCCCGCCCACCAGCCCGGCACACAGATCCGAGATAATGTCGCCGAACAGGTTGGTGGTGACGATCAGGTCGAAGCGGTGCGGATGCAACACCAGCTGCATGGCGCAGTTGTCGATGATCATTTCCTCCATCTCGATGTCATCGTACTCTTTCGCCACCTCGCGACCGCAGCGCAGAAACAGGCCCGACGTCGTCTTCAGGATGTTGGCCTTGTGCACCACGGTCACCTTGCGCCGGCCGGTGCGCCGGGCAAGATCGAAGGCGAAGCGGATCAGCCGCATCGATTCCGTGCGCGTGACCACGCTCAGGCTCTCGGCACGCTCGCCGTCATCGCGGAGTTCCTGCCCCTCCCCCGAATACATGCCCTCCGTGTTCTCGCGCACCGTGGTGATGTCGATCTTGTCGTAACGCGACTGGGTTCCCGGAAACGACACCACCGGGCGCACGTTGGCGTAGAGTTCGAAGCGCTTGCGCAGGGCGACATTGATCGAGCTGAAGCCCTCGCCGATCGGCGTGGTTACCGGACCCTTGAGCGCGAAGCGATTGCGCTGGAGGAGGTCCAGCGTTTCTTCCGGCAACAGTTCGCTGCCCGCGTCCAGCGCCGCCTGACCGGCCAGAGCGAAGTCGTACTCAAGGCCGCAGCCGAGCCGATCGAGCACCTTCAGCGTCGCATCGGTAATGCTCGGCCCGATACCGTCGCCACGGATCACGGTAATGCGCTGTCTTGCCATTGGAGGCGTCCTCATGTCTGACCGGGCCAGCGCCCCTGGACTCAAGGTATTGATGCATCGAGGTTTTGGATCCCGGACATCGCTCCGCGGTTCCGGCGATAACGGGCAAACCTGAAGGCCCGCTCACGTGGACCGTATCTTTTCCATTTTACCATTGATGCCGCACATATCCCGGCTGCCCGGGCGAAAACACGACTACCGCACGAGATGCCCGGATATTCCCAAGCACGCCGTAATCCGATAAGTTACCTGTTCGATCGCGCTCTTGGCGGCGCGGCCCGACGCACCGGCCGGCATGCGTTTCGCACCGGGCCGTGAGCCGGAAGCATTCCGGATAACAACTGTTTATGGAGGACTCGAGTGATGATAAGAAAAACGGCTGGATTGCTCATGGGCGCGGCGCTCATGCTGGCCCTGGGCCTTGCCCCGGCGCAGGCCGCCTTCAAGTCCCAGTACAAGCTGTCGATCGTGGTCGGCCCAACGACCGCCTGGGGGATGGGCGCACAGAAATTCGCCGATCTGGTCAAGGAGAAGACCGACGGCAAAATCAATATCAAGGTTTACTTCTCGGGCGCGCTGTTCGCCGGCAAACAGACCAACGAGTTCGAACTGCTGCGCCGCGGCATTGCCGATTTCGCGCTGGGCTCGACGATCAACTGGTCACCGCAGGTGAAGGAGCTGAACCTGTTCTCGCTGCCGTTTTTCTTCAGCGGCCATGCCGAACTGGATGCGGTCGAACAGGGCAAGGCCGGGCAGCAAATCTTTGAGCGCCTGGACAAGCTCGGGGTGGTGCCGCTGGGCTGGGGCGAAAACGGCTTCCGCCAGATCACCAACAGCAAGCACCCGATCGCCAAACCGGAGGATCTGAGCGGGCTCAAGATTCGCGTGGTCGGCTCCAAGCTGTTCATCGACACTTATAATGCGCTGGGCGGCAATCCCACCGGCATGCCGTTCTCGCAGGCGCTGACCGCGCTGCAGCAGGGCGTCATCGACGGCCAGGAGAACCCGATCGTCGGCGTCATCGTGCCGTACAAGCTGTGGCAGTACGGGCAAAAATACCTGACTATCTGGAACTACGTCGTGGACCCGCTGATCATCGGCGTCAACAAGCGCGAGTGGAACGGGTTCCCGGAGGACATCCGGCAGGCCATCAGCGAGGCCGCCAAGGAAGCGGCGCGCTACCAGAAGGCGCTGGCGCGCGTCGGCATGGACAATGGCGAGGCGCTCGCCTATCTGAAGTCGATCGACGCGGTACCCGAGGTGACCGACCCGATCGCCGTGCTCAAGGAAAACGGCGTGGAAATCACCCGGCTGACCCCGGAGCAGACGAAGGCGTTTCGCGACAAGGTCAAGCCCGTGGTCGAGAAATGGACCCAGACAATCGGGCCCGACCTGGTGAAGACGGCGGAAGCGGACAAGCAGAGCGCGCACTAGG
>CAZYIP010000267.1:0-2559 GCA_964646895.1 uncultured Salinisphaerales bacterium | reverse complement strand
TCGCACCCCACGGCTGCGCCGCGGGGCCCCGCTCCGCCTCTCGGGGCGATGGTGGTGTCCAAAATGCGGCCATCCGGCGTTGCTCGTCGTTCATTTGGAATGACCAAACTTCTCTCCTCGCGCCTTGACTGGCCGCATTTTGGGCGCCACGCGGCCACGTGGGTGATTGTGAACAGGCCCTATTCCCGCAATTGCCGGCCGGTCAGGTGCAGGAACAGGTCCTCCAGATTGCGCTGGGCGTAGCGCACCTGGGAGTAGTGCACTCCCTGCGCATTCAGGGCAGAGAGGATCTCCGGTACGCTTGGGGACGGGCACCGGGCGACGCGCAGATTGCCCTCGATGATCGCTGCATTGGGTACGCTTTCGAGCCACTGCGCATCAGCGGCATCGTGCAGGGTAACACTCAGCAGGCCGCTGCCGTCGCGGCCCAGCAGTTCGTGCAGACTGCCGCGGGCGATGAGCCGGCCGTGGTCGAGGATGCCGATTTCCTGGCACAGCGCCTCGACTTCTTCCATATAATGCGACGTATACACCACCGTGGTGCCCGTGCGGTGAATGCTGCGAATGGACTCCAGAATGAAATGCCGCGAATGCGGATCGATGCCCACCGTCGGCTCGTCGAGCAACAGCAGATCCGGCTCGTTCACCAGCCCGAGTGCGAGGTTCAGGCGCCGCTTGAGCCCGCCGGACAGGCGCCCGGCGCGGGTGCGCCGCACGTCTCCCAGCGCCGTCGCTTCCACCGCGGCATCAATGCGCGCCGCACGCTGGCGTGCCGGCACGCTGCTGACGCCGGCAAAAAAACGCAGGTTTTCATTGACACTCAATTGTGGGTAAAAAGCGTATTCCTGCGGGACGTAGGCAACATGCGGGGCGGCGTCGCCGCCCGTGCCCATGCCCAGCATCAGCCGGCCGGCTGATGGTTTCAGCAAGCCCACGATCAACGAAATCAACGTGGTTTTACCGGAGCCGTTCGGTCCGAGCAGGCCGAAAAGAACCCCGTCGCGGATGGACAGCGACAAGCCGTCGACGGCTGGCGTCGCGCTGCCCGGATAGGAGAACTCCAGCCCATCGATCTGGATCACGAGCTTTCCATGATGATGATCGTGGCCTCCGCAATCGTCCTGCCGTCGCAGTCGATGCGACATTCACAGGCCGCCATTCCGCCTTCCTTGCCGAACGTCGCCTGGGCATGAATCTCAAGACGCTCGCCTTCGGCAAACCAGGGCACATGACCCTGATAGCGGCGCGCGCCCAGCAGCATGCCCATCCGCGGCGCGCGCCCAGCACGCTGTCCGGTCAGTCCCGCATGCGCGGCGACAGCCTGCGCCATGATCTCGATGCCAACCCAGACCGGCACGCCATGACCGGCGACAAAAAACGGATGCGTGGCAGTGATACGCGCCAGCGCGCGAATGCCGTCGTCCGTATCTTCCAGGATCTCGTCGATCAGCACCGCCGGACCGGTGTGTGGCAGCAAACGGGCGGGTGGCGGGTAGGCCATCTCATTCCTTCTCCAGCGGATCAAGGCGAATATGCGTGTGCGCGGGTGGAATGGTAATGGACAGCCGTGCCCGTGTCAGCGGACCATCGCCCTTGCGGATGCGTGCAACCAGGTGCCCCCGCTCGTAAAGTTCCCGCACCTCGCTGCCGTCGCCGTCGTGCTTCACTGTCAGTTCCATCCCGTACAGGTGCGGGCGCAGTTGTCCGGGATTGGCCAGGGACGCCTGCAGCATGGCCACGATGAGATCCGGGTGCATCTTTTCCCGGCGCGGTTGGGTGTCGATGGTCCGGCCATCCCAGGCGATGGTGAAAAGGTGTGTGCCGAACAGGCTGTTGCCGGCCAGGCGCAGCGCAGCGGGGTCGATACGGAGGCGGCCGAGGAAGGTGTCTTGCTCCCCGTCATGTTCGACGGTGACGATATGGCGCGCTTCCACCTGCGGCAATGCTGCAGGCGACAGCAGACAGATCGCACCGGCGGGGCCGATTTTTACGCAACCCGGACCGCGCGGCAGGCTGGCACAGCCGGCGAAAAAAAAGATCAGCAAAAAGCCGGCGTAACGCAGCCTCATGGGAAACCCTGATCCACTTCGGGTAGGCGGAATCATACCAAAAGTGTTTCGTCCTCTCCCGGTCAGCAACGCGACCTCCCGCCGCTCGGTGCAAGCAAGGGCGTGGCCGCTCGCGATCGAGCGGGACTTTTTTAGACAAAGCCTTGTCGATAGGCGCGGATCGCAGGTGTGCGAGACAGACGCGACCTTCGCTCTGATATTGCCTGTTTTATCAGGGATTGAATGATTTGGTCAGGTCCTCGAAGCTTGGAAGTATGATCCCCTCCGAAAGTCCGGCCTCGTATTCTTCCCGGAGGTTGTCCAGGGTTCTTTCATAAGACGCCAGCAAGTCCTGGCTATCCGTTTGCTGATCGAACCCTTCATCCGTCATGTCATCTTCCCGCCCTTCGCATGCGAGAAGCTCCTGCCTGATCTCGTAGATCTTTTTCGCCAGCAACGGAATAATGACTGATAGATCGTTTTCACTAATCGAGCGCATTGAATCATCCTC
>CAZYIP010000266.1:0-2617 GCA_964646895.1 uncultured Salinisphaerales bacterium | reverse complement strand
CTAAGTGAAGGCCGCGCGTTCCGCGTGGTGACCGCAACCAGCGCAGGGGAAACCATGGCCGGAGAGTCCTGTACGGTCAGTGTCGATGGCCGCCAGCTGACCGCCACCCGCAACGAAAACCTTGTCGATTGCCTGGAAAGCCACGGCATCGATCTGCCGCACATCTGCTACCACCGGGCGCTCGGACCGGTCGAGACCTGTGATACCTGCTGGGTCGAGGTCGACGGCGAGTTGCGGCGCGGTTGTAGCCTGCATGCCGCCGAAGGCCTGCGTGTCGCGATGCAAACCGACACCGCGCGTGCCGCACGTCACGAGGGCATGGACCGCCTCCTCGCCAAGCACGAGCTGTACTGCACCGTGTGCGAGAACAACACCGGCGACTGCCAGCTGCACAACACGATGGCGCAAATGGCCATCCCCATCCAGCGTTACCCTTTTCAGCGCAAGCCCTACGAGAAGGACACGTCGAGCCCGTTCTACACCTACGACCCGGACCAGTGCATCCTGTGCGGCCGTTGCGTGGAAGCGTGCCAGAACGTGGAAGTCAACGAGACGCTGAGCATCGACTGGTCGATGGAGCATCCGCGGGTTCTGTGGGACGGAGGCAAGCCGATTGACGACTCGAGCTGCGTGCATTGCGGCCACTGCGTCACCGTGTGCCCATGCAACGCATTGATGGAAAAGACCATGCAGCCGGATGCCGGTCCGTTCACCTCGATGCCGCCCTCGCTCAAGCGCCCGATGATCGACCTGGTCAAGGCCTGGGAAGACACCATGGGCGCCCGGCCGGTCACCGGCGTTTCGAAGATGGACGCGCGCTGGCGGCAACCGGAAATCAGGCGGACCAAAACCGTTTGCACGTATTGCGGTGTCGGCTGCGCCTTCGAGATGTGGACTCGCGGCCGCCATCTGCTCAAGGTGCAGCCGATGGCCGAAGCGCCCGCCAACGGCATTTCCACCTGCATCAAGGGCCGGTTCGCCTGGGACTTCATCAACAGCGAGGAGCGCCTGACCACACCACTGATCCGCGAAAACGGCCGCTTCCGCGAGGCCGGCTGGGACGAGGCATTAAGCCTGGTGGCGCGCCGCCTGCTGGAAATTCGCGATACCCACGGGCCGCGCAGCATCGGCTTTATCGCTTCCAGCAAGGCGAGCAACGAGGAGTCGTACCTGACGCAAAAGATCGCGCGCCTGATCATCGGCACCAACAGCGTGGACAATTCCTCGCGCTACTGTCAGAACCCGGCCACCAAAGGGTTGTTCCGCACCGTTGGCTACGGCGGCGACTCCGGGACCATTCGGGATATCGAGAAGGCCGGGGTGGTGGTGCTGGTGGGCACCAATACGGCGGAAAACCATCCGGTGATCGCTTCGCGCATCAAGCGCGCCCACAAGCTGCACGGCCAGAAGCTGATCGTCGCCGACCCGCGCAAACACGAGATGGCCGAGCGCGCCGATATCTATCTGCGCACCCGCTCCGGTACCGATCTGGTGTGGGCGTCGGCGCTGGCCCGCTACATGTTCGAGCATGGCTACGCCGATATGGATTTTCTGAACAGCCGCGTCAAGCAGGTGGCGGAGTACCGCGAGTCCCTGGAGCCGTTCACCCTGGAGTTCGCCGAAGAGGTCACGGGCATACCCAGACAGCAATTGGTCGACGCCGCGGAGATGATCGGCCAGGCAGAAAGCGTCTGCCTGCTGTGGGCCATGGGCATCACCCAGCACAGCCACGGCGCCGACACCAGCACGGCACTGTCCAACCTGTTGCTGGTGACCGGCAATTACGGCCGCCCCGGCACCGGCGGCTATCCCATGCGCGGGCACAACAACGTGCAGGGCGCGAGCGACTTCGGATCGCTGAAGAACGTTTATCCCGGCTACGAAAGCGTCGCCGACGACAATGCCCGCGCCCGCTGGGCCAGGGCCTGGGGTGTGCGGCCCGAACAGCTGTCGAAGGAAATCGGCTTCGACAACTACGAGATGGTGCTCAAGGGCTGCGCGGGCGAAGTCAAAGCGATGTACATCATCGGCGAGGAGACGGCGGTATCCGACTCCAACGGCCGCCAGACGCACGAGTGTTTCTCGAAGCTGGACTTCATGGTGGTGCAGGACATGTTCATGAGCCGCACTGCCGAATTCGCCGATGTGGTCCTGCCCGGCTGCGCCAGCATCGAAAAGGAAGGCACCTTCGTCAACACCGAGCGGCGCATCCAGCGCTTCTACGAGGTGATGAAACCGCTCGGCGACAGCCGGCCGGACTGGCGCATCCTCACCGATCTGGCTGCCCGCATGGGTCATGACTGGGGCTACACCCATCCGTCCCAGATCATGGACGAGGTGGCGGGCACCGCGAACATGTTCGCCGGCGTGAGCTACGAGCGTCTTGCCGGCTGGAAATCGCTGCACTGGCCGGTCGCGAAGGACGGTACGGACATGCCGCTGCTCTATACCGACCGGTTCCACACCAACGACGGCAAGGCCAGCCTGTATCCCCTCCAGTGGCAGCCGCCGGCCGAGGTGCCCGACGAGGAATACGACCTGATGATGAACAACGGGCGCCTGCTGGAGCATTTCCAGTCCACCAACCAGACCGGTCAGGGGCCTAGGGTCTGTTCAC
>CAZYIP010000265.1:0-2641 GCA_964646895.1 uncultured Salinisphaerales bacterium | reverse complement strand
TGAATGATCAGCCTGGCTGGTGTAACCCAACGACCGCCTCGATTTCGACTTTCATGCCTGGAAGGGCGAGACGGCTTACCTCAACAAGGGTACTCGCTGGCTTCGAAGCGCCAAAATATTTCTGCCGTACGGGATTGATCCCGAACCGATCGTCGATATCGGTCAGAAACACGGTGATCTTGAGTACATCGTCGAAATTGGCGCCCGCAGCGTGGAGCACTTTACTCATCTGTAACAAAATTTGCTCAGTCTGCGCGACGGCATCGCCATTGCCGATCAAATTCCCATCTTCATCGTGTGCCGTCAGGCCCGATATAAACAGGAGGTTACCGAAGCGGACGGCGTCAGTGTAGTGACTGAGCGCCGCTGGCAGTCCTGGAACTGTGTATTCACGGCGACTGCCCGGCCGGTTTCCGCTGTCCGGTGAGTTTTTTTCGGTCATTTCCCGTCTCCATATTCGCCAGGCGTATCTGCTCTGCCCGTCATCCCCGCCGGGCTTCGGCTCGACGCCCGTATAAGCGGGAATGACGGGTACTGAGTGGATCGGAGTTCCTAATCCCGGGCGCGTACTATTGCCTCAACTTCGATCAGAAAGTCCTCCTTGACCAGTCGATCGATGATCAGCATCGTGTTGGGCGGGTAGTTGGGACCCGAAAAAATCTTTGGAAACAGGTCGGCGCGCAGGCGCATGAATTTCGCGATGTCCTGTGAGTGGACAAGATAGGTCGTGAATTTCGCCACGTCGTTGAAATCCACCCCCATACCTTCGAGCACCGCGCCCATGTTTTCGAATACCTGGCGGAATTGCTGATCGAAGTCACCTTTTCCGGCAACTTCACCGTTTTGGTCGACTGAGAGTTGGCCTGCAACGAAGAGCAGGGTGCCGGCCTCGACGCGGGTGACGTGGGAGTACAGTCCCTGCGCCGGGCAGCCACCCTCGGGGTTGATGTACGCAACGGCTTGCGATGCTTCATTCACTTTGCATTCTCCTGTTTGATCAAGTCCAACAAAACAAGTGTCTTCAGGTGACGGCGCCGGATTGGCCAATCACCGTCCCTGCACGACATCAGCCAAAGAACATTTCTGCCAACTTGAGGACCTTGTCCGGATGCTCGATGCCGGGGGAGTGGCCGCAATGCGCTAGCGCAACGACATCCGCCTGCGGAATACGGCGAGACATTGCCAGAGTGGCCTGCTCGAATGGATAGGGAAGGTCGTCGCGGCCGTGCACCATAAGCACGTCGCATGAGATTGCGTTGATTTCCTCGTCCTTGAGTACGGCGGCGTCGATATAACGTTGTTTGTCGCCCGCGAACATCGAGCGGAAGTAGGCAGCGTAATCGCCGGATCCCGAGTGCAGGATCTTCATCCGGCCCTCCAGGTATTCGTCGGTAATGACGCTCTTGTCGTAAACCAGCGATTCTCCGGCCTGCCTCAGATCTTCCAGGGTTTCGGGAAAAGTCCACGTCCTCACGGTGTGCTCATTCGGCTTGAATCCGGTACCCATCGCACCGGTGGTCATCACCTTTTTCACCCGCTTGTCGGCCGCCGCGAGGCGCAGCGCGATCGATGCTGAAATCGAATGTCCCAGAATCGCGACTTCATTCTCGCCGAAAAGGTCGAGCATTGCCTGCGCCTGCCGGAACCACAGATCCATATCGAAGTAGGGCGGCTCCGCCTTGCGACCGGAGAGCCCGAACCCGATGAGATCGGTAGCGATGACATGGTAGCGCTCGGCCAGCGGCTCCATGATCAGCCGCCAGTTGCCATGTGTCGACGCGCCTGGCCCGGAGCCGTGAATCAGTAACAGTGGCAATCCTCGGCCACCTTCCCAGTAGTGAACAGGGATGCCTTCGAAAGCTGTGTCCAGTTCTTGCATTGGGTGCCTCGCTTGAAATTTTGGGTGAGCGACAGTTGAAAGAATAACAAAGATTGTATAAAATCTTCAATAGTCATTTTAGAAGGAATGCTACAACATGGAGATCGAAGGTGCCATCGGGCCTGTCGGGGCCGCTCATGCGGGTTTGCCTGAGTTGGTGTATCGCGAGCTTCGGGAGGCGATTTTGAGCGGTGTCTACCGCCCGGGTCAGATGCTCAGGCAGGAAGAACTCGCGAACCGCCTGGGCGTCAGCCGTGCCCCATTACGCGAAGCGCTTCCCCGGCTCGTCGCCGAAGGGCTCGTAGTGAGGCTTCCCCGACGTGGCTATGCCGTAGCTTCTCTGGATCCGGCGGAAATCGCCGAGATCTTCGAACTGCGTGCGTTGATAGAAGAAAAGGCCGCCCGCATCGCCACCGAGCGGCGAACAGCAGAGGATGTCGCAAGCCTGCGCGCCATTGCCGAGCAGATGAAGGCAATTCAATCTGATCGGTCCGAGGATATCGCCCTTTGGTCGAATCTGAATTTCAAGTTCCATGATCGCCTGCTGGCTTCGTCCGGCCTCGAACATTTCCGGCGTTTGGCCGGTAGCTTACGCCGCGAAGCCGACGCTTATATTCGTACCGAGATCGGCATTACAGGTGAGCTGCATGAAGCGCAAGGCGAACATGAGTTGATCATCGACGCGTTTGATGCCGGCGATGCCGAGCGGGTCGGTTGCCTCACTCGCGAGCATTGTGAACATACGGCGCAACGGCTTCTTGG
>CAZYIP010000264.1:0-2644 GCA_964646895.1 uncultured Salinisphaerales bacterium | reverse complement strand
GGTTTGAGGACGTCAAAAAGGCAGGATTTCACACACTCGGGGCGGTGACTTCAGGGACGCCATGCTCTCCACCAGCCGCAGTTCCGGCGCACCGGCTTCCAGCGTCGCTTCGAGTACCGCGAAGATGCCGTCCACCGCGTGAATCACGGCGGCCTCCGGGCCGACGCCTCGCACCAGCGCCGCGGTGAGCAGCCCGGTAAAAACGTCTCCGGTGCCAACCGGCCTGAATGCGAGCCTGGACGTGCGCACGCGGCAACCGCCATTCTCGTGGGCCACGCACACGTCCAGGTGGCCGGCGGGCGTATCTTCGAGCTCGGCGCCGGTCATCACGACGATATCCAATCCCCGCGAGCGCAACGTGCCGGCGTGGCGCCGGAACGCATCAACGCTGTCGATCTTCTCGCCGATCAGGAATTCGAGTTCAAACTGGTTGGGCGTGATCATATCGGCCAACGGCAGCAACCGGTCGCGACAGGCGGCACGCACTGGCTCGGGGACAAAGAAGCCGAGATCGCTGTCACCCATGACCGGGTCGCAGACGTAGCGCAGCGACGGGTTCGCTGCCTTGGCCCGTTCCACGAAGCCGGCAATCACCGACGCGATCTCGGCACGCCCGAGGTAGCCGGAGACGATGGCCTGAGCCCGCTGCGGGACCTCGCGCTCGACCACACCCTGGAGCAGGTCGGACACCAGTTCGGCTTCCAGCGCATCGCCGTGCAGTGTGGGATAGTGCGGATTATTGCTGAGGAGCACGGTCGGTACCGGCACCACGTCCACGCCCATGACCTGCATGGGCAGCACGGCGGCACTGTTGCCCACGTGGCCGACAGCCACCTGGGACTGGATGGAGATTACGCAGGGCGTCGGTGCTGTAGGCATTGGGTCAACTTGTTTTGGGTGCGCTCGGGAACGCGTCAATGATCAATCCGGGATCTTCGAGTGATGTGGATCCTGAAGCCGTTGCTCTCGATCCTCCCCGCAGAATTATCTCACGTCGCCGACACCCGGGCCGGTTTTTCCACCGATCGATCTTGAGGATGCAGGCCGACGAAGCGGTGCGCCTCATCGCGCTTGCCTTGTCGCTAAACTTGTATGGATGCACAGGGCTGGTGAAAGACCCGGACCAGACTTGTCGATCCTTCACCGGCCGTCACATTTCAGGCCGCACCGCTCCCGTGAGCCATCCCCTTGCGGCATGGAGGCTCCATGGCGACAGCACAAGCAACAGCCGACAGCCGGCGCGTCGATATCCTCGCCCGGCTGAATCGCATACCCGTCTGGTCATTACCACGCTTCTACCTGGTGGTCATCGGGCTGGGCTACTTTTTCACTTTCTACGACATAACGGACATCGGCTTTGCGATGCCCGCCATTGCCGAACAGTTCGATCTCACGGGAAAGTTGCTGCTATTCCTCCCGGTCGCCATCGGTCTGCTCGGCTATATCCTGGGATCACTGATCATCGGCGCGCTGGCGGACCGGTTCGGACGCTACCGTATGCTGATCCTGACATTCGCGCTGGCTGCCCTCGGCTCGTTCGGTTGTGCCGCCTCGCCCGGGCTGACTACGCTCATCATCTTTCGATTCATCACCGGCGTGGGTGTCGGCGCCGATCTGAATCTGGTATCGACTTACGTCGGCGAACTCGCACCGCCGTCCCGGCGTGGTCGTATTACCCTGTATACCTTCGTCGTGGGAATTCTGGGCCAGGCAGTGACACCCTTCGTGGCGCTCGCGCTGGTCCCGACCTTTACGGTGGGCTGGAGGATCCTGTTCCTTATCGGCGGCGCGATCGCGGTGGCCGGCCTCGTGTTGCGCACGCGGCTCCCCGAATCACCGCGCTGGGAACTCGGGAACGGCCGTGAGGACAGCGCGGAAGAAACGGTAGCCCGCATGGAACGCAACTGTCGGGAACGAGAGATCGAGCTCACCGAGCCCAGGCCAGCCAAGGTCTCCGCTCAGCGGGGTTTCCCGGTGCGATTCCTGTTTCAGCCACCCTACGCGCAACGGCTGGCGGTGTTTATTCCCATGTGGTTTCTATGGTACATCGGCAACTATGGCTTTCTCGGCGACGCCCCCTCGCTGATCAGCCAGCACGGGTCCGGTGCCGGGGCATCGATACTGTTTCTGGCGGTCGGCTCCGTCGGCTATCCGGTGGGCGCTTTGCTCATGACCCGGGTAGTCGACCGGATCGAGCGCAAGCTGCTGATTTTTGGCGCTACGATCGCATGGCTGGTCGGCATGTTGCTGATCGGCTCATTCGCCAGTGACGCCACCATATACATCGGCACGTTTCTGGCCTCGCTGGCGCTGGGCGCATACCTGCAGGTGGCCTACACCTACACCGCCGAAAGTTTCCCCACTCGCGCGCGCTCGACCGGCTTCGCGTTCTCCGACGGCATCGGTCACCTCGGCGGCGTAGCCGGCGCATTGCTCCTGCCCGTTGTGGTGCAGAACTGGTCCTTTTTCGCCGGCTTCGCCCTCATCGGCTGTACCGGTGCACTGGCCGGAATTATCGCCCTCGCAGGCCCCGCAGTCACGGGCCGGAAGCTGGAGGAGGTTTCCGGGTAGCATCGTCCGGAAAGTACAGGGCATTCACCCGGTGGACGCATAAATGGCGGCGCTATTCCATCGCTTCAGCCCC
>CAZYIP010000263.1:0-2648 GCA_964646895.1 uncultured Salinisphaerales bacterium | reverse complement strand
TGATGGTGGAGGCGCCGACCTGCAGGGTGATGCGATCTTTTGCCAGCACCTCGATGCGCTCGCGGGTGGAGGTGATGGTGGCGTCTTTGTCGGCCCGCAGTTGCAGGCTGTCGCTGTGCGCTTCGAGGCTGACCGGGCCATGGTTGGCGAGGGCCTTGAGGCCGCCGGCGGCGGCGCTGGCGCTACACATCGAAACGAGCCGCCTCAGCGAATCATGCGCTTGTAAAGCGTGTAGCCGGAAACGGACCAATCCGTGCCGGTTTGCGCATCGTAGTACCCGCCCTGGGCGGAAGAGCTTTCATCGATCTTCCACGATGTGCCCTTGTCCTGACTCAACGCGGTCCAGTCCTTCGGCAGCAGGCTTGCGTAGTCCGCCCCCTGGACCAATAAATGACCCTCCGGGGTAAGATAGACGGCGTAACCGACCAACCCCTGCTGAAACGTATGCAGCTTGCGGAGTTGATCGCCGTTCCACAAGGATAAGGAGGTGACCTGCTCGGCGCTCTTGTATTGGGGGCCGGACACCGACAGCACATAGACGTTGCCGTGTTCATCGCCCAGCAGGTTGTTCACGGTTTCGCCGGGCACCTCAAAAACCAGTTTCGGAACGGACTCGTCCCATTTCAGCGCATAGACTTCGCTAGTCCCGGTCGTGCTGCCGGTGGGCACGAACGCCATCCGCAGGACATTGTCCTGGCCCAGCGCCACGAGGTCGAACGTTTTGCGCTCGTTCGTGCGATCCTGCGCGCGCGGCGGTACTTCAATGGTTTGCCACGTCGTACCGCCACTGCGAGTGCGCCAGATGTGCGGACCCCAGCCGATGGCGTAACCGCGCTGGGGATCGAGAAAGTGAAGAAACCCGATGTTTTGATGCTCTGGCCAGTGCATCTGCTGCCAGTGCCGGCCCTGGTCGGTGGATTTCCACAGCCTGGTGATCTGTGGTATATACCGTTCGCCCGGCTTGTGTTTTTCGTGATAGTCCATCCAGCCCGTCGCGAGATAGATCGTATTCCAGTCCGGAGACAACCACCAGTCAGCCTGTTGTGCGTACCGCTCGAAGGTTTTCTCCGATGATGTGATCGTCCCGGCGAAGATGCTGACCGCAATGCGATTGAGAGTTTCCGCAGTGTCCTTCATCCATGGTTCAGTCTCTTGAGGGACGAAATCGGGGTCATCAATTTGTTCATCCGTCATTGGCTTGAAAGTAATTTTCGGCTGCGCCAATCTCATTGAAACCAGCCGATCGTCCTGAATGCGAAAGTCGCCGGGACCGTACGGCCCGGATGTTTTCATAAAGCTTGTCGAGACAGTTTGCCAGCTCATAAAACTCCCCATGCATGAATGCAGCGCCCATGTCGCGACAATCGCGAGCAGCACCCAGCGCTTCCAATGTCTACGGCGTCTTTTTTCTAGCGAAATTTTTTTATCAGCCATTGCAACGCCTGTTCTACCGCGGTTCCGATATCGCGTGCTTTTTCCTTGCCCACTTCTTCGGCACTGTCTAATGCCTGCTCCCAGGTTTTCGGATCCAGCCATTCCTCTATGTTGGGTTCCGCACCGATCTTGGTGAGATCGGAGAAGGGCAAGTCTGCTAAACCGGCATCCAGATAGGAAGGCACGTGGGTCTTGAACGCAAAGGTTTTGAAAATGCCGTCGTCCAGTTCGAGCTGGAGGCGGGGGACGGTCATCTGAAAGCTACGGTTCGGATACCGCTTGCAGGATATCGCAATTAGCTGCCCAGCCATATTTTGCTTTAGCCCATGCTCCATGTTCCGCTGCAACAATTTCTTTGCGAACTTTAACCACGCTTTCCCTTGTTGGCTCAACGAGGGCTTCAGCAACTTCCCATACCGCGAACAGTAGTAATACCCGTAACTCACATAATACGAAGGAGGCTGATGACCGCAGCCGATGTGGCGCATCATGAAGCTGGCGTGTCGCGACCAGTCGGCGGCCTGACTCCCGGGCTGGATCAAGGCGTCGCGGTCTTTGAGCAGCCGTCGGGCGACACCAGTGTTCGCCCAGGGTATCCACTCAACGGCCCAGGCGATCACCGCTTGCCAGGTCGCCACGCCGGTCTTTTCGATGTATTCCTCGTGTAATGGGCGGTAGTAATACACGCAGTGGCCGATGGCGTTCTCCGGCGCCGGTGGCACGTGTCTGTCGCACACGCAGACCTTGACCGGGACGCGCCGGGTATCGGCCACCGGCGTGTGAGTTGCTTCAGCGTCGCCCCAGAGCGTCCTATCATTGCGCATCGTCGTCTCCTTCCCACAGTTCGACCGACAAGCCGTCCGGGGCGTGGCTGCGTGAACGCTCGGTCTCCCCTGCCTCGCTGGTTCGTCCTTGCGCGATGATGCCGCCGCTTGCGTTTTTCAGCGTGTAGCACACGCGGCCCGCGGGGATCCCCGTCTCTCCCCAGCTGGCGACAAAGCCCTGGTCGTACCTCGCCTGTTCGGAAACTGGCAAGACCGAAATCCGCCCGCTCGCCCCGCCTCCGCCCCTGGACTCGGAAGCTGCTGGCGAACCCCGGTGTAGGGATGGAAACGAAACCTGAGCCCGTGGCAACGGCCCGGGCATCGCCGCCTGCGCATCACCCCCCATCCACGCATGCGCCCCGGTGCGCACGATGAACTGGCCGGGACAGG
>CAZYIP010000262.1:0-2668 GCA_964646895.1 uncultured Salinisphaerales bacterium | reverse complement strand
CGCGACTGATGGATCCCGTTTTGTGGGAGCGGCTTCAGCCGCGATTGCCGGATCGGCCACTTCACCGCTGACACCGCGGGCAGTAGACGCTGGCACGCTGCCCAATGACTGCCCGGCGCAAAATACTGCCACAGCGCCGGCACGCCTGCCCGGCGCGGCCGTACACACGCAAGTCGAGTTGAAAATAGCCGGGACTGCCGTCCGGACTGGCGTAGTCGCGCAAGGTGGTGCCCCCGCGCTCGATGGCGTCGGTAAGCACCTCCCGGATTGCATCGTGCAGAGCGGCGTACCGGCGAAGCCCGATGCGTCCCGCGGGCCGGTGCGGATGAATGCCGGCGAGGAACAGCGCCTCGGCCGCGTAGATGTTGCCGACGCCAGTCACGATGCGGCTGTCCATGATGAATGCCTTCACCGGCGCGCGCCTGCCGTGGGCGGCGCGATACAGGCCGCTCGCGGTAAATGCCGCCGATAATGGCTCTGGCCCCAGATCGCGCAGCAACGGGTGTGTGTCAGGCTCGCCCGCCCACCACAGCACCGCACCGAAGCGGCGCGTATCGTTCAGGCGCAGGGTGCGGCCGCTGGCGAGCACGATGTCCACGTGGTCGTGCGTCAGCGGCGGCAGCGCGCGATCGACCACGCGCAGCCGGCCGGACATGCCAAGGTGCATGATCAGGCAATGATCGCCCGTATTCAGCAGCAGATACTTCGCACGCCGCCGTACCGTCAGGATCGTGCGGCCCGGCAACTCGCGTGCAAGCGCTTCCGGCACCGGCCAGCGCAGGCGCGGCTCGCGAACGATGACAGCGGCAACCCGCTGGCCTTCGAGGTGGGGCCGAATGCCGCGGCAGGTGGTTTCGACTTCGGGTAGTTCGGGCATGGGCGGCGCATAAAAAACCCCGCCTTGGCGGGGTTTGTCAGGTTGCAGGCGGTGTTACTTGATCTTCGCCTCGCGAAAGATCACGTGCTTGCGAACCTTGGGGTCGAATTTCTTTTTTTCCAGCTTGTCCGGCGTGTTCTTCTTGTTCTTGTTGGTCGTGTAGTAAAAGCCGGTGCCGGCCGATGATACGAGCTTGATCTTGTCACGCATGATGCTTTACTCCGTGAACGCCGTCAGACCCGCTCGCCACGCGCGCGCAGTTCCGCGACAACGGTGTCGATGCCTTTTTTGTCGATGATGCGCATGCCGTGGGACGATACCCGCAGACGCACGAAGCGCCGCTCGCCCTCGAGCCAGAAACGATGATAGTGCAGGTTGGGCAGAAACCGCCGCCGCGTCTTGTTGTTGGCGTGCGAGACGTTGTTGCCGACCTGTGGTCCCTTGCCGGTCACCTGGCAGAATTTGGCCATTGGATTAACCCTTGAAAATCGTTGCGACGCGCATCGGTAAGCTCGCCTTTATACCAATTTCCGCCATTCAGTGCAAATTGCCGGATGGTGCCGAGGCACTTGTGCCGCGATTCCCTAAATCCAGCCCCGCTCCGCAAATGACACCGTTTCCGCGTCTCCCACCACAATGTGATCCAGCACGCGAATATCCACCAGCTTGAGCGCATCGGTCAGGCGGCGCGTGATGGAGCGGTCCGCCGCGCTCGGCTCCGCCACGCCGGACGGGTGGTTGTGGGCGAAGATTACCGCAGCAGCATTATGCTTGAGCGCCGCCGTGACCACCTCACGCGGGAATACGCTGGCGCCATCGATGGTGCCGCGAAAGAGTTCGTCGCAGGCAATGACCCGATGGCGGTTGTCCAGATACAGGCAGGTGAAGACCTCGTAGCGGCGGTCGCGCAGGCGCGCGCGCAGATAACGCACGGTGGCGGCCGGCTCGCTCAGCGCGTCGCGCTCGGGCAGAGCCTGCTCCAGGTGCCGTCGTGCCATTTCCAGCGCCGCTTGCAACTGCACGTATTTGGCGTCGCCCAGCCCCGGCCCCGCGCAGAAGCTGTCGCGGTCGGCGAGCAGCAGCCGGCGCAGGTCGCCGAAGCGCATGAGCAGATCCCGCGCCACGTCCACGGCACTCTTGCCGGGCAGGCCGGTGCGCAGAAAAATTGCCAGCAACTCCGCATCCGAGAGGGCGCCCGGGCCTTGCCGGATCAGCTTCTCCCGCGGCCGCTCGGCGGCCGGCCAGTCCCTGATTGCCATATAATTACTTCCCTGTTGCAGGCGGGCTACTTTACCATGCGTCGCGACATCCCCGCTTCGGAGTGCGCCAAATGAGAAGAACGCAGTACCTGCCATTCCTCGCCTGCCTGCTGCTCGGTTTCGGTGCGGCCGGTCTTGCCGGTTGCGCGGCGATCGAACGGCACGCGCTGTCCCCGGTGCCGGCGCACAAGCCCTATCCGACGCTCGGGGCCGCTTTCAAGGGCGCCGAGCCCATGGCGGTTCGCTATAACGGAACTGATTCATGGCAGGAGTATCTTTATTACAGCGATGGCGGGGCCCGCTCGGAAATGATCTACACACACGCCCTCGGCTTCAGAACGCTGATCAGATTCCCGCAAACGCGCCTGAAACAGCTCACGGAAGGGTGGCGTTTCGTGGGCGCCGTCACGCGCTGGGGCGCGGAGCAACGGATCGAGGTCAAGCAGGTGAAGATGCAATACTATCCCTTTACGCTTGGCCCCGATGACCGCGCCTGCGCCGCATTTCAGGTGGGGTGGAATTACAATACGAC
>CAZYIP010000261.1:0-2715 GCA_964646895.1 uncultured Salinisphaerales bacterium | reverse complement strand
ACGGGCGCGTACGATTTCAAGCGCCGCTGGGGCTTCGAGGCGAAGCAGTTGCATTATGAGTACGAATTGGTGAAGTCGCGGGAAATGCCGAACATCAGCCCCACGAACCCGAAGTATCAGCACTTCATCGAGGCCTGGAAGCGTTTGCCCCTGCCAGTGTCGCGCGTGGTCGGGCCGTGGCTGGCGCGAAGTCTGGGGTAGTGGTTCATCCTTGAGCAGCAATGAAAGTGCAAGATCGGACCGTTTTGGTGGGAGCGACTTTAGTCGCGATTCTCGGGGCTCTATCGCGGCTGAAGCCGCTCCCACAAAGAGTGGCTTCTACAATAATGAGGGCAGGACCTGTCCATCCACAGCACGGTCCGGAAGCATAATGCAGCGCGAGATTTTATTCCTGTGCCATCGGATTCCGTACCCACCGGACAAGGGCGACAAGATCCGTTCGTATCACTTTCTGGAGGGGCTGAGCCGGCGCTACAGGGTCCATCTGGGTACGTTCATTGACGATCCGGCGGACTGGGATCACCGCGGCGTGCTCGAAGCCATCTGCGACCGGACCTGTTTTGTCGGCCTCGACCCCCGGCGCGCGCGAGTGCACAGCCTGTCCGGTCTGCTCAGCGGCAAGCCGCTCACCTTTACCTACTATCGCAGTCGCCGCCTCGCTCGCTGGGTGGCGGCACTGCACGCCGAGCGCCCGCTGCATGCGGTGGTGGCTTTTTCCTCCTCAATGGGGCCATATGCGGCGACGGTCGGCGGGACGCGGCGGATACTGGATTTCGTCGATGTGGATTCGGCGAAATGGCGCCAGTATGCCGACGACGCGCGATGGCCGGCAAGCTGGCTCTATCGGCGCGAGTTCAAGCGCCTGCTCGCGGCGGAGATCCGGCTGGCGCGTGAATCCGATGCCTCCGTATTCGTCTCGGAAGCCGAGGCGGATCTGTTCCGACGCCTTGCGCCGCGCGCCCGCGAACGGGTGACGAGCATCGCCAACGGCGTTGATACCGCGTATTTCGACCCGGAGGCGCAATACGAGAATCCGTACGGCGATGGTGGGCCGGTAATGGTGTTCACCGGCGCGATGGACTACCGGGCCAACGTGGATGCTGCCTGCTGGTTCGCTGATACGGTACTGCCGCGCGTGCGCGAACAGATACCGGATGCGCGGTTTTATATCGTTGGGTCACGCCCGGCGGCGGCGGTTCGTGATCTGGCCAGGCGCGCGGGAGTGATTGTGACCGGCCGGGTGCCGGATGTGCGCCCGTACTTGCGCTACGCCACGCTGGCGGTGGCACCGCTGCGCATTGCACGCGGACTCCAGAACAAGGTGCTGGAAGCGCTGGCGATGGATCGCCCGGTGCTGGCGACGCCACAGGCGTGGGAAGGCATCGACGGTATGCCCGCTGACTGCGCCTGGTCCGCATCTGGCGTGGCTGACCAGGCGGCGATCGCCATTGAACAACTGCGGCGTCGCCCGGACCCGCAAGGCGAGGCTCGCCAATTCGTATCGCAGCGCTATGATTGGAACCGGGCTCTGGACCGGCTGGTGGATCTGATCGAAGCAAGGCCGAATCCATCCGGTACACCGCAGGTGAACGGCGAGTACACCCGTCATTCCCGCGCAGGCGGGAACCCAGCGACTTTTCCCGATGCCGCCAGCCTTTTCCGGCTTCAGTGTCGCGGATACAGGGAGGATGCCGAGGAGAAAGAATGACGTTGAAAATGCACAAAGCACAATGCTGAGACAACCTTGAGTACGATTGACGATGCGGGCAGCGATGCGCGGGCGGTAATCAGCGCCCGCGGCGCCTGGTTGCGCGCACACGTTGCCTTCGCCGCCATGCTCGTAGTGCTGGCGCTGGCGTACTGGACGACGCTCGTTTCGCTGGTGTCTGTCTGGGCGAATTCCGGGACCTTTCAATATGCATTTCTGATCTTTCCGATCAGCGTAGTGCTGATCTGGTTGCAGCGGCCCCGGCTTGCCGAGGTGACGCCCCGGTTCAGTGTGCTGGGTATTGCTGGCCTGGTCATGGTCAGCGTGACATGGCTGGCTGGCGTTCTTGCGAGCGCTTCGATTCTGCAGCATATCGGCGTCGTCGCCGCAGTGCCGCTGGCGGTACTCGCCTGCTATGGCGTAGCCGTGGTGCGTGTGCTGCTGTTTCCGCTGGCCTATATGTTTTTTGCGGTGCCGTTCGGGGATGTGCTGGTGGCGCCGCTGCAAAACATAACCGCGCATTTCAGCGTCAAGGCGCTGCAGCTTTCCGGCGCAACGGTTTATCTGGAAGGACACCTGATCTACATGCCGGTCGCCACCTTCGAGGTTGCGGAGGCGTGTAGTGGCGTCAAGTTTTTCGTCGCCACCACTGCGCTCGGCACCTTGTACGCGTACCTGTTCTACCGCAGTTGGTTGCGCCGGGCGCTGTTTGTACTTGCCGCGCTCATTGCACCCATTATTGCCAATGGTCTGCGGGTGTATTTCACGGTCATGATCGGCGAGCACCTGGGGATGCAGTATGCCACCGGCACCGATCACCTCATTTTCGGCTGGCAGTTTTTTGGCACGGTGCTGGTGCTCCTGTTCCTGGCGGGATGGTATTGGCGCGAAGACCCGGCGCCGGCGGGGACTTCGCTACCACCGGCTGCGGGGGACGCAAAAGCAGGGTGGCATGGTCTGGTCTACGGGTTCGTCGGCCTGATGGCGCTAGCGCTCGGGCCGACTAT
>CAZYIP010000260.1:0-2723 GCA_964646895.1 uncultured Salinisphaerales bacterium | reverse complement strand
CCGTCGGAGGGAGCCCGTGAGAATAGGCGTGGTAACGGATGCGGCATGTGATTTGCCGCGAACGTTTCTTGACCGGCATGCGGTGGCGATAGTACCGCTGACGGTACAGACCGCACAGGCCACGTTTGTCGACAAGCGCGATCCGGTGGACACGCTGGCGTTTTACAAGAGCCTGGGTGCGGGCGGTCTGCACTCGGCCACCGTGCAGACGCCGACCGCCAGCGAAATCAGCGAGCTGTTTCTGCAGCGCCTGGTGATCGATTACGACTTCGTGTTCTGCATCACCATGGACACCTCGGCCAGCACCCTGTTCGAGCACGCGACCCAGGCATCCTACCGGGTTCTCAGCGGCTACCGGCGCGTTCGCAAGCAGGCCGGTGTCGAGGGGCCTTTTGCCCTGCGCGTGATCAACAGTCGCAGCCTGTTCACCGGCCAGGGCGTCATCATCGCGGAACTGCTGCGCTGCCTGGGGCACGATCCCGGCATCAGCGAACTGCGCCAGCACATCGAGCGCTTCTGCAACGACGTTTATGCGTATGTGCTGCCGGCGGACGTCAACCAGTTGCGGAGCACCGCTGCGGCCAGCGGCGACCAACGCGTGGGCTGGGCCGGGTCCATGTTCGCAAACACGCTGAATATAAAACCCATATTCCGGATTCACGACCAGGCGATCGACCGGGTGTTCAAAGCGGTGGGCTATCGCCACGGCGCAGGCAAGCTGCTGGAACTGACCGCTGCGCAAATCGAAAAGGGGCTCAAGGCACCATTCGTGTGCATCAGCTTCGGCGGCAACCCGCGCGCCGTGTCCACCCTCCCGAACTTCGACCTGGTGGAAAAAACCGCGCACGCGCACGGCGTCGATCTGATGATCAGCGAGATGAGCCCGGCCGCCGCAGTCACGGCCGGCAGGCAGGCTTTATCGGTGGCTTTCGCCGCCGACGCTCACTCGTTCGCCTGAGGCCATTCCGGGCAAGGAACGACGGAAGTCACGATTGGCGTCAATGGCATAGGCCACCTCCGTCATCGTGGTCCCCACCGCTCGCTCGCGTGCGACGTGTAACGACAGGCAGCCAGAAAATGTGTAGCATGCGCCCGTTCAGGACATTCCGGCACAGGCTATCGCGTGGCGCTCATTCAATTTGATCAGGTGACTCTCGCGCGTGCGGGGCGCGTTGTGCTTGAAGCGGTCGACGCCACGATCGGCGCGGGGCAGTTCGTCGGCGTGTTCGGCCCCAACGGCGCCGGCAAAACCACCCTGCTCAAGGCGGTGCTGGGCCTGATTCGGCCACTGCGAGGGCGCATTCGGGTCATGGGCGCGGCGCCTCGTCGCGGCAATCCGATGATCGGCTACATGCCACAGACACGCAACCTCGACGCGGAGTTGCGCATCAGCGGGCGCGCCTTCGTCGCCGCCGCGCTCGACGGTCATCGCTGGGGATTGCCACGCCGCTCCCGCTCCAGTCGCCACGAACTCGACTGGGCACTGGATCTGGTCGAGGCCAGCGCGTACGCCGACCGGCCACTGCATCGCCTGTCCGGCGGCGAACGGCAGCGCCTGCTGCTGGCGCAGGCCCTGCTCGGTCGGCCCAAGCTGTTGCTGCTGGATGAACCGTTGATGAGCCTCGACATCCGCTACCAGCAGGCCGTCGTCAGCCTGGTCGCGCGCGTGCGCGAGCTGCTGGGTTGCACTGTGCTGTTCACGGCGCACGAGCTGAACCCGCTGCTCGGCATCATGGACCAGGTGCTTTACATGGGCAATCGCCGCGCAGTGCTCGGTACCGAGGCCGAAGTCGTCAACAGCGCCACGCTGAGCGCCCTGTTCGATTTGCCGGTCGAGGTCATTCATTCCCGAGGGCGCACTTTCGTCGTAACCGCGCACGGCTCGCTGGACTCTGACGGAACCCACCACGATGTTTGATTACGATTTCATGCGTACCGCCTTCATGGCGGGCAGCGTCGTCGCGATCGTGGCCGGCACGGTCGGCTACTTTCTGGTGCTGCGCAATCTGGCTTTTGCCGGCCACGCGCTGTCGCACGTCGGCTTCACCGGAGCGACCGGAGCCGGTCTCGTCGGGGTCAGCCCTTTCTGGGGCTTGCTCGCCTTTACCGCAGCAGGCGGCGTCGGCATGGGCATGCTCGGCGAGAGCCTGCGCGGGCGCGATGTCGCAGTGGGCATCATTCTGGTGGTGGCACTGGGACTGGGGGTGCTGTTTCTGCACTTCTACACCGCATTCGCGGGCCAGACATCCGCCCTGCTGTTTGGCAACATCCTCGGCGTTACCCGCCATACGCTGATACTGCTGGCAATACTCGGGCTGGCCAGCCTGACCGCCCTGGCACTGATCGCGCGGCCGCTGATATTCGTCAGCCTGGCGCCCGAGGTGGCGGAAGCACGGGGCGTATCTCCGCGCCTGCTGTCGGTGCTGTATCTGCTCATCGTCGCGGTGGCAGTGGCCGAAGCGGTACAGGTGGTGGGCGTGCTGCTGGTATTTGCCCTGCTGGTCGGCCCCGCCGCCGCCTCGCTGCGACTGACGCACGCCATACTCCCGGGCGTTGCACTGTCCGCCGCGCTGGCGCTCGCGCTGACCTGGCTGGGCATCACGCTGTCGTTTTACACGAACTGGCCGACCAGCTTCTGGATCAGCAGCCTGAGTGGCACGACTTACTTCGCCAGCCTCGTGATCGCGCGTGAGCGGAACGGGTGAGGAGCGCATTCGCGCGCG
>CAZYIP010000259.1:0-2943 GCA_964646895.1 uncultured Salinisphaerales bacterium | reverse complement strand
TTGATGAGCACCCTGGATCAGACGATCGTCGCAACCGCCCTGCACACGCTGCAGCATGACCTTGACGCGCCGATCACCTGGGCCGGCTGGACCATAACGGCCTATTCACTGGGGCTCGTTCTCATGCTGCCGGTCGCCGGCAAACTGAGCGAGATGTATGGGCGTCGCCGGGTCTTTCTGGCCTCTGCCGGTTTGTTCACCACTGCTTCGCTGTGCTGCGGGCTGGCCGGAAACATTTACGTTCTCGTGGCGTTACGGTTTCTGCAGGCGCTCGGCGGCGCGGGTTTCACGCCCTCGGCGACGGGAATCATCGTCGACCACTTCGGCCCGGGCCGCGACAAGGCGCTCGGCCTGTTCGCCGGCATTTTTTCCATCGGCGGAATGATCGGCCCGATATTCGGAGGCCTGTTCGTCACCTACTGGTCGTGGCGCGGGATCTTCCTGGTCAACGTCCCTATCGGCCTGCTGCTGATCGTGCTGTGCGTGCGCTTCATCCCCAGGGATCCGCCCCGGCCGGGCGGGCGAACAACGCATTTCGACCTGGTCGGCATGGCCCAGCTGGGTTGCGGCGTACTGGGAGCGATGCTGGCGCTCAACGCGCTGAGCAGAGGCGGCAGTGCCCTGGGCACGCCGGAATTCCTGTTGCCGTTCGTCGTCGCGGTACTGGCGCTGACCCTGTTCTTCCGGCATACGAAAACCAGCCCGCGCCCATTCATCCTCGCACGGTTCATCAGCGGCCGTGGCTTTCGCGCGGTGAACATCGTCAATGTCGCCTACAGCGGCATGGTGGCCGGTCTCGTCGCGCTGATCCCGTTGTACGCGACAACCCGCTACGGGATTTCCACCCTCGACTCCGGCACCCTGCTCACCGCACAAGCCGCTGCAGTCATCGCCATGTCCAGCATTGCGACCTTCGCGGTGAGGAGGACCGGGTACCGGTGGCCGATTTACATCGGCGCGACCATCATGGTGATCGGCATCTTCACCGTAGCGGCCAGTCCGCGCGGCGTCTCGCCCTACATCTGGCTCATGATCGCCGCCGGTATCATCGGATTCGGCGCCGGGCTGGCGTCGCCGGCCAGCCGCAACGCAGGCCTCCAGCTGGCTCCGGAGAGCGCCTCCACACTCGCCGCGCTGCGCAGCATGTGCCGCCAGATCGGCATGATCGCGACGATCTCGATCACCACGGCGGTCATTTCCGGGACGGCGCATCCCGGCGCAGCGCATGCCCACGCCTACGTGGCCTGGGCGCTGTTCCTGCTGTTGCTGATCCCCATGATCGCGCGCATCCCCGAGCACAGGGGCGCCTGGTAAGCCGGCTTCGCGTCCGCGGCGGAGGCACCGATATTCCGTGACCAGCAGGACAGATCAGGTTCAGGTTTCCCGACAACCGCTTATAATAGGCGGCCAATCAAAGGGGTCGGGCAACGAGATCGGGCCTGGCCCGCTCAGCCGGCAGGAGTGCGCAATTGAATCTGGCAGGTGGTTCGCAACACGCGTTGAACTGGGATGACGAAGAACGTGCCGCGGAGGCCATGGTGCCGCTCATCGGGGCGCTCTACCGCGAGCGCTCGGTCGAGATATCGGTCTTTGGCCAGTTGATAGTCAAACGCACCGTCAACGATATCATCAAGGCGCACGAAATCACTCGCCGGATACAAGACGTACCTCTCCTGCCGCATGACACGCTGCCCATCCTGCAGCATCTCGGCGACATGCCGCTGCGGCCGGCGCATATCGACATCGGCAAGCTGGCGGCGCGGCATCTCGAACAGACCCCCGGGCGGTCCCTGCGAGAATTTCTCGATCGCGAACTGAGTGAGGTCCTCGGCGACGATTCCGCAGCCGACGCACTGCCCAGGCCGAAGGACATCGTGCTGTTCGGGTTTGGCCGTATCGGACGGCTGGTGGCGCGCCTGCTGAGCGAGCGTACGGGCGGCGGTCGGGGTATGTGCCTGCGCGCCATCGTCGTTCGCAAAGGCAAGGGCGACGATCTGGAAAAGCGCGCCAGCCTGCTACGCTACGATTCGGTCCACGGGCCGTTCAAGGGCGTCGCCGATATCGACCGCGACAATCAGGTCATGATCATCAACGGCCAGCGCGTGCAGATCATTTACGCCGACAAGCCGGAGCTGGCCGACTACACCGCGCATGGCATCAGCAACGCGGTACTGGTGGACAACACGGGTGCATGGCGCGACGCCGAGGGCCTGGGCCGGCACCTGACGGGCGGCGGCATCGATCAGGTGCTGCTGACGGCACCCGGCAAGGGCGACATCAAGAACATCGTGCATGGCATCAACCACGCGATGATCGAAGACAGCGACCGGATCCTTTCGGCGGCTTCCTGCACGACCAACGCCATTGCGCCGGTGCTGAAAGCGCTCAACGACAAGTTCGGCATTCGTCACGGTCATATGGAGACCATCCATTCCTACACCAATGACCAGAATCTGATCGATAACTATCACAGGCAGGATCGGCGCGGCCGCAGTGCGCCGCTCAACATGGTGCTCACCTCAACCGGTGCAACCAACGCGGTCGGCAAGGCGCTGCCGGAGCTTGCCGGAAAGCTCAGTGGCAGTTCGGTGCGCGTGCCGACGCCCAACGTATCGCTGGCCATTCTGGCGCTGAATCTGGAATCGAGCCCGGACCGGGACGAAGTCAACGACCACCTGCGCTACATCGCCACGTATTCCGACCTGCAGAAACAGGTCGGCTTCTCCGACGTCGCGGACGCCGCATCCAGCGACTTTGTCGGCAGGCGCAATGCCGGCGTCGTCGATGCCCGGGCCACGCAAGCCGGTGACGGCCGTTGCGTGGTGTACGTGTGGTATGACAACGAATTCGGCTACGCCTGTCAGGTGATCCGCATTCTGCGGCAGATCACGCACTCGACGTTGCCCGTGTTTCCCAGGGGATAGTCCGGTCAGCCCGGTTCCA
>CAZYIP010000258.1:0-2956 GCA_964646895.1 uncultured Salinisphaerales bacterium | reverse complement strand
CTCCCACAATCAGGGGCGTGCACCTGGCGGGTACGGCTTCAGCCATGATCGCCCGCCGGTTCACATCCATGGCAACCGGTCGAGATCGACGTTGCCGCCGGAAAGGATCACGCCGACACGCCGGCCGCGAAAAGCATCACCCTTCATCACCGCGGCCACCGCAACCGCGGCAGACGGCTCGATGATGATCTTCATGCGCTCCCAGACGTGGCGCATGGCGGCAATGGTGGCCTCGTCGGAGACGGTGACGACGTCACGCACACGGGCCTGCATGACCGGAAAGGTCAGCGTGCCCAGAGTCGAGCGCAACCCGTCGGCGATGGTGTCGGGATGCGCCATCGGCTGGATGCTGCCCGCGCGCAGCGAACGCCACGCGTCATCGGCGCCCTCGGGCTCGGCGCCGTAGACGGCCGCCGCCGGCGCCACCCCGGCCACCGCGATGGCGGTGCCCGCCAGCAGGCCGCCTCCGCCCACCGGAGTCACCACGGCATCGAGATCGGGCACCTGTTCGCACAGCTCCAGCGCAGCGGTGCCCTGCCCGGCCATGACCGCGTAGTCGTTGTACGGTGGAACGAAGGTGGCGCCGGTACGCTCGACCGCTGCCGTCAGTTCTGCCTCACGCGCGGCCATGGTGGGCTCGCAGCTGAGGATTTCGGCGCCGTAGCCTGCCACCGCGGCGCGCTTGATCGCGGGCGCCGTGCGCGGCATGACCACGTATGCCGGAATGCCGCGGCGGCGTGCCGCAAGCGCAAGTGCGGCGCCATGATTGCCGGAGGAATGGGTGGCGACGCCGCGCGCCGCACTCTCGTGCGGTAACGAGAGCACTGCATTGGTGGCGCCACGTATCTTGAAAGCGCCCGCTTTCTGCAGATTCTCGCACTTGAAGAAGACACTGGCGCCACACAGTGCATCCACTGCCTCCGACGTCATCACCGGGGTGCGGTGAATATACGGAGCAATGCGCTCGGCCGCGGCACGGATGATATCCAGATCAGGCTCTACCATAAGCAGATATTTTTCATTCATAGTAGGGAGAACAGACATGTTACGCCTTCCACAGGCATAGCGGACGCTCGTTCACAGACAAGCCCCACCGATGAGCTTTTTGCAACAAGCAGCGATCTTTCTTGCCGCCGCCGTGATCGCGGTGCCGCTGTTCCGGCGCCTCGGCTTCGGTTCGGTGCTGGGCTACCTCGCGGCGGGTGTGCTGATCGGTCCGTGGGGGCTGCGCCTGGCCGGTGGCGGCGACAGCACCCTGCACTTCGCCGAGCTGGGAGTGGAGCTGCTGCTGTTCGTCATCGGGCTGGAACTGAAGCCATCGCGACTGTGGGTATTGCGCAAATCCGTATTCGGGATGGGCACGACACAGGTGGTGGCAACCGGCGTGCTCCTGAGCGGGCTCGCGCGCCTCGCGGGTCTGGGCTGGCCGGCGGCGATCATTACCGGCTTTGGCTTGTCCCTGTCTTCAACCGCGTTCGCGGTGCAGATGCTGGCCGAAAAAAAGGAACTGACCACACAGCACGGGCGCGCAGCGTTTGCCATTCTGCTGTTTCAGGATCTGGCCGTGATTCCGCTGCTGGCGCTGCTGCGCCTGTTCGCCGTCGGCACCACAGGCGCCGAAACCAACGGCGTGTTCACGACCGGGCTCACGATCGTCGGCGCGATCGCGTTTATCGTCATCGGCGGGCGTTATCTGCTGCGCCCGCTGCTACGCATCGTGGCCGCCGCCGGCAGTCAGGAAATCTTCACCGCCGCCGCACTGCTGGTAGTCATTGGCGCTTCCCTGCTGATGGAGACGGTGGGCCTGTCGATGAGCCTCGGCGCCTTTCTCGCCGGTGTGCTGCTGGCCGATTCCGTCTACCGGCACGAACTCAGCGCGGATATCGAGCCATTCAAGGGGCTGCTGCTGGGGTTGTTCTTCATCGCCGTCGGCATGACTGCCGATCTGGGCCTGATCGCCGCGCAACCGCTACGGGTGATCGGCTATACGGCGGCACTGCTCGCGGTCAAGTTCACGCTGCTTTACGCGCTGGGCAAGCTGTACCGGTTGCCCGATGCCGCGCCACGCAATCTGGCGTTCAGCATCTCGCAAGGCGGCGAATTCGCCTTCGTACTGTTCACGACCGCAACCGGCTACGGTGTGCTGGATCGCTCCCTGGCGGATCTGCTGATCGTGGTGGTTACGCTGTCGATGGCGGCCACCCCGCTGCTGGTCCTGTTCAACGAAAAAGCCCTGCAACCGTGGCTTCGTGCCAGCCCCGCCCGTCCCTTCGACACGCTCGACGATCACGAGCAGCAAGTCATCATTGCCGGCTTCGGCCGCTTCGGGCAGGTCATCGGACGCCTGCTGCGGGTCAAGAAGATTCCGTTCACTGCACTGGAGGCGAACCCCGACCAGGTCGAGGTAGTGCGCCGCTACGGCGGCAAGGTGTACTACGGTGATGCCTCACGCCTCGATCTGCTGCGCGCGGCCCGTGCCGACAAGGCCCGCATTCTGGTCGTCGCGGTCGACGATGTCGCGGCTTCGCTGCGCATCACCCAGACCGCGCGCCGGCACTTTCCGCGACTGGAAATCTACGCTCGCGCGCGCAACCGCTACCACGCGCATCTGCTGATGGATCTGGGCGTGACGATCATCAGCCGCGAGACATTTCTCTCCAGCCTGGATCTGGCCGGGCGAGTGCTGCGCGGGCTGGGTCTGGAGGAAGCGGAGGTGGCGTATGCGCTCGATACCTTCCGCCGCCACGACGAACAGACGCTGGCGCGCCAGCACGCCATATTCCGCGACCGCGACAAGCTCATTCAGACCGGGCACGAAGCCGCCCAGGAGCTGGAGGAACTGTTCGAGGCCGATGTCGGCGACGGCGGCGGGGACGACCGGCCGGCGCGCTCGCGCGGCGGCCTGCGCCTGGATCACGGGCGTATCCGGACGGTGCCGGAGGACGAGAAAAGCGAG
>CAZYIP010000257.1:0-2960 GCA_964646895.1 uncultured Salinisphaerales bacterium | reverse complement strand
TACCAGGGAAGGTTGCCTCGTGGTTTCCACTCTTCATTCGTGCTGGCATCTGCTGCCGCATGCGCTTTAATCATCAACACGCCGCCTGCCAAGGCGGTTACAGCCTTTAACCAACATAATCCTTCGGAGTTCATCATGAAACGCATGGGACGCGTTTTCGCCTGCCTGTTCGGGATAACGCTATCGGGCGCGCTGTTGCTGGCGGGTTGTGGGCATGGGGACCATAAGGATCCCTCGGGCGATGCTTCCGACCCCGACGGGAATGAAGTCGTATTTTCCCAGGGTACGCTGCCGCCTTTGACCCGGGCGCAGGTCTTCGGTACGGACGGCCAATACTCGGCGACTATCCGGCGCACGAGCAACGGCGTGCCGCACATCGAGGCGGACAGCCTCGCGAGTGCCGCGTTTGGCGAGGGCTACGTACAGGCCAAGGACAACATCTGCATTATCGCCGACCAGGTTTTGCGGGCCACGAGCGAGCGAGCCAAATATCTGGGGCCTGGTCCTGGCAACGCCAACGTTATTACGGATTTCTCCTTCAAGGCGCTCGGCCTCATGACCAGGGCGGAACAGGATTACCCCAACCTCTCCGCGCCGACGAAGGCGATGCTGGACGGTTTCGTCGCGGGCTACAACCAGTATCTGGCTGAGACGGCGCTCGCGGATCTGCCACCGCGGTGTGCGGGTGCGTCCTGGGTACATCCGATTACGCCGCAGCAGTATTACGCGGTTTTGCAGGTCATCGCGCTGCTTGCCAGCGGCGATGTATTCGCGACCGGGGCTACTTTTGCCGCGGCGCCGCCGGGCGTTGATCCGTCACCCACGCCGGTTTCCCCGGGCGCCATGAAGGCGCTCGCGAGCACTGTCTATCAACCGTATTTCAAGGGGCTGAGTGGCGACGCGCCGGTAGCGAGCAACGGCTGGGCCATCGGCAAGGACATGACGGAAAGCGGCCGTGGCGCTCTGCTGGCCAATCCGCATTTTCCGTACACGGGGAGCAACCGTTTTTATCAAAGCCAGATGACGGTGCCCGGCGTCATCGACGTAAACGGCGCATCGCTGCTCGGTACGCCCTTGCCGCTGATCGGGTTCAATCAGGATGTCGCGTGGACGCATACGGTGAGCGCAGCGGATCATTTCACCGTGTATCAACTGCAGCTCAAGGCCGGCGACCCCATGACCTATATGAAGGACGGCGAGGCGAGGCCCATCACCAGCAAGACGTTCCAGATCGAAGTCAGGACGGCCGGCCCGAACCCGGTAAAGCTGCAAAAGACTTTTTACTACTCCGAATACGGGCCGATGCTCAACATGTCCCTGGTGGCCAATGGGCTGCCGGGATGGGGTACGGACGTCGGCGGTGGTCACACGGTCGCCTACACCTACCGCGACGCCAATGCCGACACCGCTGTCCATTTCGTCAATCAATGGCTGGGCATGGGCCGCAGCAGCGATCTCGCGCAATTCAAGTCGGTTTTTGAGGACTGCGGCACGACCTACTGGGTCAATACCCTGTACGCGGACAGGGACGGCAACGCCTGGTACGCGGATGCCACTTCCGTACCCAACCTGTCCGCCGAGGCTATTGCGGTGTACCGGCAGAAGCTGACCGCCAGTCCGCTGGTGAGCGCCTTGTATCGAAACGGCCTGGTGCTGCTCGATGGCAGCACCTCGCGGGACGATTGGGTGGCGGGGCAATGCGGCGCGCGGGTGCCGTTCGATCAGTCGCCCCAGTTGCGCCGTGACGATTTCGTGCAAAATTCCAACGACAGTTACTGGGCCACCAATCCGAGCGCGCCGATGACTGGCTACTCGCCCCTGTTCGGCCCTGCCCCCGGCCCGCTCAGCGCCCGCACGCGCATGGGGCTGACCATGCTGATGCACCCCGGGGATTCGGGACTGTCCGATGTAAAACCGGCGGGGAGCGATGGCAAGTTCAGCGCCGAGGACCTTATCCAGACGCTGTATTCAAACCGGGCTTATCTGGCGGAGACTTTGCTGCCGGATTTGCTTGAGCGCTGCCGGATGATCGATGCCGACCCGGTCAATCTGCCCGGCGGCGGCTCGCGTGCGGTGACCCAGGGCTGCCAGGCGCTGCAGGGCTGGGATGGCGTTTTCGACGCGGACAGCACGGGCGCGGGGACTTTCCGCGTTTTCGTCGGGCATTACAGCCAGCACTTGCCGGCGGATTACAGTGTGCCGTTCGATCCTGCCCACCCGGTCAGCACGCCCGGGAAGCCTGTCCCGCCCGATACCGCACACCTGGCGGACGACCCCATGTTGCAGGCGCTGGCGCAGGGGCTGAACGATCTGGATTCGGTCGATATCCCCTACGACGCCCCGCTGGGAACCATCCAGGTCGAGCACACTTCCGGCAACGCACCACCCGGCGGTACTGCGCAATTTACGGATTCCAGCATTCCGTGGCACGGAGGGCAGAATCTGGAGGGTGCCTTCAACATCGTGGAGCCCATCACGTCGCCGGTCGCGGAGAATACCCTTTATCCCATCAAGATTGCGCAAGGGACAATCCCCGACACGGGCCAGCTCTCCACCGAGCCGGAGCAAGGCTGGTTGATCAATCGCGGCACGAGCTTTCATTTCGGGCTGGAATTCACCGACTCGGGGCCGGTGGTCTACGGTCTTCTGAGCTACGCGCAATCCACCGACCCCGGCTCCCCTTACTACAACGACCAGGACCGGCTTTATTCACAAAAGGCGTACCGCCGCTTCAGGTTTACGCGGGAGGAGATCGAAAACGATCCGGAGTTGAACATCAAGGTCATCACGGCGGCGGCTGTCCAGCAGCAGGCATCGCATTGACGAGGATACGCCCGGAGATGCTCAAACAGGCGGACGCGGTCAGTCATGCAACGGACAAAGGGTTACCATATACATTTACTGATGCCTACCAGCTCCTGTCGGATTTCTTTGAGGAAGGTGGTTCCGATTGCCGGGGC
>CAZYIP010000256.1:0-3027 GCA_964646895.1 uncultured Salinisphaerales bacterium | reverse complement strand
AGCGGCTTTAGCCGCGATTGAAGCACGAGGGCCGATTGCGGATCAGGATAGCCGCGGGCGCCTCTTGACGTTACTGGGGTTGCCGGTAACGCCAGAGGCTTTGCCCGCAGATATTTACCTTTCCCGATACAGTCCTGCCTCGATCCAATCCGACAGCATCTTCAGTTGCTGTTCGTTCAGGTTGTATTTTCCGCCCACGTGATCGGGGTGGAAATTGAAATCATTGGACAACTGATCGTTGGTGCGCCCATCGGTGCGCTCGCCCGCGGCCATCCAGTACAGCAGGCTTTCGCGGGAGAAGAACCCGTTGATGTAGCGCGTCAGCCAGGGGACGGTCAAGCGTGTCTTGCCGTCATCGGTTTTTTTATAATTTGGCTTGAGGTTGTTGGTCAGCTCCTCGTACAGCAGGTTCTCCGGCGCGGAGAAGTTCGGTTCGAGGCTCCCATCATGGCAGCTTGCGCAACCGTTTGGGTTGCTCAGCATCGGATAGATATCGCTCTTCCATTCCAGCGGTTTATCGCGTCCGCCGGTCGGGGCGACCGGCTGCCCGGCGGTGAGTTTGGGGGTATCGTCGTCGGCCGGACCATGCAGATGACATCCGCTGCATACCTGCTTCTCGCCCGGGCGCAGGCTCATTACCGCCTGATGGCGTGCGATGCTGCGCCCCTCGGCGTCCACGCCCGCCATGAGAAACGGTGTGTCCGGCGGAAGTTTTGCCCTGAAACTGCCGTCATCCTCCAGGGGCACATCACCCATCAGTCGCAACTTCTTGCCCCACACGTTGAGCATGCGCGGTTTGTTTTGTTCGTCTGGTTCCCGGTTGGGCAAGACCTGCCAGAAACGGATGGCATTGATCACGGGTCTGCCATCTTTCCCGTCAATGAATTCGTCTTGAATTCTGTTGCCGTCCGTATCTTTGACCTCCCGGATCAGCGACTGGATCGCGCAACCCTGATAATGACACCATTTGCCGGAGCGTGGGCCTTTCCAGCCATCCTCGGCTTTCAGGTCGCCGATGAAGGCATCCGCCGAGGCAAAGACGCTGTAGGATGAGTTGCCCGTGCTCGATGGTGCGGGCTCCGTATTCGGTTGCTTGATGCCGTAAATGGCCTCGTACGACAACACTGGCTTGGGCATGAATTCGTGCCAGTGAGGGTCGTTCACCACCAGGACGGCACCTTCATCACTTCTGGAAGGGAAGTTGGCACCCGAGTAAGTGAGGGCTTCAAGCGGCAGGTGTTCCTTGTCGGCGCGATAGATCCCCACATCGCAGGAAGCCCCGCCTTTTTCGCCTTTCAGGAATCGCTTTGTGAGATTTATCAGTCGAATCATAATTCCGTGGTTACAGGCAGACTCATAACCCACGACGCCCGCGAACAGTATCCCGTTGTCGGGTAGCCCGGCCGGATCGCGGACATACGATGCAACGCCGCCCGCATCCCCGGAGTTACCGCCTACGGCGACATATATTCCTTTCGGCTTGTTGAATGGGTAAGGGCCTTCATGGCCGAGGGGACTCCGATCGGCGCCTTTTGTCGGCCAGCAGAGAATATTGCCCGAGCCGAAGTTGTTGCGTCGGTAGTAATTGTCCACGCAAACGTCGCCGTTGGTCAGCTCAGTGATAAAGTGAGGGACCTTCAGGGTTTCGGTCCAGGGGATCGGCGGGATGAGCTTCATGTCCCGATTGTGTGCGCCCAGGTGGGCATTCAGGTCGCCCCCGCGTAGATCGACTGACATCAGCCACCAGAGGTTGGGCACTGTTTCCGGGCTACTGCCGTAGCTGTTCAAGTGGCGGGTGTAGTTGACCTGATGGCTGGAGAAGAGCACGCGCCCGCTGGAATGGACGAACGGATGCAGCGCGTTGATCTGTTCCTGATTGCCGACGTTGCGAGCTTGGCTGCCATCCGCCGCGTTGGCGATCCACAATTGCAAGATTGGCTGATTCGAATGCCCCAGCCCTTCGATTTGCGCCTGATAAACGGGCTCGGGTTCGCCTCCGGCCGAACGGGGCACTCCGCGCGTTGAGGTAAACATCATCTTGCCGTCGGGCAACCACACCGGCGCCGTGTCCCAGACGCCCTTCTCGTGCGGCCAGGCGGTGAGCTTGCCGGTCGTGAAATCGAAGATGTAAATGCCGGCCCAGGTCGGCGTATCAAGGTGGCCCACCACGCCATTGTTTGACCAAACGGTGGCGAAATTACGATTTTTCAGGTATTTGCCATGGTAGACGGCGAAGGCCACCTTGGTGCCGTCAAAGGAGACCATCGGGTCCATCGGCACACAGACGTCCTCATATTTCCTGAGATCGGGGTCGTCCCAACCGTTTGGCGGAGGCGGATAGACGTCCGCCTCGTTATTCGTCCTGTTGACGCAATCGTAAATGATCTCCTCGTCACCGTTCTCGTGCCGCCAGACGAGTTGCCCGGGTCCGTTGATGTTGTGAAGGATTTTGCTGACTTCCGGCAGGTTGTCGAAAAATGATGCATCTACCGGATCGCCCTCGTAATAAGGGTGCCCGGCATTCGGGTCCGCTTCGTCTTTTGTAATGTGCAGTATCTCAGTCGATCGTGGTACGCGCGCATAGACGATGCCGAAGTCGGTCGCTGCCGTCCTTTCTGTGACGGTGACGGTGAGGTCCGCATTGTCGATGGTGACATCCTGGCCTGCGTCGCCGGTGACGCGAAGCGCATAACTGTCCTCGGCTATGTTCGCTCCGATATCGAAGGTCAATGAATAGATGCCGTTGTCGGCGGACTTGAAGTAATAGCCGATCTTGTCGTTGTCGAGGTTGTTGCCACTTTCGCTTTCGCGCGAGAGCAGGGATGAGCCCGTTACCTTCAGGCTCAGATTCCCGGGTGACTGAGGGGCAGTCCCGCCCTCCGGTGTGACCCGAACGCTGAAGATGATGCTCGCGCCCTGCGCGGCTGACTGCTTCGACGGACCCACGGAGAGCGTGTAATGATCGGCAGTGGTTCCGGTGCCACCGCTGCTGCTGCCACCGCTGCTGCTGCCACCGCTGCTGCTGCC
>CAZYIP010000255.1:0-3046 GCA_964646895.1 uncultured Salinisphaerales bacterium | reverse complement strand
CGGGCGAGCGGGAGCGGGCGTATCGACTGGGACCCCGAGCCGATTGACGAGGATGCTATCCGCTTTGCCTACCGCGTTGCACAGCAACTGGATGCTCAGACGGTCGCGGTCGATATCCTTCGCCGCGGCTCCAGGCCAGTCATCGTGGAGTTGACGCTTACCTATGCGAGCTGGGCCGTACGCGACTGTCCGGGGCATTGGGTTCTCCATGGCGAGCCGGAAACCGGCAAGCTGGAGTGGGTAAAAGGCTCTCTGCGTCCCGAGGATGCAATTTTTACGGATTTCGTGGCTCAGGTGGTGCATTCGCAAGAGCTCGTCGATTGAACTGTGAGATCCTTTTGGTGAGAGGATGCCCCACGTGAAGGATTTGTTCAGGCGAACGCCGCTGCAACAGTTTACGCAGTACTCGACCAGCCATATGAAAGCCGGGGTGGTATATCAGGCGCGGTTTTACGACCGACCCGGGCGCGCGGCGATGTGGGTATTGGAGAAGCATCTGATCAAGAAGATTTTTACAAACATCGCCCCAGGTCTGGCCCTCGACTTTGCAACCGGTACGGGGCGCATAGTTTCGATGCTCGATGAGTATCTGCCCAACTGCGAGTTTCACGGCATCGACATCTCGCGAAACATGCTGGACATCGCTCGTGACCAGTGTACGCGGACGACCTTTCACGAAATGGATGGCCGGCAGGCGCTGGAGCATTTCGGGGAGGAGTCATTCGATGTAGTATCGGCATTCCGATTTTTTGCGAATGCCGAACCGGCTTTACGAGAAGACGTGGCGAAACAGATCGCGGGATTGACCAGGCCTGGCGGTCATGTGGTTTTGAACAATCACCGTAGCTTCTGGTCAATCCCTTATGTGATGATGCGCGCCGCCGGGTCCAATGATGGCAATTACGGGGCCCGCAATGCCGATATCAAGCAATTGTTTCTTGAACAGGGATTCTCGTGCGTGCACCGGTACTCGCTTGGGGTATGGCCGCAAACCGAGTTTCGCTCCGTCTTGCTGCCATGGCGCGTGACCAATGCGATAGAGAATTTCAACATGCGTTACCTTTCAGGCACGCATGCGCTGGGCTACAACACGATATTCGTTTTCAGGAAGGCGCGCTAGAAGGTATCTTCGTCGTCGCTACGACGAGAGTGCTACGGTCGCGTCCGCCATGGCTGACGGCCGAACCTCGCAACGGCCCTGCGCGTAGTTGGCGACCATGAACATCGCGCGTAACGCCTGAAGGTCGCCGGCCAATATCGTTTCGTAGTGTGGCGATAATTCCAGGCCGAGCCCCTCCCTCAAAGCTGGCCGCAATTGGTCGATTTGAGAAAGCATGTAGGCACGCTGTTTTGGTGCAGCCAGGCTGCTCAAGCTCCTGATTCCGTCGTGGCGATAGAGGCGCAAAAACACCTGTTGGGATCGCTCGGAACCGATACACCCTGCCAGCAGACGATAGGGCAGGCGATGGTAGTAATGCTGTAGCTGCCAGCGCAGGTTGGGAATGATCGGCGCCGGTTCTTCCGCATGCGGAATACGTGCCAGGGCCGGATAGTACCGGGCCATGAGCTTGCGGAGGACGGCCCGATCCATCAGTGCGATCGGCGGCAGCGAGTGCCAGAGGTCGAACAGCTTGCGGTCGTAGAACGGCATGATCACGTCGAAGTGCTCGCCGAGTACGCTGCATTGCGAGCCGACGAACCGCCGGTTGCGATTTTCCAGGAACCACAGCAGGTACGCCTGGTACGGCGGGCAATCGTCCTTCAGGCCATCGAGCACATCCTGGCGGACTTCATCCAGATCCGGCGCGGGGTCGAACAGGCGGGGCAGATCGGCCCGAGCGGGTGGATAATAACGTCGTGCTACGGCGTCGGCGACGGCTTCGCGGGACGCGAAATCGGCCGCGCTGAAGCGGTTCATATGGCCGCCGGACTGAAGATCGCCGCCGAATCCGTGCAGCAGGGCGCTGCCCTGCGCTGACTGTGTGGCGTGAAACAGCTCCATGATCGCCGCGGCGGCTGGGTCGGCGGTGCCTTCTATCGCCCGTAGCTGGTGGGGCAGGTAGCGAAGCGTAGCGTCCTTGCGCAGCGGCACCATCTTCAGATCGAGGCCGAGCGTCCGCGCTATTGCCCGTGCGCTGTGCGTTTCCCTGTTGTGCCGCTGGCCGTAGTTCAGCGCTTGTATGCGAATATGGAGGTCGTGGCACATGGCGGCTACCAGGCGCGAGTCGAAGCCGCCCGACAGGGCCAGCAGGACAGGCTCCGGTGCTCCCGCCGTTTTCTCCCGCAGGGACTGAAGGGAGGTGTCGCGGATGGCGGCGATCGTCTGGTCCATGAACCCGAGTGGTTCGACAGGCACTGGTGACAGGTCGCGGCCGCGCCGGCCCGACAGACCCGCGTCGGGTGTCCAGCGATAACATCCGCCGGGAGGCGTGCGGCGAACATGCCGGTGCAGGGTTCGTCCGACCAGAGGCACCCAGTATCCCAGCAACTCGTACAGGCCTGCCGGGTCGATGGGTTCGGCCAGCGCAGGAAAGAGGGTCAGCAGATCGGCGATGCGCGAGCACATCACGTGGCCGC
This sequence comes from uncultured Salinisphaerales bacterium, assembly GCA_964646895.1. Classification (GTDB taxonomy): domain Bacteria; phylum Pseudomonadota; class Gammaproteobacteria; order Nevskiales; family CAZYIP01; genus CAZYIP01. The sequence goes on along the minus strand of CAZYIP010000255.1, from coordinate 469 downwards.
CACGGGTGGTGGCGACATGAACGGGTTTCAGGCCAAACGCGTCGCTTTCGAGCCGAAAACTCGTGTCCGTCGCCTGCAGCAGGTTATAGCATTGGGCCGATGTCTCGGCTTTTCGATGCACTTCGTCCATCGACTCGGCATCATCGAAATTTGCGGCCTGTATGCGCTTCGATGCTTCCGTACCCGGGAACACATCCAGCAGCATCGCCTCTGAACCGGTCACCGTCGTTGGCCCGGATGCGCTTACTGCCAGCAGATACGGTTCGTTTCTGATTACCTCGAAGCCGAGTGCACCAGCCTGCCCGGTTGTTTGCGCAAGCTCCTCCCGGCCCCGATCGCCGTTGCCGGGAAAGTAAGCGATGAACTGCGTGATAAGCTGGATTCGGCTCATTATTCATTCTCTTTGCCGCTCGTTCACGGCATCGACCCGGACATCCTCGCCGCCAGATTGGTCATGATCCAGATGGTG
>CAZYIP010000254.1:0-3074 GCA_964646895.1 uncultured Salinisphaerales bacterium | reverse complement strand
CATGCCTGCGAGAAGAGAGCGGCTCGGATCAGGTGATTTCAATCCCGTGCTGGAGGCGGGTGGCGGTGACGGTGTTCTGCAGCAGGCAGGCGATGGTCATGGGACCGACGCCGCCGGGTACCGGTGTGATCGCGCCCGCGACCTCGCGCGCCTCGGCGAAGGCGACATCGCCGACCAGCCGCGTCTTGCCGGGGGTTTCGGCCGGCACGCGGTTGATGCCGACGTCGATGACCGTGGCGCCAGGCCGGATCCAGTCGCCGCGAACCATTTCCGGGCGTCCGACCGCGGCCACGAGCACGTCGGCGGTACGGCAGACGGCGGGCAGATCGCGAGTGCGCGAGTGGGCGATGGTGACGGTGCAGTTCTCGCGCAGCAGCAGGCTTGCGACCGGCTTGCCGACGATGTTGGAGCGCCCCACCACCACCGCGTGCAGGCCGCCGAGATTGTCGCGAGCCTGTTTCAGCAGCATCACGCAGCCCAGCGGCGTGCAGGGCACCAGTGCGTCGCCGCCGGTCCACAGCCGGCCGGTATTGATCACGTGAAAGCCGTCCACGTCCTTGTCCGGGTCGATGGCCGCGAGCACCGCTTCGCCGGAAATCTGGCGCGGCAGCGGCAATTGCACCAGAATGCCGTTGACGCGCGGGTCGTTGTTGAGTTCGGCGATCAGCGCCAGCAGCGTTTCCTCGGAAGTGGTTTCAGGCAGGTTGTGTTCGAACGAATGCATGCCCAGCTCGACCGTCTGCTTGCGCTTGCTGCGTACGTAGGTCTGACTCGCCGGATCCTGGCCGACAAGCACGACGGCCAGGCCCGGCGTCAGTCCGTGACTTTCGGCAAGGGTCTGGACCTGCTGTCGGACGCGTTCCTTGACGCTGGCGGCAAGCGCTTTACCGTCGATAATGTTTGCTTCGGTCATCGCACACCCGTGTGAACACAGCCTGAGAGGTGAATGAGAATGCCAGAAACACAATCGGTGCCGCAATGGCGGCGCGAGCGGCGCGCAACCCTGCTGGAGGAGCGCATCGCCGCGGGTGGCAAGCAGCGCAAGATCTGGAACCAGGCGATTTCTGCATCGCTGCACACGTTTCTCGTCGACGTGCGTGGCCAGGTGGTTGGCCTTTACTGGCCGTTCAAGGGGGAGTTCGATTCGCGCCCGCTGATGCGCGAATTGCACGGGCAGGACGCACGCCCCGCGCTGCCGGCGGTGGTGGAGCCGAGGACACCGCTGGAGTTCCGGTTGTGGTGGCCGGATGCGGAGATGGTCAGCGGCGTGTACAAGATTCCGGTGCCCAAGGAGCGCAATGTGGTGCTGCCCGCCATCGTCGTTGTCCCGCTGGTGGGTTTTGACGTGGCCGGCTACCGTCTCGGTTACGGTGGAGGCTATTACGATCGAACGCTGGCCGCTCTGCGACCCAAACCCTTCATCGTCGGCGTCGGCTACGAGATCGCGAAACTGGAGACACTGTATCCCCAGCCCCATGACATCCCCATGGACGTGATCGTCACCGAAGACCGGATCTATGATTTTCGCTGAGGTCGGCGGGCGGCGCCGGACTGGCGTGGTTGGCGCGATGCTGCGCCGGGCCTTGTCCCGCGGCGAGATTGTGGGCCGTGTTGATCAGGCCTACATGCGAAAATGCCTGCGGGAAGTTGCCTAGCATGCGCTTGTGCTGCGGATCGTATTCTTCCGACAGCAGGCCCACGTCATTGCGGATAGCCAGCAGGCGTTCGAACAGCGGCTTGGCCTCCGTGTTGCGCCCCATCAGGGCGAGGCAATCGGCGAGCCAGAACGAACACAGCAGGAATGCGCCTTCCCCGGGCGCGAAACCGTCTTCCGCGCCCTCGGTCTGGTAGCGCATGACGAAGCCGTCGGACACCAGTTCCTTCTGAATCTGTTCGATGGTGCCGATCACGCGCGGATCGGTGGCGGGAAGGAAGCCGACCAGCGGGATCAGCAGCTCCGAGGCGTCCAGTGCGTCCGTATCCGGGTGCTGCACGAAACTGTTGCGATCAGGGCGAAAGCATTGCTCGCAGGTGGTTTCGTGGATATGTTTGCGCAGCTTGCGCCAGCGTTCCACCGGGCCGTCGAGCTGAAAGCGCTCCACCGCCTTGATCGACCGGTCGAGGGCGACCCAGGCCATGATCTTGGCGTGGGTGAACGAGCGCGGTGGTCCGCGCATCTCCCAGATGCCCGACCCGGGGTCTTCCCAGTGGCCCTCGAGAAAGTCCAGCAGCACCTTTTGCACCCGCCACGCGTTGTCGTTGGGCGCGCAATGGTGCCGGCGCGCGGTGTAGAAGGCGTCCATGACCTCGCCGTAGATGTCCATCTGCTTCTGTTCGTAGGCGCCGTTGCCGATGCGCACCGGCGTGCTGCCTTCGTAGCCGTTCAGCCAGGGGAGCGTTCGTTCATCCAGGCGCCGGTCGCCGGCCACGCCGTACATGATCTGCAGCTTGGAGGGTTCGCCGGCGGCGGTCCGCACCAGCCATTCGCGCCATGCCACCGCTTCCTCGGTATAGCCGGAGATCAACAGCGCGTACAGCGTGAAGGTGGCATCGCGCAGCCAGCAGTAGCGGTAATCCCAGTTGCGCTCGCCGCCGATGGATTCCGGCAGCGACGTTGTGGGCGCGGCAACGATGCCGCCCGTGCGGCTGTAGGTCAACGCCTTGAGGGTGATCAGCGAGCGCACGACCGGCCCGCGCCACCGTCCCTCCAGCTCGCAGCGCGAGCTCCACTCCTTCCACCACGCCTCCGTATGCTCGAACATGCGGCCGGGATCGCGCCGTCCCGGTACCGGCTGGTGCGACGGGTACCAGCTCAGGATGAACGGGATCTCGTCTCCCCTGGAAACCGTGAAGTCGGCAACCGTGGTCATGTCCTGGCCCTGCAGTGACACCGGAGTCGACAGGCGAATGGCGTCCGGCCCGGCTACCGCGTGGATCCCATCCTCGCTGCGGGTCACCCACGGGACGATGCGGCCGTAGTCGAAGCGCAGGGCGAGCGACAGGTGCATGGGCATGGACCCGCGTTCGCCGCGAACGATGCGCACCAGTTCCAGCACGCCGTCATCGCGCGGCAG
>CAZYIP010000253.1:0-3078 GCA_964646895.1 uncultured Salinisphaerales bacterium | reverse complement strand
GAGCGCCATGACCCGCGCGAACTGCCACATATTATCCGGACCCGTTTGGCGCATCACCCATCGTTGTCACCAGCAGCGGCGCCTGCTTAAGGGGAATGCCGAGGTTTGCTTCCGCTCACCCAGCCTGCGCGCTACGCGGGATGTTTGAGTGCGCCCTGGCGGGCGATCAGTACGCCGCCCAGAACAACGGCTATACCGGCGCTTTGTACTGGTCCCAGCGCCTCGCCGAACAATAACCACGCGAACACGGCGGCGAGCACCGGCTGCAGCAGCAGCGAGACGGCGCCGAAGGCGGGCGGCAGATACGCAAACGCATAGGTAATCAGGCCCTGACCCAGCGACTGGGCCACGACTGCCAGACCTATCAACGGCAGCCAGCCGCTGAATCCGCTCGGTATCCAGGCACCGCCGCCGATCCAGGTAATGGGGATCAGGAACAGCGTGCTGAACACCAGTGTAATGACCAGGGCATTGGGAGCGGCCATATCCGTCCGCAGCCGTGCGATGGTCAGCAGATAGCCGCCATAAAACATTCCCGCGCTCACCCCCAGGACATCGCCAATGAGGTGCTGGCGACCGATCCCCAGGCTTTCGTACAACAGCAGCAACGCTCCGCCCAGTGCCAGCACCATGCCGCCGATAAACTGGCGGGTGAAACGCGTACCGAAGAGCAGGAATGAGTACACGGCCACGAAAATAGGTGCCGTGTTGGCGAACAGGGTGGCGTTGGCTACCGAGGTAAGCTCAACAGCGCTGTTCCAGGTGCTGAGATCTCCGGCAAAGAACAGCCCGCCGAGGACAAAAAGCCACCAGCGCGTATAGCGGGTGGGTCGGGATGCCCTGCCCGGCTCTCGCGGCAGAATCGGGATCATGGCGGCCAGGCACGGCAGCGCCAGAGCAGTACGCCAGAATGCGGTGGGGAGCGGCCCCAGTTCCGAAACCCGCACAAAAATGGGCGACAGGGCGATGCACGCGGCGCCAATCAGCAGCAGCACGAAGGCGCGGCGAGCGCGGCGGTCGTTGGCTACGACGGGCAGCCGGTAAAGCGCGTTTGCCATTGTGTCCCGGTGCGGGTGGATACAGGCGGCGGAAGAATGGGCCTTTCAGACGCTTAATGTATCAGATTGGAATGCTGGGGTTCGCTGCCGCTGGCCCAGGCTCCTGGCGCTCCCCGGCATGACCGAGCGCACGCCGCGCGGCCTGCGCGGAGCCGAATCGTGACCAGTCAACCGCTGCAGGCTTGCCCCAGATTACGAGCACGCGCAGAGTGCTGTCCCCGGTATTCACCAGGTCATGCTGCACACCGGCGAGCGCCAACACCGAATCACCCGGGCCGAGGTCGTGCACCGCGTCGCCCACATGCATGCGACCGTTGCCGGCAAGCACGAGGTAAAGTTCATCGATCGGATCGCCGTTCGGATCGTGTGCATGCAGGCCCTCGCTCGCGCCGGGCGGAAGCTCCCAGGTCTGGACCGCGACCGGGAGTCGCGACTGCTCGAAGAAGTGCCACTGCATGGTCATCGGACCCTGCCCACCATGCAGCGTATGTTCGAAGGTACACTCACCGGCACGTTCGATCATTCGGTATTCCTCCCACGGCTGGGCTCAGCGGTCATGCCCTGCATTCCTCGGCAAGTGTTCTACCCGCAGCCCCGGAAATCGCTCAAAGTCGCGGTCGTAGGTACCCAGGATGGCCCCGTGTTCGATCGCAATGGCGGCCAGGTGTGCGTCGATGGTGAGGTTGCCGCCGATACCAGCACCAATCAACAGTCGCCCAAGCAAAGCGCCGTGACGGTCGGTCGGGTTGAGAATCACGGAATGTGGGTGCTGCAGCCAATTGTCGACCAGCCCCAGGCCTTCGTCCAATGACAGCGGATGCTCGAAGATGCCGGCGCGCGTGGTGAGGCGGATGAAGCCGAGCAGGGCGACCCAGGAGAAGCCGATGCCGGCAGGCTCGGAGAAGGCCCGCTCCAGCCAGTCGGCGGCCTCGCGTTGCTGCGGACTATCGCTGTTGACCGCGTACAGCAACAGATTGACGTCGGGGGTTTTCACGACGCGGAATTGCGAGCAATAGTCTTCTGGTCGTCCAACTCGCCGGACAGGGACAGCGCCTTGGTCAAGTCGATTCTGGTCCGCCCCATCGGAAAGCTGCACTGGCGAAACGGCTCGGCCTTGCCACGCGCAGGGCCAGCAAGACCGGCGCGAATGGCTTGATTCAAGGCTTGCTTGAACGACAACCCCTGTTCACGCATGGCTTGCCTGATCAGCTTTTCAACGTCGGGTTCGAGCGTGACCGTGGTTCGCATGACAGCATCTGCATCATTAAAAGATGCATCATGATGCCATGCTGGATGGCAAGACGGCCAGAGGCCGGGATTGTTTCAGATCGATGGTGCCAGGTGACGCAAATTGCCACTTTCAGACCTGATGCGGCCAGGGTTGCCATTCGCCCGGTGTAGCAGGCCTACAAGCGGCGGGTTTTCGGCGACAAACGGATTATTTTCTGGCACATGGCTTGCTACCTCTAAAAGAGGGCGCAAAGCAACGATAAAAATAATCCGGCCCAGCTTCAAACCGGAACCAACGGCAACGGTAGCATTCCATGCGCGATTCGAGCACAGTTCAGCAACAGCAGGGGTTCACCCTGATCGAGTTGATGATCGTGGTGGCGATTATCGGCATTCTGGCGTCCACGGCACTGCCGGTCTACCGGGATTACGTGGCACGAGCACAGATGTCGGAAGCCTTGACGCTGGCATCCGGATTAAAAGCAGGCATCGTGGAAACCTGGACTGAAACCGGCCAGCTCACCGGCATTGACAGCGGCACACATGGAATCCCCGACGCTTCCGGGATTGCGGGTACCTATGTCAAGCAGGTCAAGGTAACGAATGGTGCAATCGAGGCGACCATGAAAAATGCCGGTGTAGCCTATGGAATAAGGGACGAGACGCTGACGTTGACGCCAAACGTCGCGGCGAACTCGGGCGCGATTAGCTGGACATGCAGCAGTAGTGCGGAAAAGAGATATCTTCCTGCCGTCTGCCGGTAGGCCGGCTCATCGCGGCTGAAGCCGCT
>CAZYIP010000252.1:0-3131 GCA_964646895.1 uncultured Salinisphaerales bacterium | reverse complement strand
CCCGCCGATGACGCGGAGACACGCAAATCCACTCACACCGCGCATGTGCTGCAAGGCTGGTTGTTTGCAGTGCTGTTCGTCGGCTTCATCTTCGGCAGTTGGGCCACTCTTCGCAATTTCCCGATTCCTCCGCAACAGGGTTCGCTCGATGCGAAGCAGGTCGTGGATGCGGTTGGGCGCATGTGGTCATGGGAGTTGAAGCCTTCCACCGTGCAGGCCGGCAGTGCCGTCGAGTTTCGCGTCACCAGTGACGACGTCAACCACGGTTTTGCCATCTACTCGCCTGACGGTCGTATCGTGACCCAGACCCAGGCCATGCCGGGCTATACGAACAAGCTGGTATACACCTTCGACCAGCCGGGCACGTATACGGTGCAATGTCTCGAATACTGCGGGGTTGCGCACCAATTCATGAAGACCACCCTCAAGGTGGCGGCGCCCAAGGAGGAGTAACCATGGCCTCACTGACAATGTATCCGAACGACGAGCGGCTGGCCGGCCGCGAGCGCGTGGCGTTCGATCTGTACATCATCACGGCAGTGGCGCTGTTCGTGCTGATGATGCTGGTCGGCGTGACCATGCGCACCGCACAGGCGCAATGGCTGGACGTGCCGCGATACCTGTTCTACGAGCTGCTGTCCATGCACGGCGCCGGCATGGTTGGAACCATGTCACTGGCGACCACGGCGGTCATGTGGTACTTCCTGCGCAAATACGTGCAACTGCACTTATGGGCCTTCGTCTCCAACTACGTCCTGTTCCTGCTCGGGGCGCTGTGCATCATCATCTCCATCTTCATCGGTGGCTATGGCGGATTGTGGACTTTCCTGTATCCGTTACCGGTCGACGGGATGGGGCTGTGGACGTCGCACGCGTCGGCATTGTTCATGCTGGGCTATCTCCTGATCGGCGTCGGTTCGCTGCTGTTCTATCTGGACGCAGCGGCGGCCATCATCAAGGTGCATGGGAATCTGGGTCGTGCGCTGGGTGTGCAGTGGCTGCTGGGCGGCACGATCGACCCTGATCACCCGAAAGCGGTCGTTGCCAGCACCATGGTGATCATCGCGAACTCGCTGGGTATCCTCGCCGGCGCTGTGGTGCTGGTGATGAGCCTGATCAATGTCTTCTTTCCGCAGGTCGTGCTCGATGCGTTGCTCGCCAAGAACCTGATCTACTGGTTCGGGCACATGTACATCAACGCCACCATTTATATGGGCGTGATCGCGGTATACGAGCTGCTCCCGCGCTACACCCGCAAGCCATATCCCATCTCGCGCCCGTTTCTCTGGTCGTGGGCGGTGAGCACGGTGTTCGTGATTACCGTATTCCCCCATCATCTGCTCATGGATTACGCTGAGCCACGCTGGCTCGCCATCATGGGCCAGATAGTTTCGTGGGGTGCCGGTTTCCCGGTGTTCCTGGTCACGACGTACGGCGCACTCACCAACATCTACCGCTCCAACATCCGCTGGACGATGCCGTCCAGGCTGATGATCCTGTCGATGTTCGGATGGGCGGCAGGCATCGTGCCGGCTATTCTCGACGGCACGATCCGCAACAACGTGGTCATGCACAACACCCAATGGGTGCCGGGGCATTTCCACTTCTACCTGTTGCTGGGCGTGCTTGCGATGGCGTTGGCGCTGATGTTCCATGAGATCGGACGCCGCGCCAACAGGCCGCCGAACACGGGCGTGGACAGAGTGGGCTTCCCGGTGTATCTGGTCGGCGGCCTGATATTCGTGTTCGCATTTCTCGACGCTGGCCATTTGAGTGTGCCGCGGCGCATGGCCGGGCACCTGCAGGCGTGGACGGCAACCGACAAGCTCGGCTCGGTCGGGGCAATACTGGTGCTGCTGGCGATGCTTTATTTCGCGTTCCGGATCACGGTTGGCCTGTTGAAGACGCCATCGCCAGGAGGAGCACCCACGGGGTCGTCCCCGGGGGATGTCGGTGCCGGCGCTTCGGACGCTGCTAGCTAGCCTGCTGGTTCTCGCTGCGGGGGTTGCCACCCTCGCAGCGGTGACCGACGGGTTCCGGGCATTCACTACCGAGACGGCGCGCCGCATCGATGTACGCGAGCATCCGCGTGCGCTGCCGGCGGTACCACTGCAGACCGCCGATGGCCGGACCATCGACTTCGCCAGCCTGCGCGGGCGCTGGCTGCTGGTCGATTTCATCTACACCCGCTGCATGACCTATTGCTCGGTGCAGGGCAGCGAGTTCGCGCGCTTGCAGGATCGACTCGCGAAGCCGATCTCCCGCGGCAAGGTTGCACTGCTCAGCATCAGCTTCGATCCGGAGCACGACGGTCCGGCGCAATTGGCCGCCTATCAGCGCCGCTCGCGGGACCGCGGCGCAGGATGGATCGCCGCCCGCCCGACAAACGAGTCGGACCTCGAAGCGCTGATGCGGGTGTTCGGTACCAAAGCGGTGCCGGACAGTCTGGGTGGCTTCGTGCACAATGCGGCCATTCAGGTGGTCAATCCACAAGGCCGCCTGGTCGCCATCCTGGACTGGGACGACACCCGCGCAGCCGCGCGCTACGTGTCGGCGCGGCTCGGATTGTAGGTGGTGCTACGCAGCACGGGTCGCCAGGCGGGTGCGGGCGCGCTGCTCTGGATCGTGATCGTCATCCCGCCGGTGCGGCATGCGCTGGAAGCCTCCATGGCCCTGCACATGCTGGTCCAGATTCCGCTTCTCGCGCTTGCCGGATGGCTCATGGTTCAGGTGATTCCACGACGTGCAGCCGACCTGCTGGCGGCATGGAATACCAGCGGCATCACGGGACTGCTGCTTGCCTCGCTGGCGGGCATGGTCTGGATGCTGCCACGGGCGCTGGACGCGGCGCTCGACGATCCGGTGGTCGCTGCCGCAAAGTTCCTCGGTGTGCCGCTGCTGATCGGAGCGCCGCTGGCGCTGAGTTGGCCACGAATGGGCTTTGTGGTGCGCGGCGTTTTCCTGGTGGAACTGATCGCGACCGCATTCCGGCTGGGCTGGCTGTACATGAATTCGCCGGTGCGACTGTGCAGCAATTACCTGCTGACCGATCAGCAACAGCTGGGAAAGGCATTGATTGCCATCGGCAGTGCTATCTCGTTGTTGCTCGCCTGGCAGTTGCTCTGCGGCCG
>CAZYIP010000251.1:0-3203 GCA_964646895.1 uncultured Salinisphaerales bacterium | reverse complement strand
CCCCGCGGCCAGCACCAGGCCAGTATCGCCGATACGCTCGTTGTCTATGCGCAGCGCACCCTGACGGATCAGGCGCAACGCCTCCGAGGTGCTGCGGCTCAGGCCGGCATCCCTCAGCACGTGGGCGACAGGCAAGCCATCCGGCCCGGATTCCAGTGCGACTTCCGGCACCTCGTCGGGCAGGGCGCCCTTCTGAAAACGCGCCAGAAACGTCTCCTGCGCGCGCTGCGCCACCGCCTCCCCGTCACCTTCCGCGCCGCCGTGAAAGCGCGCCACGAGCTCACGCGCCAGCTCCAGCTTGATGTCGCGCGGATTGCGCCCCGCCGCCGCCTGTTCTCCGAGCGCCTGCACTTCCGGCAGCGGGCGCAGGCTCAGCAACTCGAAGTAGCGCCACATGAGCTCGTCGGAGATGGACATGAGCTTGCCGAACATTTCATCCGGCGCCTCGGTGATGCCGATATAGTTTCCGAGGGACTTGGACATCTTTCGCACGCCGTCCAGGCCTTCGAGAATCGGCACCGTCAGGATCATCTGCGGCGTCTGCCCATGCACCTCCTGCATGTGCCGGCCGACCAGCAGGTTGAACTTCTGATCGGTCCCGCCCAGCTCCACATCGGCCTTCAGCGCCACCGAGTCGTAGCCCTGAACCAGCGGGTAAAGAAACTCGTGCACCGCGATGGACTGCCCGGCGCGAAAGCGCTTGTGAAAATCGTCGCGCTCCAGCATGCGCGCCACCGTATACGTGCCCGCCAGACGCACCATGTCGGCGGCATCCATCTGCCCGAACCACTCGGAATTGAAGCGCACTTCGGTGCGCTCGGCGTCCAGCACCCGGAAGACCTGTTGCGCATAGGTCCGCGCGTTGGCCTCGATCTGCTCCCGGGTCAGCGGCTGGCGGGTCGCGTTCTTGCCACTCGGATCGCCGATCATGCCGGTGAAGTCGCCGATCAGAAAAATCACCTGATGGCCGAGGTCCTGAAACACGCGCAGCTTGTTCAGCAACACGGTGTGTCCGAGGTGCAGATCCGGCGCGGTCGGATCGAAACCCGCTTTTATGCGCAGCGGCCGTTTCTCCCGCGCAGCCTGCTCCAGAAGCTCCGGCAGGCGCGTCTGAGGAATAATTTCTTGCGTTCCACGGCGAATTTCAGCGATCGCCGCATCTATCGAGGTCGCCTGCAATTTGGCGCTCCTTCTCCGTGTGCCATGGTAGCCACGTTAACGATGATTCACACACGTACATTGCCGCCGGGCGAGACGCAAACGGCAGTGCAGGCGCGCTTCCCCACACCCTGGTCGACGGTCTCGCACATGCAGATAATTGCCAACCCCGCCCTGACTTGAGACGGAGCATACCGCTCGCCGGCCGCATTTCGCCGACGTACGCGAGCCTCCAGTGGTTTTTCCAGCGGCGGATTTCAGATATTATCCGGCCTTATCGACAAAATGATGCGCCGCTGCCAATAACCGAAAAGAGGCCACCGGCGATCCACTTCCAACCAAGAACACACCGCGGTGGCTTAACTCATGAAAGCGGATTATATCGTAGAGCAGCCTTTTGGCCGCCGGCGATCGCGGAGATGGCTGCGCCTGCTGATGGCAGCAATTCTCCTGCCCGTATCCCTCACCGCCATTATTCTCTCCTACCAGAACGCAAGCGCCGAACGCAGCACCGGTCGCGATACCGCGGCGACGGACACGGCCATGCACGTGATCACGCTGCCGCAGTCGAGTCCGGCCGATTCGGCGCCCGCCGCCGAGGTCGCCCGGCCCGCGCCAGCCAGCGTGCCCGACACTCCCGACACCGCCACGCGCATCCACGATGCCGACGCCGGCAGCGCGAGCCTTTTGCCCGCCGTGGTGCAAGTTCCCGCCGCCCCGGCGACCGCCACCCCAGCGCCCGCGGCCTCCGACCATGTGGCGCTGACCACTACGGTCACCCAACCGGTACGCCTGGTGCTGCGCGAGGATCCGCAGTTTCCGCCGCCTCCCCCCGCCAAGACAGAGGCGCCGGCGCCGGCGCAGGACGGCCTGGTAACACCGGAGAGCGATGACGACTTCGCTACCATCACGCCGCCCCCGAGTGCGGTCGACACGCAACCGCCAATGCCGATCGCAAGCGATGACTGGATCGACGTCACGGTCAAGCGCGGCGACAGCCTGTCGCGCATTTTCGATCGCCAGGATCTGCCCGCGAGCGATTGGCTGAAGATCTCCAGGCTCGAGGAAGCCGCCGCATTGATGAAGATGCGCCCCGGCGACCAGATTCAGATCCGCAAGGACGAAGACGGCCACCTCGCCGAGCTCGTGTTCCCGATCAGTGCGGCGCGTACGCTGCGGATCACCCGCAGCGATGACGGCTTCACCGCCGACGAAGAACAGGCAGCGCTGGAACACCGCCAGGCGGTCGCCCAGGGCACCATCAAGAGTTCGCTGTACCTCGCGGGTGATGCGGCCGGTTTGTCCGGACGGCTGATCATGGAGCTGACCCACATCTTTGCGTGGAACGTGGACTTCGGGCGCGATGTACGCAAAGGGGACCAGTTCACCGTCATTTACGACCAGGTCTGGCACGATGGCGACAAGATTCGCAATGGTGACATTCTCGCCGCCGAGTTCAACAACAACGGCACCACCTACCGCGCGTTCCGTTACGTCGACAAGAACGGCAACGCCAACTACTACACCGCCGACGGCAAAAGCCTGCGCAAAGCCCTGCTGCGCGCACCGGTCAAGTACAAATACATCAGTTCATCATTCAACCGCCACCGCAAGCACCCGATCCTTCATATCGTGCGCCCGCATCTCGGCACCGACTATGCCGCACCCATGGGCACCCCGGTGAAAGCGGCGGGCGACGGACGGGTCGAATTCGCCGGGCGCAAGCACGGCTACGGCAACGTGATCCTGATCCGCCACAATGCCCGTTACGAAACCGTCTACGCACACCTGCACAAGTTTGCCAAGGGCGTTCATGCGGGAGACCATGTCAAGCAGGGGCAACTCATCGGTTACGTCGGCGCAACCGGGCTTGCCACCGGCCCGCACCTCCACTTCGGCGTTCGGGTCGACGGCCGCTTCCAGAATCCGCGCACGGTGGCGCTGCCAAACGCCGCTCCGGTACCGAAGAAAGCGCTGGCCGAGTTCAAGAAGCGGACAGAACCGTTGCTCGCTCAGCTCGACGAACTGGACCACAATGGCCCTCG
>CAZYIP010000250.1:0-3217 GCA_964646895.1 uncultured Salinisphaerales bacterium | reverse complement strand
ACCGGCAACCGCACCAATACCTGGTCATTCAATCTGAGCCCCTACTGGCGCCAGAGTCTTGGCCGTCTCGGCATGTCCACCCTGCGCTACCGTTACGGCAGCGTGATGTACGACACCAGCCGCGTGAGTGATTCCTACACCAATGCCGGCAGCTTCGATCTGGTCAATCCGTCGGACAACACCACCTGGTTCTGGCACCTGTCCGCCTACACGCAGCAGGTGAACCGGGAGGGAAGCCAATATCGGACCCAGTATTTCGACAGCGCATCGCTGGACATGGGCTACCAGATCGCCAGCCGTCTCCGGCTGTTGGCGGAAGGCGGCGTGGAGGACGATTATCTGCCCGACGGCAGCACCGACCGTTTCGGCAGCAGCTTCTGGAACGCGGGCTTTCTGTGGACCGGGGATCGGACCTCGCTGGAAGCGCGCTACGGCCATCGCTTCTTCGGAGAGAGTTATTACGCACGTTTGCAGCACCAGGCGGCGCGCCTGACCACGTCTCTCTCCTATACTGAGGAACCGGAAGTGCAAAACCGGCTTGCGATCGGAAATCCGCAAGGGGTTCTGCTTCCGGACCAGCCACCGGATCTCATCTTCGCGCCCACGGAGTCTCCGGTCACGTCCCTGAACAACAACGAGGTCTTCATACGCAAGCGTCTCGCGGGCACGGCCCAATATGAAACCGGGCGTTCCAACATTCAGCTCAGCCTCTTTCGCGAACGGCGCGAGTATGAAGTGTCCGACACCACCGAACGCGTGCGCGGCGCGAATGCATCGTGGCGCTGGCAATGGCTGACGCGCACTGCGCTGATCCCACGCTGGAGCTGGCAGCGTATCGACTTTCAGACCGGGCAGGTCGATTACCTATCCCTGGCGCAGCTCAGCATCGCCCATCTGATCAGCCCGACCGCGCAGGCGGGTATCACATTTCGGCACCAATGGCGCAACTCCACCCGGGCGGCTTCGGAATACACCGAGAACGCTGTCATTCTGCAGTTGACCAAGGTTTTCTAGAGGATGGCCGAAAGTTCAAACGTGACGGATCACAGCAAGCTCTGCTCCCCTCTTCCCCACGGGGGAGAGGGTTAGGGAGAGGGAGGGCGGAATTTCACTTCACCCTCTCCCTGATCCTCTCCCGCCAGCGGGAGAGGGGAGCGTAAGCAGTGGTTATTAAACGAGCGCATTTAATTCTATGTATGAGGCATTCTACAGTCTGAAACGGCGACCCTTCGCGCTCACACCCGATCGCCGCTTCCTGTTTCCCAGCCAGGGGCACAAGCGGGCGCTGTCGTATCTGCTTTACGGCATGCAGCAGCGCGAGGGATTCGTCGTCATCACCGGCGACATCGGTATCGGCAAGACGCTGCTGATCCAGACCCTGTTCGCCGAGCTGGCGCACAAGAAAATGGCAACCGCGCGTCTTGCGGCGGCCAATATCGACGCGGAAGGGGTGCTGCCGATGGTGGCGGCCGCCTTCGGGCGTCCTTACGAGGGCCTGAGCAAGGTCTCACTGCTGCGCGATCTGGAAGGCACCCTGCTGCGCGACCCCGAGTATCGCGAAGGCGCCCTGCTGGTGGTCGACGAGGCGCAGACCTTTTCCGCCGAGGCGCTGGAAGAGCTGCGCATCCTCTCCAACTTCGAGATCGGCGGTCGTGCGCTCATGCAGATCTTCCTGGTCGGGCAGACCGAGCTGCGCTACACACTCGGGGAGCGGCGCATGGCGCAACTGCGCCAGCGCGTCATCGCGTCGCACCACCTGGAGCCGCTCGATCGCGACGAGACGGAGGCGTACGTCCGCCATCGCCTCAGTGCCGCCGGCTGGAATGGCGATCCGGACCTGGTCCCCGAGATTTACGACAAGGTGCACCGCTGGTCGGGCGGTGTGCCGCGGCGCATCAACCTGCTCATGGACCGGGTGCTGCTGTTCGGTTATCTGGAAGAACTGCACCGTATCGATGCCGACAATCTGACCACGGTCATCGATGAGCTGCGCAGCGAAGCCTGCCCGGCCGAGGAAGTGCCCGAAGCCTCCGCCGAAACGACCATGGAAGTCGCCGGATCGGCCACCAGGACCAACGGGGCCGCAACACACAATCGCGACGACCTGGAGGAGCGCGTGGCGGCGCTCGAGTCCGGATTTCGCATGCTGCTGCGTCATTCGACCACAAGTCGCCTGCGCGATCTGCCGGAAATCGCTGCGGTCGCCAGCGCGGACGCCGGAGGCAAGATTCAGCCGCGGATCGCCGCCCTGGAGACGGCGCTCGAGACTGCGCTTGCAGAAGCCGTTTTCCGGGAGATCGACAGTCTGAAATACGATCAGGGCGGTCCGGTATGTCACCCGGCGACCGGCCTGAAACAGGCGGCGGGCAGCACCGACGCCGCATCGGCAACCGGCCCGTCCGGGGAGGGTGGCGATGAGCCGCATTGAGCAGCAGCCCGTCAACGCCATGAGCGTGGACGTGGAAGACTACTTTCAGGTCTCGGCGTTCGAGCCGCACATCCCGCGCAGCCGCTGGCCGGAGTGGCCATGTCGCGTCGAGCGCAACATGGAACGCATTCTGGAGATGTTCGATGCGGCCAATGTCCACGCCACGTTCTTTACCCTGGGCTGGATCGCCGAGCGCTACCCAGAGCTGATCCGGCGCATGGTCGACGGCGGGCACGAGATCGCCAGCCACGGCATGGCGCACGTGCGGGTTACCGGGCAGGATCCGGCGCAGTTCCGCGCCGACGTCAGCGATGCCAAGGCGCTGCTGGAGGACGTGTCGGGTACGCCTGTCAACGGTTATCGCGCCGCCAGCTATTCGATCGGGCGCGACAATCTGTGGGCGCTGGACGTGCTGGCGGAGTGCGGCTATCGCTACAGTTCCAGTATTTATCCGATCCGCCATGATCTGTACGGCATGCCCGAGGCACCGCGCTTCGCGTTCCGCTTCAAGGCCGATGGCATCCTGGAGTTGCCGGTGACCACGTGCGTGTTGGGTGGCCGCACTTTTCCCTGTGGGGGTGGCGGCTTTTTCCGGCTGTATCCTTACGCGGTCTCGCGCTGGGCCATCCGGCGCGTCAACCGCGTGGACGCGCAGCCCGCGATCTTTTATTTCCATCCCTGGGAAATCGATCCCGAGCAGCCGCGCATCAGCGGCGTCGGCGTCAAAACCCGCGTGCGCCACTACCTGAACCTCTCGCGCATGGAGCACCGTATCGCGCGCCTGCTGGC
>CAZYIP010000249.1:0-3237 GCA_964646895.1 uncultured Salinisphaerales bacterium | reverse complement strand
CCGGTCGGCGTGGCGACGCAGGATCCGGTGCTGCGCAAGCGTTTCAGCGGCAAGCCCGAGCATGTGATCAACTATTTCTTCTTCGTCGCCGAGGAAATTCGGGAACTGATGGCGCAGCTCGGCATCCGTCGTTTCGACGACCTGATCGGCCGCGCCGACCTGCTGGACATGCGCCCGGGTATCGAGCACTGGAAGGCGAGAGGGCTCGATTTCTCTAAGGTATTCCATCAGCCGCAGCTCGCTCCCGAGGTGGCGCGCCGGCATTGCGAAGCTCAGGATCACGGGCTCTCGCGTGCGCTCGACCATCGGCTGATCGAGCTCGCGCAACCTGCCCTGGAGCGCGGCGATCCGGTGCACATCGAAATGCTGATCCGCAATGCCAACCGCTCCGTTGGCACGATGCTTTCCGGTGTGATCGCCAAGCGTCATGGCCACGCCGGGCTGGCGGATGACAGCATTCACGTGCGCTTCGCCGGCTCGGCCGGACAGAGCTTTGGTGCGTTTCTGGCGAAAGGTGTCACGCTCGATCTGATCGGCGACACCAACGACTATTGCGGCAAGGGACTTTCGGGCGGTCGTATCGCGGTCCAGCCCTCGCCCAAGTTTCGCGGCGAACCCTGCGAAAACATCATCACCGGGAATGTCGTGCTGTATGGCGCGACCGGTGGTGAGGCCTATTTCCGCGGCGTCGCCGGCGAGCGCTTCGCGGTGCGCAATTCCGGCGCGGAGGCAGTGGTCGAAGGCGTGGGCGATCACGGTTGCGAGTACATGACCGGCGGCACGGTCGTGGTGCTCGGGGCGACCGGGCGCAATTTCGCGGCCGGCATGTCCGGTGGCATCGCCTACGTGCTGGATGAGGACGGGCGCTTCCGGAGCCGCTGCAATCTTGCGATGGCCACGCTCGAACCGCTTCTCTCCGAGGCGGAGCAGACCGCCCGGGTCCCGCGCGAACTGTGGCACCGCGGACTTGCCGACGAGGTGATCCTCAAGGATCTGCTCGAACGTCACGCGCGTCATACCGAGAGCGAGGCGGCGCGGCGCATGCTAGCTGAGTGGCCGCGCTATCGGTCCCGGTTCGTCAAGATCTTCCCCAACGAATACCGGCGTGCCCTCGCCGCCTTCGTTGCGGAGAGCCGTCAAACCACCGCATAGGGCGGCAGGACCATGGGAAAAATCACCGGATTTCTGGAGTTCACGCGCGTCGAGGAAAGCGCCGAAGCGCCGCGGAAACGCGTCAGACACTTCCACGAGTTCGTCGCGCATCTCTCCGACGAGCAGGCCGGGGTCCAGGGCGCGCGGTGCATGGACTGCGGCACGCCGTTCTGCATGAGCGGCTGCCCGGTGAACAACATCATTCCCGACTGGAACGATCTGGTTTACCGGCAGGATTGGCAGCGCGCGCTCGACAGGCTGCACTCCACCAACAATTTCCCGGAGTTCACCGGCCGGATCTGCCCCGCGCCGTGCGAGGCAGCGTGCACGCTCAACATCAACAACGATCCGGTCGGCATCAAGTCGATCGAGCACGCGATCATCGACAAGGGCTGGCAGATGGGCTGGGTCGTGCCGCAACCGCCGCAGGCCCGGACCGGCCGGCGGGTGGCGATCGTGGGCTCGGGTCCGTCCGGACTGGCCTGCGCACAGCAGCTCGCGCGCGCCGGTCATGCAGTCGTGGTGTTCGAGAAGGCCGACCGCATCGGCGGTTTGCTGCGCTACGGCATCCCCGACTTCAAACTGGAAAAGCGTCATATCGATCGCCGTATCGAGCAGATGCAGGCCGAGGGCGTGGAATTTCGCGTCAGTCAGCACGTCGGAGCCGACGTTCCCGCGGCAAGGCTGGTGGACGAATTCGACGCGGTAGTGCTTGCGGGCGGTGCCGAGCGGCCGCGGGATCTGCCGGTGCCGGGGCGTGAACTGGACGGCGTACACTTCGCGATGGAGTTCCTTCCGCAACAGAATCGGATAGTCGCCGGCGAGGCGGTGGCGCGGCAGATCGTCGCCGGCGGCAAACACGTGGTGGTAATCGGCGGCGGCGATACCGGCTCCGACTGCGTCGGCACCGCGAATCGTCAGGGCGCGGTCTCGGTTACCCAGTTCGAGTTGCTGTCGCAGCCGCCGGAGCAGGAAAACAAGCCGCTGGTATGGCCGTACTGGCCGATCAGGCTGCGCACCTCCAGCTCGCACGAGGAAGGCTGCAACCGGGACTGGGCGGTTGCTACCAAGCGCTTCGAAGGCAAAGACGGCAAGGTGGAAAAGCTCGTGGCCGCGCGCGTCGATTGGAAGGACGGCAGGATGCAGGAAGTCCCCGGCACCGAGTTCGCCATCGAGGCGGATCTGGTGCTGCTGGCGATGGGTTTCCTGGGGCCGGTGCAGAGCGGGCTGCTGGAAGATCTGGGCGTCGGAACCGATACGCGCAGCAACGTACAGGCCGATACCGAACACTACAGGACGTCGCTGCCCTCGGTATTCGCCGCCGGCGACATGCGTCGCGGCCAGTCGCTCGTGGTGTGGGCCATCCGCGAAGGCCGGCAATGCGCGCGCGCGGTGGATGAGTTTCTGATGGGTGTCTCGGAACTGCCGCGGTAGGAAAGCCCGGGCATCGATTGCGAGTCAAAAGCAGTGCCCCGGTAGCCGTGGGCGCATGTGGCGGCGCTCGGCAAAAATCCGCTTGACATGGCCGCTGGAATTGACAAAAATACCCGGCTTACCGTCTTGTCTTGGAGGGGTACCCAAGCGGTCAACGGGATCAGACTGTAAATCTGACGGCTCTGCCTACGTAGGTTCGAATCCTACCCCCTCCACCATCTGGAAACTGATCTCTGGAGACCAGGGGAACCAAAGAGCCGAGGTCAGCGGCCAGGCGAGGATATGGATACGCCTGGTTTCTGGTGTCCGGCATCTAGCCGCGGGTGTAGTTCAATGGTAGAACCTCAGCCTTCCAAGCTGATGATGTGGGTTCGATTCCCATCACCCGCTCCATCGTCGCGGTGGAAGACAGGCGGGACAAATCAGGCCCATGTAGCTCAGTCGGTAGAGCACTTCCTTGGTAAGGAAGAGGTCACCGGTTCAAGTCCGGTCATGGGCTCCATAGCTCCGTAGTAAATCTCCGTATTTTGGTTGACATCCACACAGTCTTGGAATAAATCCGGATAATTCCACGCAAGCAAGGGGCAGCAAACCCATGGCGAAGGCAAAATTTGAGCGGGACAAGCCGCACGTCAACGTAGGGACGATTGG
>CAZYIP010000248.1:0-3266 GCA_964646895.1 uncultured Salinisphaerales bacterium | reverse complement strand
TAGCGATTCTCATCGGCGCCGAGGTCAACACGGGGCTGTAGAGCCGGACGCTATGGATGAATGCGAGCGTCAAACGGCTCACAATCGTGCTGACAGGGCACGTTGCGAACATCCGGCCGCGGATCCGGGCGAATGAAGCCGTTGCGGTTAGGCATTTCAACTTTCGGTAATGTCTGGGCGTCCATGACCGCATCTTTCCCGATGATGTCGTTAAGGTAGAGGATATATGCGCTGACGGCATAGGTCTGGTCCGCGGACAACGATTGTGGCGTGTAGAAAGGCATGGTTCTGCGCACATAATCGAACAGGGTCGTCGCGTAAGGCCAGTAGCTGCCTACGGTTCGCTGGGGATGGCTTGAATCGAGCGTGCCCTTGCCTCCGACCAGCTTCGGACCGATACCGCCCTGGCCACGGTCACCATGGCAGGAGGCGCACTGCCCCTGGTACACCTTTTCGCCGTCGGCGACCGAGCCCTGCCCGGGTGGAAGGCCGCTGCCGTCCGGCTTGATGGCAATATTCCAAGGTTTGATCTCCGCAGGAGTTGCCGGTGTTCCGAGTTGATAAAGCGGCTGCGCGATGCCTGGAGTTGCGGCGGTCATTGTGACGAGAGCTGCCCCCAGGCCTGCGATCAGGCATTTATATGTGAACATTGGAGACCTCCCCATTCGCGTCGATGCGCCAGCTCTGGATCGCATTCAAATGGTAGACCGAGTTCACGCCGCGAACGGTGGTCAGTTCTTCAAGCGTCGGCTGGACGTAGCCGGATTCGTCGATTGTCCGACTCTGCAGGATCGCCGGCTTGCCGTCCCATCGCCACGGCAGCCGAAAATAGGTGAGAGAGCGCGGCAGAACCGGTTGATCGAGTTTCGCGGGCCGCCAGTTTTTACCACCGTCGACGGAAACATCCACGCGTTTCACCGCACCATACCCTGACCACGCCATGCCGCGAATTTCGGTCAGACCCTTGCCCGGCATGACCTGCCCCCCGGACGGCGAGACGATGACCGATTTCCCTTCCATGACGAACGTGAACATTCTTGCTTTGCCGTTGGGCATCGGGTCGGTGTATTTCGACGTTTCCTCGTGCGTCATCCAGGGCGAGTCGCCGACTTCAAGCCGGCGTAGCCACTTGATGTTCATGTTGCCCTCGAAGCCGGGCAACAGGAGGCGTAGCGGGTAGCCCTGCTCGGGCCGCAGCATTTCACCATTCTGCGCGTAGGCCAGCAGAGCGTCGTCCATCATCTTCCACAGTGGAATGCTGCGGTCCATCGCGGCGCCGTCGGCGCCCTCGGCGAGTACCCATTTGGCGCCCGGTTTCACGCCGAGTTCATCCAGAAGCAGGGAGACAGGGACACCGGTCCAGCTGCAGCAACTGACCAGCCCGTGGGTCTGCTGAACCGTTTTGCCCTTGGGTTCGGCCCATTCCGTCAGCGTGTTGCCGGAACATTCGAGGAAATGCACCTTCGAGACCGCTGGAAAGCGCAGCAAATCCTGCATGGTAAAAATGCGGGGGTTACGAACCATGCCGTGTACCAGCAGGCGGTGTTCCGCGGGATCGATATTCGGCGTGCCGGCATGGCTGCGTTCGTAGAAAAGCCCGTTTGGCGTGATGAACCCCTGCATATCCTGCAGTGGCGTGAAATTCCAGGAGGACTGCGGCGTGGTGGTCAGATCGGTGAGCTCCCGGACCACATTGCTTTCGTGAGGCGAGGGGACACCGTACGGGTGCTCGTTGACCGGCTTGCCTTGCTGCGTCGTCCACGGTGGAATGTCGAGCGGTGAACCCTGCTTCCGCGGTGACGCGGCGGTTGCCGCGACGGATGTTCCACTCACGAGCAGGGAGCCGGTCAGCGCCGCTCCCGTTCGCAGAAAGCCACGGCGGTTGAGCGAAGCGGGGCGGGGATGGTCCGATGGATTCGAATCGCGTCTCATGATGACTCCGGTTTTTGGACGGAGGGCACGATGGGCGCATGCACGCGGTCAGCCGTTCCGTCATCATTGCCTGGCAGGCGTGCCTGCAACGGGGGGATGGTGCGGCCCAGAGCGGATTCGGTGGCCACAACGGGATGACTCCGTCCCTGTTCAGTTAGTCGCGACCCCGGAGCTTGTCAAGCTTGTCGCGCGGTCTTCTGTAATGGCGCGACCGTCAGCGGCCGGGGGCGGCACCAGTTCCCCCTCCGGCATGGCGGTTCGGCATCGGCGCCTGCTAAAGTATTCGGAATTTGCCGTTTTTGATGCGTGAAACGTCCCGAGCGCCTGGCAACGGGGGATGTCAGCAATGCTTTGTCTGTCTGGGCGGAGCCCGGCCAGACGATACCTTTCCGCTCATCGGAGTCCGTTGTGCGATTACATGTGCTGAGCGATCTGCACCTTGAATGCGCGCCGTTCGATCTGCCGCCGGTCGATGCCGACGCGCTCGTCCTGGCGGGTGATATCGGCCGTGGTGGCGACGGTGTGCGCTGGGCGCGCGAGCAGGCGCCCGAACAGCTCGTTTTTTATGTATTGGGCAATCACGAGTTCTATCGCGGTTGTCTGGAAGACGTCCATGCGCGCTGTGAACGCGAAGCGGCGAGAGCAGGGAACAGGATGCATGTGTTGCGGGACAGCGAGCATGTGGTCGATGGGGTGGCTTTTCTAGGCGCTACCCTGTGGACGGACTTCAGCCTGTTCGGTGAGGCGAGACGGCCGGAGGCAATAGCGGCCGTGTGCAACATGGTGCCGGATTATCGCGTGATCCGCATCACCGCAGAGGATGGCGCCGAGCGTGCATTGCAGCCACAGGACACGATGGGCGCGTTCGCCCGGAGCCTGGCCTGGTTGCAGGCGCGTGTACGCTACCATCGCG
Organism: uncultured Salinisphaerales bacterium; assembly: GCA_964646895.1. Lineage (GTDB taxonomy): Bacteria > Pseudomonadota > Gammaproteobacteria > Nevskiales > CAZYIP01 > CAZYIP01. The sequence continues at coordinate 421 of CAZYIP010000248.1, read as the reverse complement.
AGGCGGGAAACAAGACCTGCATTATTTCCCACCACGCGCCCGCTCGTGGTTCGCTGGCGGAACGGTTCGAGAACGATCTGGTTTCCGCCTACTTCGTCAATACGCTCGACGAATGGCTGCGCAATGAAGGCCCGGATCTCTGGCTGCACGGGCATACCCATGACAGCTTCGATTATCGCATCGGCCCCACACGGGTGGTTTGCAACCCCCGCGGTTATCCCGGCGAACGCGCGGCGTCGGACGAACTGGCGTTCGACCCGGCGCTGGTAATCGAAGTGTGATTGGTCGGCTGGCGCGCGAAGCCGTATGTTAAACTCCTTCCCCTTGCCGTCACTTGCCCGGATGGCGGAATAGGTAGACGCAGCGGACTTAAAATCCGCAGGTGCGAAAGCGCCATGCCGGTTCGAGTCCGGCTCCGGGC
>CAZYIP010000247.1:0-3357 GCA_964646895.1 uncultured Salinisphaerales bacterium | reverse complement strand
CCAGGCCGCAACGCGTGCCCTGAGGTTACGCAGTCGGCGATCGTGAATGCCCTGTGCGTCGAGATGAGCGACCGTGTTCGTGAGATACTCGGCGGCTGAGCCAATCATGCCCGAGCCGGTGGCCAGCAGTTCGATGACCTTTGCGTCACTGAGCCGACCGCAATAACTGGCATGGCGTGGATTGGCCACAAAGGTGATCGCAGGCAGGCGCACATCGCCGGCATGCAGCTCCACCCAGCGCGGCACATAGACGCCGGTGAGCATTTCGCGGCGCCAGACCATCAGCAACTCGTGCTCAAGATTCTCTCCCGGTAGGCGCAGTGCCTGTCCCTGGCACGAACCGCCGGGGACCAGCCCCAGCATCAGGCCGGGTGCGTCCGGCGAGCCACGGCCGTGGATCAGTTTGATCTGGAAATCGCGATGATAACCGTACAGGCGCGCGGCGCGCCATTCGGCTACCGTCACGCAGGGATTCCAGAGCAGCGAGCCATAACCGAAAAGCCACACGCCGTCGAACACATCGGCCGCCGGCGGCCGAGTGTCAAGCATGGCGTCGATCGACGCGCGCATCTGCCGATCGTCGATCAGCGCCACGTCCGGATCGCACGCGCGCACGGCACGGCGCAGCTCGTCGCTTTCCAGCACTTCGCGGGTGATGCCGTGTGGTAGCTGGCGGGGTTCCGGCCGTGGGCCAGTCATTGCATTGGACATGCTCTGATTTTACCCGAATTGCAGGGTACACAAGTTGGGATGAGCGCGAGCGAATCCCGACATTGCTCCGTCATGGCGCTGTCGGCATGCAGCGCGACAATGGCCAGGGTTTTGATGACGCCGGGGTTCGCCGGCGCCCACATCCATCTACGCGGCCGCTTTCGCCAGCACATGTTCGATCAGATCGACAAGCTGTTCCAGGCTGCCGCGGTGACCGGCGAGGAGCGACTGGCCACGCTGTGTGATGCGCCCACGTTCCTCCGCGTCTTCCAGCAGCCGCACGACGGCGCCTGCCAGTGACTCGGCGTCTTCCACGCCAATCGTCGCTTCCGCGAAAGCCTCGCGCATCGCGTCCATGTTGAACGTGTACGGGCCTATGATCACCGGACAGCCGTAGACGACGGCTTCGAGAATGTTGTGACCGCCTACCGGTACCAGGCTGCCGCCTACGAAGGCTACGTCGGCGATCCCGTAAAACAGCATCAGTTCGCCCATGCTATCGCCCAGCAGCACCTCGGCGGCGCTCGCGTCCGGCCAGCCGTGGCTGCGGCGCGACGTGCGGTAGCCGCGTTCCCGGCACAGCCGGTCTACGGCGTTGAAGCGTTCCGGGTGCCGCGGGACGAGCAGCAGGCGCACGCCGGCCTGGTGGCGTCGTACGCGGTCGAACGCGTCGAGTACGATGGCTTCCTCGCCCTCGTGGGTGCTGGCGGCTAGCCACACTGCGCCGTCGCCGATCTGTGCCCGCAGGGCGGGTAGTTTTTCGCGCACCGAGGCTGGCACCTCGATTTCGTACTTCAGATTGCCGACGGCGTTTACGCGATCCGCGGCGACACCGAGGGAGCGGAAGCGCTCCGCGTCCACCTCGCCCTGCGCGGCGATGCAGGCAATCGCATCGAGACTGTCGCTGATGATACGCCCGGCGCGCCGGTAGCCCCGGGCCGAGCGTTCGGACAGCCGTGCGTTGGCCAGCACCAGCGGAATGTTGCGGCGGCGGCACGCTGCGAACAGATTGGGCCAGATTTCGGTTTCCATGATGATGCCGATACGCGGGTGTGTGCGTTCGAGGAAGCGAGCGACCGCGTCCGGTGTGTCGAATGGAATGAAGCTGCGCTGGACGCGATCGCCGAACAGGGCCCGCACCCGCTCCGCGCCGGTCGGAGTGGTGGAGGTGACCAGAACAGGGGTTTCGGGCCAGCGCGTGAGCAGTGCTTCAACAAGCGGCGCAGCCGCGACCGTCTCGCCCACCGAGACGGCATGTACCCAGAGCGGCGACTGCCCGGATGCCACCGGCGCCCAGCCCAGCCGTTCACGCCAGGCATGCAGGTAGCCGCGGTTGCGCCGCGCGCGCCACAGCATGCGGGCGAACACGAACGGCAGGGCGGGATACCACAGGCACGAGTACAGCAGGCGTACGGCTCCGCCTGATTGCCCGGCTGAACGATCCCTGCGCGCTCTTGAACTCATCGAATCATGCGCACGTCGACATCGAGGTCGAGTTGTGACCATACACGGTCGGCCGTCAGGATCGGCAGTCCGAAAGCGTGGCCGAGCGCAAGGCATGCCCTGTCCCCCAGCGACAGGCCGGCAGTATGGGTGTGGGACCACAACGCCGCCGTCTGCTCCGCATGACTCGCACTGAATGGCACGATCCGTAAACCGAGCGCTTCCACATCATTTCTCAGGCCGCGGACGTCGACACCTCTCGCAGTGGCTTTTTGCACGACCTCCGACCAGTTTACGCTGCACATGGCAGCCTCGGGCACCATGGGGTCGACTATGTCAGCCCCGCGCTCGTTGTGCAGGAAGGCCAGTAATGCGGATGCGTCCAATACGACTTTCATTCCGGGGTCTCGCGCAGGGCTTCCCGCCGCCGGTGCTCGATCAACTCGTCCGCCATGTCAATATCATGGGGTATCGAACCAAACCGCTCGCGAAGGCGACGCTTGACGGCCTCGGCCTTCTCGACCACAAGTCGATCCGCCTCGGAGCGGACGATCAGGGCATCCCCCGGCTTCAGATCCAGCGCCCTGCGCACACGAGCCGGGATGACCAGGCGGCCCTGTGCGCCGAGATGGACTTCATGGAGATCGTCGGAGGGCTTCATGGCTAATTCCATTATCGAGTGGCATGAAGGTACAGTATATGCCACGTCGTAAGGCGGATGACATATTGGAAAAGGCTAGCGCTTGAAAGGCGTCTCCGTTATGCGCAGAATCCCGGGATGCCCAGTTCGCAACCACCCCCACGCGCGCCGCGCCTGTCCATACTCATGTACCATCAGGTGGGGCGCTTCGAGACGCCGCGTACTCACCGCGCCGGCTACTGCGACGTGGGCCGGTTCCGCGCGCAGATGGCCTATCTACGCCACTTCGGCTACAATGTCATCAGCTTGTCGCAGGCGTGCCGCGGCCTGTTTCACGGGGCGCCGCTTCCACCGCGGCCGGTGGTGCTCTCGTTCGATGACGGCTATCGTAATTTTTATGAACATGCGTTGCCGGTGCTCGCGCGGCATCGTTTCCCAGCCGTCGTGTTCATGATCACCGGGCTGATCGGCAAGCGCGCAGAATGGCTGGCGGCCGACGGGCGCGAGGCGTCGCCGATGATGGATGCCGGCATGCTTCGCGATATCCAGGCCGAAGGCATCGA
>CAZYIP010000246.1:0-3476 GCA_964646895.1 uncultured Salinisphaerales bacterium | reverse complement strand
ACCGTGGGCACAATCAACACGGCGATGAGAAACTCGCGGATGCTGCGGCCCTTGGAAACCCGCGCAATGAACATGCCCACAAAAGGCGACCAGGAAATCCACCACGCCCAGTAGAAAATGGTCCAGCCGTGCAGAAAGGCCTGGTCTTCGCGGCCAACCGGGTTGTTGAGTGGGAAAAAGCTGTCAACGTAACCGACAACCGTCGTGCCTACGTTGGTGAGAAAACCGCTGATGGAACCGACAAAGACCACGAACAGCATGAGGGCCAGTGCAATCCCCATGTTGATGTTGCTCAGCACCTTCACCCCGCCATCGACGCCCTGTACAACCGACCACAGGGCGACGGCGGTAACGGCTGTAATGATGATCAGCTCCAGGGTCAGCGATTCGGGCAGCCCAAACAGGAAGTGAAACCCGGCCGTAGCCTGCTCGGCACCAAAGCCCAGGGATGTCGCCAGGCCGAAGAGCGTGGCGAGGACGGCCAGGGTATCGATGATGTTGCCGATCGGCCCCCATACCCTGTCACCGAGGACGGGGTAGAAAGCTGAGCGAATGGACAATGGCAGTCCCTTGTTGTAGGTAAAGAATGCCAGGGACAGGCCCACCACCGCATAGATGGCCCACGGATGCAGTCCCCAGTGATACATCACTGCCCCCAGCGCCGCCTGTTTGGCGGCCTCCGTCCCGCCGTGAACACCCAGAGGCGCTCCGACGCCATCAAGGGAAGTGAAGTAGATCAGGGGCTCTGCCACACTGAAATACATCAGACCAATGCCCATGCCGGCGGCGAACAGCATGGCAAACCACGACGGGCGCGAGAACTCCGGCGTGGCGTCTGGTCCACCAAGCCGGATCTTCCCGTATGGGGAAAAAATCAGCAGCAGGCAGAAAACGACGAAAATGCTGCCCGCGCTCAGGAACATCCAGTCGAAGGTTTCGATCACCCACTGCCGGCCCCCGTAAAGGACGGTTTTCGCGGTATCCGGAAAGATCGCGGAAAACAACACGAAAACAGTCGCCAACCCACCACTCCAGACGAATACCGGATTGTGGAGATCGAGTCCGAACGGATGGACGTTATCCTGCCCAATTTCATAATCGGTCTGGTACTCGTCTTCAAGTGCGCCGAGCTCTTCCCGTGCGTCCTGAGTCATGAAAAGCCCTCCTGACTGGGTTTTCTTGTGAAACAAAAGCGTCGCTACGGAGCAGCGGTTCAATGCCTGTGGAAACGATTGCCCGCCATCGCCGTTGAACCTGCAAGTTGGCGCCATCTTACTTGACCTGGCATGGGTTCCCAAGGCGGCGCCCTGGCCTGACGCTGTCTGCCACCATTGGTTTGCTCAAGTCGTAATGCACACCGGCTCATGCAAATGAAGCCAATTCCCGTTCTCTCGGCGTGAGATAGCTGCCGGTTGAATGAAGCCGTTCGCTGTTGTAATACATCGCCATGTACGCAATGAAGTCACATCGGGCCTGCGCTGGCCGCGTCTGGGGCGTGCTGGGCCTGCGCCGCTCGCAAGGCGTCGGGTGGTGTACTGGAAACTCGCTGTATGCGTCGGTGTCGCTTTGTCGGCGCTTTCCAGGGTCAGATCAGCCGGAATACGAGAATTACAACAAATGTCGGTATCAACGCCGACATGAAAATGCCCAATGCGCTAATCGCTCCGTTTTCAAAGCTACTCTTCAGAATTGAATAGCCGGCCGGATTGGGCGCGTTTGCAATGACCGTCAGGCCGCCTCCGGTTACGGCACCGGCCACAAGGGAGTGCTTGAATGCCGGGGTGAGGCCCTCGACCAGCGAGCCGAGGTAGGTGAGCGCCGCGTTGTCGGTAATCGCAGTCAACGCAAGCGCGCCGTAATAGACGACAGTCGGGCTCATGCCTCCAAGCAGGGGTTGCAGCCACCATTGCTGCTGTCCACCCAGCACCACCAAGCCGGCCAGGAAGAATCCGACCATGAGGCCCTGGCGTAGAATCAACTGGTCCTGGTGCTGCGGATAGGCCGTGGTAATACCCAGAAAGAAGAGAAACAGTCCCGCAAACACAACGGGATGATGTGCGAAGACGACAATTCCGGCCAGTAACAGCAGGTGGACGATCGTAAGCGTGATCGGAATCTCGATCTTGGTCGATTCCCGTGGCGATGCGATATGGCCGAGCTCATCCCGGAACAGCCACGTTATACCGGCAGCATTGATAACGACGGCAAGCGCCGAACGCCAGCCGAAGTGAAGCAGCATGAAAGGCAGATCCCAGCCCCAGGTGCCGGCAACCATCAGTACGGGTGGTGCTGCAAATGGCGTCAGCGTGCCGCCGATCGACACATTGACAAACAGCACGCCAATGGTGGCGTACTGAAGTCGCCGCGACAGCCCGGCCGCATAAAAGCGGTCCCGCAGCAGCAGCGCGGCCAGGGTCATGGCCGCGGGCTCGGTAATGAACGAGCCCAGTAGAGGCACCAGCCATAGCGTGACGAAGAAAGTCGACGTGGACGGCGACAGTGGCAGCAGCCGCGATATCCGGTCCACCAGCAAGAGCGCCAGATTCAGGATCGGCCGACTCGCCGCCACCACCATGACGACGAATATGAACATCGGTTCGGTGAAGTTGCGCGACTCCAGGTATCCGAGTGACGCGGGCGCGCTGCCGAATAGCGCCAGGTAAGCAATAAGGACCATCGCCCAAAAGCCGAACACGACTTCAACTTCGGCCAGCAGATGCCAGACACCGGCATGGGCGGTTTGCCGAACCGCCAACTTCTCAAAGAGCTTGACCGAGAAGGTGTGGATGACCGCGATCGCGAACAAGATCGTCGCGCCGATTTGCAGCATTTCTGGACTCATGCTCACTTCTCTTGCTGACAGACGGGTTCAATGGGTAGCCATGCAGCTTGAGGCTATAGCGCGCTGTATATGAGGAACCTGTTCGACGAATTTGGCGCAGCTAATGGCTACGGCCCGGCATGGTACTGTGGGATAATATAAACTACCATCCGTCTCGGGAAGTCGTTGCCTTCGTTCTGGTGGGACGTGGCGAGGTTGCCACAACAGGCCGTGGTCACCGTGGCCATTAGTGTCATCAGTGGCGCCCTGCTCCCAGTCGGTCGCCGATCACGGCCAGCGTCGGCAGGATGATGAACAGTACCCACGTACCGAGCACATTCACGCCACGGCGCGAGGCCGCTTTGTTCACCGAATCGGTGGCACCGACGACATCGATCACGACCCGGCCTGGCGGCCTCTGAGGCCGCAGAGGGTTACTGCGAAAGGCGTTGGCGATTGTTTTGAAAAGTGCCAGCCCATCTTCTGAGCTTGAAGTACTTCGTCATGCCGACTCGGCGACGGATGTCTGCTCTCTGGCTGGCGTGATGATCTGCACCCCGGCATCGCGCAGGCGCCGATCGAAAGGCGGCGGCGGAGGCTGGTCCGTGATGATGCCGTCAATGCTGTCGAGGTCCGCGACCCAGACGGGCACATG
>CAZYIP010000245.1:0-3488 GCA_964646895.1 uncultured Salinisphaerales bacterium | reverse complement strand
CGCGTATTATTCACGGATAGGCTCCAAGTTACCCCAGCAGCCGCTCGCCGTCATCCTCCCGCAGAATGCCCTGATTGAAGCGGCGCCGCACCGCGTCCGAATCGGTGCGCGCCGGCACGGCGGCGATTGCACCGACGTACGCCTCCGGCAGCCGTTTCTGGCGTGCGCCGGCGAGCACGAAATGCTTGTACCAGTAATACGGTATGGCGGTCTCGTCGATCCAGCGGGGGACGGCGCGATAGGTAAACGCCTCCCAGCCTCCGCCATCGGCGGCTTCGATGCGCACATCGGCAATATCGTAGTGGTGATGCAGCGACTCGGCGGCGTCCAGCAGGGGCTTCTCGCTCGGGTCGATCCGGTAGACGGCGCCCCATACGACCTGTGCCGGATCGCCCACCGGCATCGCGTTGCACTTGCCCGAGCCATCCGCGACGCGCAAATGAAAGCGCAGGCAATGCCCCGACAGGCACCCGATGCCCAGCAGGCGCGCCGAAGGGACACGCCGCAACAGGCGCGCATTCAACAAATTGGAACCGTACGCGAAGTAGTTCATGCGCCGCTGCCACCTGCCCCGAAATGGGCGCGAATGCGGGCCAGCCCGTGCTCCAGGTTGGCCGCGATGCCGGAAAGGTAAACCTGCGCCACCAGGCGCTCGAACGGGTTGATGCCGGTATCACCCCAGGTTGTCCAGACGAGGCGGGTGCCGCCGGCGTCGGCACTCGCTTCGAAGCGGCCATAGTGCGGCGAACCGCCGCCGGTGACCCGCGTATAGCTCAGCGACTGGCCCGGCTGATAGGCGGTGATCGTCCATACCGTGCGCACGTCGCCGTCGTTCCAGACCTGATTGGCGCCCACACCGCGGGCGGGGCCGCCATATTCGAATTCAGCGCGCGGAAATCGCTGTTTGTTCCACACGCTCCACTCCTGCCAGCTATGCAGATCGGCCAGATAGGCCAGCACGGCATCCGGCGATGCCGGGACCCGCGTGTCGCGCTGCACCTCCCAGTGCGGCGTCAACGCGAAGCCCACGCCAGCCGCAGCCACGATCACGGCCACGATCGTTCCGGCGATCCATTTTTCCAGCGTCATGAGGGTCTGCCCCGACTCCCGTAATGAGCGGCGCTTGTGGCATAGTCTGGTCAGTAACCATACCGCGCGCCGACATCGTGAGTTATCGCATTATTATCGCACCGGATTCGTTCAAGGGCTGCCTCAGCGCCGCCGACGTCGCAGATGCCATAGCCCGCGGCATCCGTCAGCGCCTGCCCGATGCCGCGATCACCACTTTTCCGCTGGCCGACGGCGGCGAGGGCACGCTCGCCTGCGTCGCCCACGCGCGTACCGCCGTGGAGCGCTGGAACACGGTCGCCGGCGCGGACGACCAGGCAATTCGCGCGCCATGGCTGCTGCTCGACGACGCCACGGCGGTACTGGAGACAGCGCAGGTTGCCGGCCTGCCGGCCGCCTGCATTCCCGGTTTCGCGCCGCCCGAGGCGCGCAGCAGCCGCGGCCTCGGCGAACAGATCAGCCGCGCGCTCGACGCCGGCGCCCGGCGCATCATCATCGGTCTTGGCGGAAGCAGTACCAACGACGGGGGCGCCGGTCTGCTGGCTGCGCTGGGCGCACGCCTGACCGACGCAGGGGGCGCCGACATCCCGCCGACGCCGCGGGGCCTGGAGTCACTGGCCCGCGTCGACCTCGACACGCTCGACCCGCGCTTGCGGACCTGCGAGCTGATCGGCCTGAGCGACGTGGACAACCCGCTGACGGGCGCGCGCGGAGCGACCGCCGTCTACGGCCCGCAAAAAGGCATCGCCGCGGCTGACGTCGAGGCGCTCGACAGCATTCTTGCGCGCTTCGCCGCGGCCTGCGAGCGGGTGCTCGGCCAGGACTTCAGTCACGAGACCGGTGCCGGCGCCGCCGGCGGGCTGGGATTCGCGCTTTTGTGCCTGGGCGGACGACTGGCGCCGGGCGCCGGTTTCCTGACCGATCTGACCGGCTTGCCGGATGCCATTCCCGGTGCAAGCCTGGTGATCACCGGTGAGGGTCGTTCGGATACCCAGACCCTGCAAGGCAAACTGCCGGCCGCGGTCGCGCGCCATGCGCGCGCCGCCGGGGTGCCTGTGGTGCTGCTGGCGGGGGCGCTCGACGCCGATGCCCGGGAATCGCTGCACACCTGCTTCGATGCCTGCTTCTCCATCGCCGCCGGTCCCGCCGGCCTGGACGAGATGTGCGCAAACAGCGACCGCCTGCTGAGTTTCGCCGGCGCAGAGATCGCCGGGCTGTTGCGGGCATTCGCGCATGATGCCTGACATGACCACGACCTGCGGGCCACGCCAGCCGCGGCTATCGCAAGAAGGGCTCGTGCAGGCGTCGCCCTTGTGGGAGATTCCACGTTTGCGGCCAGGCGCTACAGACACCGTGCCACCCCTGCCGTCATCCCTGCGCGAGCGGGGACGGCGGTGGGCGCAAATTTCGCCTTCATCGCGGCTGAAGCCGCTTCCGCAATGCCATTCCCGCTCCGCTGCGCAATATCGATCCCAGTCCGCTTGACCGGGAGCAAACGATCAGTCGGACGACGCGACCGCCTCCGGGCCGGTAACGCCTTTCGGCGCTGGCGCCTTGTAGTGCTCGAATGCAGCCAGCAGGGATTGCGCATCGTCTGCGCGCAGCAGCATATGGTGATGCCGCGGGCGCACGAAACCCTGGGCGGCCATGTGATCGATAAAGGACAGCAGGCCATCGAAATAGCCGGCCACGTTGAGTACGCCGCAGGGTTTGGCGTGCAGCCCGAGCTGCGCCCAGGTGAGCATTTCGCACAACTCTTCGAGCGTACCCATGCCGCCCGGCAAGGCGATGAAACCTTCCGCAAGCGCCGCCATGCGCGCTTTGCGCGCGTGCATGTCCGCCACCATTTCGAGCCGCGTCAGGCCGGGATGCGCCAGCTCGCGATCGAGCAGCGCGCGCGGCATGACGCCAATGACATTGCCGCCGCCCTCGAGCACCGCGTCCGCAATCTCCCGCATCAGGCCGACGCCGGCGCCGCCATACACCAGATCGATACCCGTGGCGGCAAGACAGGTGCCCAGGGCACGGGCGGCATCCCCGTAGGCTTCGTTGTTTCCGCGACTGGAGCCGCAATAGACACAGAGTGATTTCATGATTCGTCAATTATTGTGGGGGACTCAGCCCTCGTAAATACCATGGCGCCGGTGCCATTCGGCCAGCGACTCTTCAGGATAACGGGGGAAGTGACGTTCGCTCTCGCCGCTGGGGATCTCGCACCAGGGCGCCGCGAAATCGAGCATGATACGCACCCGTTCCGGCGGTTTGGGCAGCGGCGTGTCGATCGCGGAGGCAAACGGGTGGACCAGGTCGGGCCACCGCGGGTCGTAGACCCACAGCGCGGAGCCGCAACGGCCGCAGAAGTGGCGCTGCCCCTCGCTGGCGATGATGGTACCGGGGTCTTCCGGGTCGGGAATGCGCGC
>CAZYIP010000244.1:0-3499 GCA_964646895.1 uncultured Salinisphaerales bacterium | reverse complement strand
CTTAGAGCTCCCTATTCGTGTAGCAGCGCGAATGCTGACGATTCGTCGTGGACGCTGCTGGTTTGAATGGTAGCCCAAGCTTCAGAGCATGTGTCGGTCGTTTCGCTACGAGAGAGGGATGGCCGGTGTTCGGAGCAGGAACGCCGGCTGTCTGAGGAGGATTGAGAGCCGCCGAACACTCGTGTAGGTTCGTTAGCGGCGGCACTGGCACGGCGCTTAACCTTTGTAGCTTTCGTTCGTTGCGGTTTCATCGGGTGAGGCGTTTCCGCCATGGCAGGCGTTGCGAGAACTCCGGTCGGGAAGGAGCAGTAAAGATGTATTTTGCGGCGCTACTGGCCGGGGCCCACGTGTACCAATTCAGGGCATCTTGCGCTTGCGTTAACGGCGAAGTCGACCTCACCGACATCCGTGGGCGATCTTGCGTAAAATTGGCGCGTTTTGAGCTTTGTTCACACGTCAGCTAGAGAAAAACCATGGGATCGGTGTCATTGAACTGGATCGCGAACTTCATTTGGGGTATTGCCGATGACGTGCTGCGCGACCTCTACGTGCGCGGTAAATACCGCGACGTGATTCTGCCGATGGCGGTGCTGCGACGGCTCGACGCGGTGCTCGAGCCGTCGAAACGGGCGGTACTCGATATGAAAGCTTCGCTCGATGAAGCGAAGATCGTTCATCAGGATCAGGCTCTGCGCCAGGCGGCGGGGCACGCGTTCTACAACACGTCAAAGTTTACCCTGCGTGATTTGCGCGCCCGCGCCAGTCAGCAGCAACTCAAAGCCGACTTCGAGGCATATCTGGACGGCTTCTCGCCCAATGTCCAGGATATACTCGAGAATTTCGAATTCCGTCATCAGATTCCGCGTCTTTCACGCGCCGATGCGCTGGGTACGTTGATTGAGAAATTTCTGTCGCCGGACATCAATCTCAGCCCGAATCCGGTGTTGAATGGCGACGGCTCTGTAAAACAGCCCGGTCTCGACAACCATGGGATGGGCACGTTGTTCGAGGAACTGGTGCGCCGTTTCAATGAGGAGAACAACGAGGAGGCCGGCGAGCACTGGACGCCTCGCGACGCCGTCAAACTCATGGCAAGGCTGATCTTCCTGCCCGTCGCCGGTGCCATCGAATCCGGCACCTATCTGCTCTACGACGGCGCCTGCGGCACCGGTGGCATGCTAACCGTGGCCGAGGAGACCTTGCAGTCGCTCGCAGGCGCCCATGGCAAGCAAGTGTCTACGCACCTCTACGGCCAGGAGATCAACGCCGAAACATACGCCATCTGCAAAGCCGATTTGCTCCTGAAAGGCGAGGGCGATGCAGCGGATAATATCGTCGGCGGGCCCGAGCACTCGACGTTGTCGAACGATGCGTTCGTTTCGCGCGAATTCGACTTCATGCTGAGCAATCCACCGTACGGCAAGAGCTGGAAAAGCGACCTCGGGCGCATGGGCGGCAAGACGGGGTTGAAGGATCCGCGCTTCGTCATCGAGTACCAGGGCGACCCGGAGTATTCCTTGGTGACTCGCTCCAGCGATGGCCAAATGCTGTTCCTCGCCAATCTGCTCTCGAAGATGAAAACCGGCACCCGGCTCGGCAGCCGCATCGCCGAAGTCCACAACGGCAGTTCCCTGTTCACCGGCGATGCCGGCCAGGGCGAGAGCAATATCCGCCGCTGGATCATCGAAAACGACTGGCTGGAGGCCATCGTCGCGCTGCCGCTTAATATGTTCTACAACACCGGCATCGCCACGTATGTCTGGGTGCTGTCCAATCGCAAGTCCGAGCAGCGCCAAGGCAAGGTTCAGCTTATCGATGCGACGCAATGGCACAAGCCGCTGCGCAAGAACCTCGGCAAGAAAAACTGCGAGCTGTCGGAAGAGGACATCCAGCGCATCTGCGATACCTTCATCGCGTTCGAAGAGAACGAGCAATCGAAGATCTTTCCGAACGCCGCCTTCGGCTACTGGAAGGTGACGGTCGAGCGACCGCTGCGCCTCAAAGGCATCGATCCCGGGCGTGCGTACAAGGCCGCAGAGGTCAAGAAGCTGAAGGCAACGTGCGAACGCGCCGAGGACGCCCCGCCGGTCATCAGGAAAATCCACAAAAGCGGTGTCGCGCCCGACCCTCTGCGCGGTCTGTTCGAGGCCCAGCTCCCCTCGCCCGCAAGCGGGAGAGGGGCCGGGGGAGAGGGCAAGCTCGCCGTCGTCGAATACGAGCCCGACCCGGACCTGCGCGACACCGAACAGATCCCTCTATGGGAGCACGGCGGCATAGAAGCTTTCATTCGCCGCGAAGTCCTGCCGTACGCTCGCGATGCCTGGTACCTGCCGGACAGCGTCAAAACTGGCTACGAAATCAGCTTTACTCGCTATTTTTACAAGCCCACACCGATGCGCACGCTCGAGGAGATTCGTGCCGATATTGTAGCGGTAGAGAAAGAGACCGAAGGGCTCCTGGGCGAGATCATCGGGAAGGAAATCTGAGCATGCCGACGCAACGCTATTCCGTAACGCCGCACCCGATCGAGACACTGCTGACTTGGGTGAAATCGGGAGAAATCGCCATTCCGGAAATACAGCGTCCCTTCGTGTGGGAAGCCACCAAGGTTCGCAACCTGCTTGATTCGCTCTATCAAGGATACCCCGTCGGCTACCTGATTGTCTGGCGTAATCCGACCGTCAAACTGAAAGACGGGTCCTCATCGGCCGGCAAACGTATCCTGATTGATGGCCAGCAACGTATCACCGCGTTAATGGCTGCTCTGCTGGGGCACGAAGTGTTGACCAAGGATTACGACATGATTCGGGTCCGGATCGCGTTCCATCCGCAGGAGGAACGCTTCGAGGTCGCCAACTCAGCCATTCGTAAAGATGGAGCATGGATACAGGACGTAGCCAGGCTGTTCGGACCCGACGCAGATTTGATCGAGTTGACGGAGAATTACATCGAACGGAATCCGGAAGCAAATCGCAAACTCGTCGGGAAGATTCTCCAGAAACTATGCGGGATTATCAATAATCACGTCGGCATCATCGAACTGGCTGAAGACCTCGATATCGAGACCGTAACCGAAATCTTCATCCGCGTGAATTCGGCTGGCACCGAACTTTCACAGGCCGATTTCGTCATGTCCAAGATCGCCGCTAACGAGACCTTCGGCGGCAACTTGTTACGGAAGGCGATCGATTATTTTTGCCGTTTGGCCGTGGCACCGGAGTTCCTGTCGAGAATCGAGAAGGCTGATCCGGCCTTCGCTGCGTCGGAATTCTTTCCGAAAATGCAGTGGCTTGCTGGCGTCAACGACGATATTTACGACCCCACCTACACTGATATGTTACGCGTAGCGTTCACTTCGGAATTTCGTCGCGGCAAGTTGCAGGATCTGGTGGCACTGCTTTCAGGGCGAAACTTCGAGACGAAGCAATACGAGGAGGCGATTGCTGAAGCATCGTTCGCGCGCCTGAAGCGCGGCGTCCTGGCCTTCATTAGCAAGACA
>CAZYIP010000243.1:0-3518 GCA_964646895.1 uncultured Salinisphaerales bacterium | reverse complement strand
CCCGTGCCTGACGAGGACTGGCTGCGCAGCGGCATGCGTGATTATCGCCCGCTGCAATTCGGATCGAGGCTGTGGATCTGTCCCACGGGAACGCGGGCACCCGCCGCCGACGCAGTCGTGGTCGAGCTCGATCCGGGCATGGCGTTTGGCAGCGGTACCCACCCGACCACCGCGCTGTGCCTGGAGTGGCTGGACGGCGCCGATCTGCTCGGCACCCATGTCATCGATTACGGCTGCGGCTCGGGTGTACTGGCAATTGCCGCACTGCGCCTGGGCGCCGCACGCGCCGAGGCCCTCGACATCGATCCGCAGGCGCTCATCGCAAGCGCCGACAACGCACGCCGCAACAACGTCGCCGAGCAACTTTCCGTTGCGACACCCGATCGCGTTTCCGCCACCCCGGCCGACGTGCTCGTGGCAAACATCCTGGCACGTCCGCTGATCGAGCTTGCCCCGCGGTTCGCCACCCTGATCCGCCCTGGCGGCAGGCTCGTGCTTTCGGGACTGCTGGACAGCCAGGGCGCGGAGGTGCGCGCCGCCTGCGCACCCTGGTTTGAATGGGACAGCGACGCCACGCGCGACGGCTGGCTGCGGCTTGACGGCCGCCGGACTTAATAAAATATGAGCAGTGCGGCAAAGCCGCCGATACCGGCCATCATCCAGGCGACGTAATCGCCGAGATGACCGGAGTGGGCACTGCGCAAGGCGTTCAGAGACCACATCAGCGGACGCCGCACCCGATCGGGCGGCCGCAGTAGCTGCCAGCGCCACGTCCCGGCCGCGCCCAGCACCACCGCCAGGGCGGTAGCGGCCAGGCCATTCGCAAGCCCCTCGCCGGTCCACGCATGTACGGTAACCACCGGCGCGGAATGCACCGCGGCGCCGAACAGGGCGGAAGCGGCGTAGCCGCCGGGATCCATGAAGATCGCCGCGGCCGGACCAAAGCTCAGGCCGACCGCCGTCGATAACCCGAGCACGAGCGCGAGAGCGACCAGGACGAGCCCGGGTGCGGTCATCGTCCATGGCAGGCGGTAGATACGCCCCCTGGTTGTCTCGGCCCGCTCGCTTGCCTCTCGAACCGCACTCGCGCCGGCTCCTTTGTCGCCCTGCTCATCAGCCGGCCCCCATCCGAGGAAGACGCGCGCCCCCGCCTGCAGAACGGCGCCGCCGGTGATTGCGCTCACCAGTCCATAGCACCAGACGATCCAGTGCAGGCCGGCCACCGCCGCGGCCGCTTCGACAATGGCCTTGCCCGTATACGTCGCGAAGGGCGGCAGGCCCGCGAGCACGAACCCGCAGAGAAGGAACAGCGCGCCGGTCACCGGCAACTCGCGTCCGCGCCCGTGCAGACTGCCCGCCTCTACCGTCTCGTACCGGTTCAGCAGCACGCCGGTACCGAAAAACAGGGCTGCCTTGACGGCCGCGTCCCCGAGCATGAACAGGCCCAGGCCTGCAAAAGCCTCCCGGCTGAGCAAGCCCACGGCCATGAGGTAAAGCCCGATATGGGCGATGGTCGAAAACGCGAGCAGGCGCTTGAGATTGCGCTGGCTGTAGCTCATCACCGCGCCGGTGAGCGCGGTCGCGGCACCCAGGATGAGCAGGGCCTGGCTGACCGCGCCGGGATCCAGCGATCCGGCGTAGGCAGTCCAGTAAGTACGGGCGACCGCATAGATTCCGAGCTGCGACATGATCCCGGAAAACAGCACGCATACCGGCGTCGGCGCGACGGCATGGGCATCCGCGGACCAGAAGTGAAATGGAGCGACACCGGCCTTGACCAGCCATCCGGTACAGATGAGGGCGAAGGAGGCAACGACGACCAGGCCCGCCGGCTCCGGCTGGGCACGAAGCTGGGCCCCGACCTGAGCCAGCCCGAGTTCCCCCGTTTGCGCATAGATCAGGGCGATTCCCAGCAAGGTCACGTAGCCGCCGAGCGAATTGACCACACCGAAGGTCAACGCCCCCTGTACCGTATGCGGCTGCTCCGTGCGAAACCCGGTGAGCGCGTAGGCTGCCGCGCCCATGAGCTCAAAAAACACGAACATGTTGAACAGATCGCCGGACAGCGCAAACCCGCAAAGTCCGGCAAAGAACACCAGCATCAGCGGGTGAAAGTATCCCTCGACCTCCGGGAAGTAGCGCCAGGAGAAGACGAGCGCCGCCACGGTCAGCAAACTCGCGAGAATGACGAGCCCGGCACTGACCGGATCGGCCATGAGCAGGATGCCGACGGTCAGCCCCTGATGCGGCTGCCAGCCGCCCGACCAGACGGCCGCGCGCCCGGTGACGACCGCGGCCAGAATCAAGGCGCCGAGCACACTGACGACCGCGGCAGCGAGCACGCTGATGCAATCGATGACGACACGCGGCGCATGATGCCGAACCACGGTCAGCAGCCCTGCCGTCAGCAGCGGCACCGCGACGACGAGCGGAACCAGCGTTTCGACCGACATCTAGGACCTGTTCACAGTCACCCGGGAGATCTCTCGGGGCGATGGCGGCGCCCCCGATGGGCTGCCCGGCGTTGCCCGTCGTTCATCCGGAATCACGAACGTCTCTCCTCGCACCCTGGTCGGCCCAATTTTGAACGCCACGCGGCGGCGCGGGTCAGTGCGGCCTAACCACGGAGCGAGCGCAACTCGTCCGGATCGGTGGTACCGTGGCGCTTCTGGACCTGTATGGCGATGGCGAGCAGCAAGGCAGTGACGGCGGCATTGACGACAATGTCCGTCAGCGTCATTGCCTGCACCACCGGATCCACCACCGGGGTATGTGCCGGAATCCCGCTGAACACCGGGGCAGTGCCACCCCAGCGATAGCCGATCGCGAGCAGCAGCACGTAAGTCGACGACTGACACACCGACAGGCACACCACCGCATGAACGAGATCGCGGCTCGTGACGATGCCGTATACGCCAACGAGAAATATCCATGCCGCCACAAGGTACGGCAGAACGCTCACGGCGGGGACGCCTCGCCCGCGTGATCCGGCCGCACCAGCAGGGCCTGCTCCAGAAACCGGGCGAGCAGCAGCACGACCGCGGAGGCAACCTCCACGCCCACGATGACGTTGAGCAGCGGCACCACCCCGGCTGAAAGCAGTTCGCCGCGCACCCCGTACGGCATCACGTTGGTGAGAAACGCCGCCCCGGTCAGCATCACGCCCAGGCCGAGCAGCACGAATGCAGCCGCCGCCAGGGCCTCCACGACCTCGAAGACAGGGATGGGCCGCAGGCGCGCCAGGGTCGGATAGTCGCCGGCGAGGTACAGCAGATGGACGCCGCTGCCGATCACCACCCCGCCCTGGAAACCGCCGCCCGGGCTGACATGCCCGTGCAGCACGAGATAAATGCCGATGAGAACGGTGAGGGGCAGCAGCACATAGGCCGAAAGCCGCAATGCATCCAGCACCGGCGGGCGCTCCTGTTCGCCGCGCTGGCTGGGAAGTTCTTCTTCGTCCGGATTTCGCCGCAGCAGCGCCATCGTCCCGAGCACCGCCGCGAACAGCATGAATTCCT
>CAZYIP010000242.1:0-3577 GCA_964646895.1 uncultured Salinisphaerales bacterium | reverse complement strand
TAGTATCTCTGGTACTGGGTTGCAAGGCACCGCCATCGGGCGAGTCGGGAGGTGCGTTTCGAGATGGCTAGGGAAATACTGGATGTACTGGTCGACATGCGTGCCACGGGAGAGCCTTACGCGGTCGCGACCGTGGTGGAGACGCAAGGTTCGGTGTCGGCCAAGACCGGCGCCAAGGCGATCATCGACAAGGACGGTCGGGTCGTGGCCGGCTGGGTGGGCGGCGGTTGCGCCGAATCCACCGCCTGCAGCACGGCGCTCGACTGTCTGCGCGAGGGCAAGACCCGGGTGATAGACATCGATCTGGACGACGAAGTACTGGGCGCGGGCATGCCCTGCGGAGGCAGCATGCGTGTTTATGTCGAGCCGGTGCTGCCGAGGCCGGCGCTGTGGATCATGGGTCACGGGCGCGTCGCCGAGTGTATCTGCCAGATCGGCGATCTGATGGGCTTCGAGGTCATCGTCAACGACCCGATGGTTACACGGGACGCCTATCCGAATGCGGCGCAACTGATTGTCGACGATGATCTGGACTACGCGAAACTCACGCCCGAGGCAGATGATTTCGTAGTGATCGCCACCCAGCACAAGGGTGACCATCAGTCGATCCAGCGCGCGCTGCAATCCGACGCCCGCTACATCGCGCTCATTGCCAGCCGCAAGCGCTCGCGCCTGGTAATGGATTACCTGCGCAGCGAAGGCCTGGAGCCGGAACAGCTGGAGCGCGTGCGGGCACCGGCGGGGCTGGATCTGGGCGCGCGCACGCCGGAGGAGATTGCCCTTTGCGTGATCAGCGAAATCGTCATGGAGCGGCGCCAGGGCAGTGGCGAGACCATGCGCAGCAAGCTCGCGCGGGAAGCCGCCCTGCGACAAGTCGAAGCGCTGTAGCGCGGAAAGAAGCCTGACCGTATGATGTCGCAAGGTCTCTCACCGCGCACGTTACCGACCTCCATCGACGAAACGCTGCGCCTGTTCGCCGAAGGCGATTACATTGCCGATCGCAGCCTGGCGACAGTCTCCTACCTGGCTCTGCGCATGGGCCGCCCGCTGTTTCTCGAAGGCGAGGCCGGTGTCGGCAAGACGGAAACTGCCAAGGTGCTCGCCCGCAGCCTCGGACGCCATCTCGTGCGCCTGCAGTGTTACGAGGGGCTGGACGTGGCCTCGGCGGTGTACGAGTGGAACTACTCCCGGCAAATGATCGAAATCCGCCTGGCGGAGGCGGAGGGCAACACCGATCGCGATCGCCTCGGCAGCGAAATCTTCGCCGAGCGCTTTCTGATCCGGCGACCGCTGTTGCAGGCATTGGAGCCGATCGGCGGCGCGCCGCCGGTGCTGCTCATTGATGAACTGGACCGCGCCGACGAGCCCTTCGAAGCCTATCTGCTGGAGTTGCTGTCGGACTTCCAGGTCAGCGTGCCCGAGATCGGTATCATCCGCGCCAGCGAGCCGCCCATCGTGGTGATCACCTCCAATCGCACCCGCGAAATTCACGATGCCATCAAGCGCCGCTGTCTCTATCACTGGGTCGATTATCCCGATGCCGAGCGCGAGCGCGACGTGGTGCGGGTCAAGGTACCCGGTGCCGACGAGCGTTTGAGCGCGCAGGTGGTCGCCTTCGTGCAGCGCCTGCGTCAGGTGGACCTGTTCAAGGCGCCCGGCGTCGCCGAAACCATCGACTGGGTCAACGCGCTGGTAGAGCTGGACAAGCTGGCGCTGGATCCGGAAACGGTCAACGATACGCTTGGCGTGTTGCTCAAATACCAGGACGACATCGGCCGCATCCAGGGCAGTGAAGCTGCACGTTTGCTGGAGGAGGTCAGAACACAGCTCGCGGCCGGCCTGTCGTGACCGCCGCCGGGGCGAGCTTTCCCGCACCGGCTGCAATGGGATATCTCGCCGAAAACATCATGCATTTCGCGCGCGTGCTGCGCCGCGCCGGGCTGCCGATCGGCTCGGATCGGGTCATCGACGCGATCCGGGCGGTGGAGCTGACGGGTGTCGAGCATCGCGCCGATTTTTACTGGACGCTACACGCCGTGTTCGTGGATCGGCATGAACAGGAGCCGCTGTTCGAGCAGGCGTTTCATATCTTCTGGCGCGATCCGCGTATTCTCGACCGGGCGTTGCGCCTGCTCCTGCCCGAAGCGCCCACTCCGGCGCAGACGCCGCCTCCGAACAAGACCGCGAGCCAGCGCCTGGCGGATGCGCTGCTGCCCCATTCGGCGAGGGAGGATATCCCCGAACGCGAATCGAAGACCGTGGAAGTGTCCGCGCATTTGCGTTTTTCCGACCGGGAGCGGCTGCAGCACAAGGATTTCGACAGCATGACCGCCGAGGAACTGGCCGCGGCCAGGCGCGCCATCGCGCGGTTTCATCTGCCGTTGCCATTGGTGCGCACGCGCCGGGGCCACGTCAGCCCCCGCGGTCGCCACGTGGACATGCGAGCCACGCTTCGGGACAGCCTGCGCGCCGGCAGCGGCGTCATTTCACTGCGGCGCCGGGCAGCGACGACCCGCCCCCCGGCGTTGGTCGTGTTGTGCGATATTTCCGGCTCCATGGCTGTTTACTCCCGCATGTTCCTGCACTTTCTGCATGCGCTGGCCAGTGACCGGGAGCGGGTGCACGTCTTTTTGTTTGGCACGCGCCTGACCAACGTGACGCGCCATCTGCAGGACCGTGACGTCGATGTGGCGCTGACTCGCATCGGACACAGTGTCGACGACTGGGCCGGCGGCACCCGCATCGGGCAATGTCTGCGGGTCTTCAATCGCTACTGGTCGCGCCGGGTGCTGGGGCAGGGCGCGGTGGTATTGCTCATCAGCGATGGTCTGGATCGCGACGCCGGTGCGGATCTGGCGCCCGAGATGGAGCGGTTGCAGAAGTCCTGCCGCCGCCTGGTCTGGCTCAATCCGCTGTTGCGCTACGAGGGCTTCGAGGCGCGTCCCGCAGGTATTCGCGCCATGCGTCCCTGGGTGGACGACTTCCGTTCCGTGCATAATCTGGAAAGCCTCGACCAGCTGGCGCAAGCGCTGTCGCGGGCAGCACCTCCGCGCCGCCTGTGATTACCGGCGTTCTGCTCGCCGCGGGGAGTGCGTCGCGTTTTGGTGCCGACAAACTGATGCAGCCCTTTGGCACGGCCGGTGACGTGGTCGCGGAGGCTTCCGCACGAGCTCTGCTTGCCGGAGTCGATGAGGCGCTGGCCGTGGTGCGACCGGGGGGTGGCGATCTGGCGGCGCGCCTGCGGCTTGTGGGGCTGGAGAGCATCGTGTGCGAAGACGCCGACCAGGGCATGGGGCGCTCGCTCGCCTGCGGCGTTGGGGCAGCGGGGCAGGCCGAAGGCTGGGTCATCCTGCTTGCGGACATGCCCTGCGTGCGCGTCGATACCGTCCACGCTGTGGCGGCGCAATTGCGGCGCGGTCGCGCAATCGTCGCTCCCACCTACCGGGGGCGCCGCGGACATCCGGTCGGGTTCGGTGCCCGTTTTCGCGATGAACTCATGCAGCTTTCCGGGGATCAGGGTGCCCGCGCCATCCTCGCCTCGCATCCGCACCTGCTGGAGACGATCAGCGTCGATGAC
>CAZYIP010000241.1:0-3586 GCA_964646895.1 uncultured Salinisphaerales bacterium | reverse complement strand
GACTTCTTTCGCACGTGACGTGTCCATGCCAATTTTCTCCCTTGAGCGAGCAAGTCTTCATGCCCGGGCGCTTGCCGTCGGCGACGAAGACCGCGTTGCATCGAAACGTGCGTTGGGTGCTTGTTTCGATAAGTCATAGATCACAATGACATTTAAGCGTAATCAGCTATCTCCTCAAGCTGGCAGGGCGTCGAATGGTACTGATGGATGCGATCAACGGTTTCGTGTGCTCCGGGAGCAAATATCCGGCAGCGATTGCCTGCGCAGCGATACACTCATCACGCGTGACGGGCGTGTCTCAGGGCGGGTGGTCGGCCCGGAGTCCTGAGTCGATCTTCTGTCGGAGGCGTCGAAGCTCGCGCGGACACATGCCGTATTTGGCGCGGAAGCGTCGATTGAAGGTTGATAACTCGGCAAACCCGCAGTGGAAGGCGATCTCCGCGATGGACAGGTGGTCTTGTGCCGGATCGTTCAGCAGTCTGGCGCACTCTTCGATACGCCGGCGCGAGACGATGGCGGCAAAGCCCGCGTCGCCGTCAAGTAGCTGATACAGCCAGCGGCGCGACAGGCCAAGCTCGAATGCAGCACGGCGGCTCGAAAGGCGGCTGTCGCGAAAATGGGTTTCAACGTAGACGAGAACCCGTTGTCGCTGTGCGGCCCGATAGCTCAGGCGGCGAGTTTCACGATCGGGAGCCGTCGCGCCGAGCGCGAGTGCAATGAGGTTGCACAAGTGTATGAGGAGTGGTTGTTGTTCCGGTGCATTCAGCCGCGGCGACTCCCTGCCGAGCGTCAGCGCATAGCTGGCGAGCAGGGCGCCCAACCCGCGATCGCCGGCAATCCGCTGCGCCATGACGCGTTCGAGATCGACGACAAGCGGCTTCAGCAGTTCCTTCGGCAGTTCCCAGACCAGGACCTCCAGCCCGCTGGGAAAGTCGGCATCGAATCCCACGTCCGTGTCGAGCAGCACCATATCGCCGGGGCGCTGAACAACTTCGCGGCCGTATTGGCGATAACGGGCACAACCAGTGAGATGCAGCACCAGATGGCACCGGTCCACCGGATGCAGGCCAGGCCGATTCGCGATGCGTGCCGCCGTGTTGCTGAACTCCGTAATCCGGGCGGTCGCGAACGGCCGGCTCCGAAGCCACGCCCGCAGAGTGTCGCCGGCCGGCCAATCGACCGATAACCCGGGATAGGGTCCGCTAACACCGGCACGAAAGTGGTCCGCCCGCAGTGGCGGTGCGACGGCGTTCGTTGAGCAGACGAAAGTGCCACGTGGCTGCTCAGTGTCTTTCGTGGTACCCATCGGGCACCTCCACCGGCGGTTCAGTCCAGCCATTCGGCTTCACGAAATGCCCGTTTTTTCCGCGCAATTTGCGGAGATTCCTGCGCGCTGGCGGACTAAATTTTTCGCGACGGTCGCTAAACGGAAGTATTTGGCACCCGGTGGTTCGTGTCAACGGACATGCGGGACGGTGGAAACGGCGCTGCAGGTGCCAATTAGGCAGCGCGCAACTGAAGCGATCGCCTTGTCGCGTTATTAAGGAGCAGTCGGATGAACGAGTGGAAGCTGGCGGGAACCTACTTCGAAACCTGCAATTGCACAGCCGCTTGCCCGTGCGTGTTCACCAGCCCTCCGACCGAGGGTGAGTGTACCGCACTGGTGGCCTGGCACATCGATCATGGTGTCTACGGGGATACGTCGCTCGACGGGCTCAACGTCGCGATCGCCATCCATGCGCCCGGAACGATGGTGCAGACCCAATGGAAAATAGCCGTTTACTTCGATGAAAACGCCGACACTGCGCAAAACGACGCACTGCACGCGATTTTTTCGGGCAGTGCCGGTGGTCATCCGGCCGTGCTTGCCTCGTTTGTCGATGAGATCGTGGGAGCCAAAAACGTTCCGATGCACTATCGCGACGATGGCAACGCGTGCAGCCTGACCATTCCGGGGATCATGACCGCGGAGATCGAGCGCCTCGAAGGACAGGGAGGACGGCCGGTTACCATCGAGAACCACCCGTTCTGCGTTGCCCCGGGCGAGCCGGCCACCGTGGCGCGCTCGAAACGGTTCAGCTTCGGCGATTTCGGATGGGATTGGGAGCTTTCGGGGCGCAACGGGTTTCAGTCCGCTTTTGCTTACCAGTCGGAGTGACGCCGATGACCGCGGCATCGATTCGAAGTCGCCCCGGTCGACGGGCCTGGGCGGCGGTCTGGTCAGGACTGGCGGTGATCATCGTGCTGTGCTGGCTTTACGTCGCACGCCTCGATGTCGGCGCGCCCTCCATGTCGCACGCGATGGGGGCCCACCCGGGCGCGGCGGGCGGCGCCGCATTCCGCGCACTGGTCGCTGCCTTTGTCATGTGGGCAATCATGATGGCGGCGATGATGTTACCCGCCGCGGCGCTGGCGGGTCGCTTCTTCATGGCGCTTTCCAGCCGCCGCGGGCTGGATGCGGCAGCGGTCACCACGCCGCTGTACATCGCCGGCTACGTGACGTGCTGGATCCTTTTCGCGGCGCCAGCCGCATTCGCGCAGTGGGAGCTCACGCGCATCATGATCCTCGATCCGATGGCGCGGAGCACGAGCGCGGCCCTGAGCATTGCGGTCCTCGTCACCGCCGGCCTGTTTCAGTTCACCGCCGCCAAGGATATCTGTCTTTCAAAGTGCCGCACGCCGCTGGGTTTCCTCATTGCAAACTGGCGCGACGGCAAGGTCGGCGCGTTTATCCTCGGCCTCAGGCATGGCGCTTATTGCGTCGCCTGCTGCTGGGCGCTCATGGCGGTTCTGTTCGTGACAGGCACCATGAGCCTCGTGTGGATGGCGCTGCTCACCCTGCTCGTTCTTGTCGAGAAGATGGCGCCGCCCCGATGGCAGATCGAACGCGCCGCCGGCACGCTGCTGATCCTTTGGGGCTTCGCGCTGGCGGTGGGCGTGTCGCTATCGTGAGGTGGTATCACCGTGTTTGGCCGCAGAGGTAAGGTGCCATGAGCCAGTCAGCTACTGTACCGCGTACGAGCGCGCAGATGGTCGCCGAGGCGCGCTCCCGCGTTGAATGTCTCAACCCCGAGCAGGTAGCCCGTGAACTCGACCACGGCGCGCTACTCGTGGATTTGCGCGAGAACGAGGAGCGCATCGAGAACGGAATCGTTGCCGGCGCGATTCATGCGCCACGGGGCATGCTCGAGTTCTGGGCGGACCCGACGAGCGCTTATCACAGGCCAGAGTTCGATCCGTCGCAGCGTATCGTGCTGTATTGCGCATCCGGTGGGCGCTCAGCCCTGGCCGCGGACCTTCTTCATCGGATGGGGTTCCGGAAGGTCGCCCATCTGGAGGGTGGACTGAAGGCATGGAAGGAAAGCGGGCGCGATGTCCAGGCAGTCGGTCCTCCCTTGCCGGCGACACCACAGGCCTGACTCCGGCTTGCGGGGTTCGGGTGCATTCTGATGCTGGACGTCGGCCGCGACAAGGCGAGACTGTAGCGGATCAGGATACTTGCAGGCGCTTCTTCAGGTTATTGGAGTTGTCGGTAACGCTATTGATCCGGTACAGATCATGTATGAATCGGGCGCCCTTGTGGGAG
>CAZYIP010000240.1:0-3607 GCA_964646895.1 uncultured Salinisphaerales bacterium | reverse complement strand
CGGCGCGCGAGCTCTGTCCCTGTCATGGCGTGACGTCCTGTCGATACCCCGCGGTCGCGAGGGGTGGGCTGACTGTGTCGTCAGGGCGGCGCGCCGGTCGCCCGCGCCGGTGCCGTCCTCCCTGACGACGGCCGGCGGTAATTTAATCCATATCCTGCCTGCCATCAACCGAACACCGTCCGCTTCATGTCCTCCTCTCCTGCGAGTGATCATGAAACCGGACAGATTATTTGCTACTAACACCGTCCGCTTCTGGAGTTGCCTCACGGGATTTTTTCGCCTAGGATTTCGCCTGCGTGATGACACAGCCACCGGCAACCAATAGCCGGACGCGGTATCGCGGTGGGATGGTCCAAACCATGGATAGGGCTGAACAGTTCAAAAAGGCCTCAGGAGTTCGGCGCACCGGCGTCGGACATTGTCAAAACCACACTCGATCAAAAGAGCGCGCCCATGTCGGATGACGTCCTGGTGCGGGTGGAAGGCCTGTTCCGCTATTACGATCGTCGCTGCGCCGTCAACGACGTCGCGTTTCAGCTTCGCAAGGGTGAGATCCTCGGCTTTCTCGGCCCCAACGGCGCCGGCAAGTCGACCACCATGCAAATCCTCACCGGTAATCTCGCGCCGAGCGCCGGGCGCGTCGAGATCGCCGGCCACGACATCCTCGACGAGCCGCGGGCGGCGAAAACGGCGATCGGTTATCTGCCCGAACAGCCGCCTGTATATCCCGAAATGACGGTGGACGAATACCTCGCCTATTGCGCGCAATTGCGCGGAATCAAGGGCAATGCGCTGCGTCAGGCACGCCAGCGGGCCAAGGCCCGATGCGGCCTCGAGGACAGCGGCACGCGACTGATCGCGAACCTCTCGAAAGGATTCCGGCAGCGCGTGGGCATCGCTCAGGCGATCATTCACACCCCCGACGTGGTGGTGCTGGACGAGCCCACGGTGGGGCTCGATCCGATCCAGATTCGCGAGATTCGTGCCTTGATCCGCGAGCTGGGCGCGGCGCACAGCGTGATTCTGTCAACCCACATCCTGCCCGAGGTGCAGGCAGTGTGCGATCGCGTGCAGATCATTCACCATGGCCGGCTGGTGTTCGCCGATACCATTGCCGGGCTGGCCGGGCGCATGCGCAGCGAAAGCCTGTTGCTGCGGCTGCGCGAGCCGCCGGTGCCCGAGGCGATCGCCGCCGTTGAAGGTGTCAGCCGGGTCGCACCGCTTGATGACGGCAGCATGCGTGTATTCCACGACGCCGATCGCAATCCCGCCGAAAACATCGCCGCCGCGGCCGTCGCGGGTGGTTGGGGGCTGCTCGAACTGAGCCCGGAACGCAAGTCGCTGGAACAAATCTTCGTCGATCTGACCACGGCTGACGAACCGGCCCGGGAGGCTGCATGAGTTTCTGGATCATCGCCCGCCGGGAGCTCAAGGCGCTGTTTCTGTCGCCGCTGGCCTGGGCCGTGCTCGCGGTGATTCAGGCCATCACGGCTTACCTGTTTCTTGGCCGGGTGAACGACTTCCTGCGCATTCAGCCCCTGCTTGCGCGTATTCAGAACCCGCCCGGTGTCACCGATTTCGTAGCGACGCCGCTGTTCGGCACGATCAGCATCATGCTGCTCATGGTCGTGCCGTTGCTCAGCATGCGCTTGCTGGCCGAGGAGCGGCGCTCAGGCACGCTCACCCTGCTCATTTCCGCGCCGATCAGCATGACCGAGATCGTGATCGGCAAGTTTCTCGGGCTGTTTTTGTTTCTGCTCATCATGCTGGCCATGGTTGCGCTCATGCCGCTTTCACTTTGGATGGGCACCAGTCTGGATCTCGGCAAACTGGCGGCGGGGCTGCTCGGACTGGGGCTGATGCTCGGTGCGTTCGCCGCCGTTGGCACGTTCATGTCGTCGATGACACGCCAGCCCGTGGTGGCGGCAGTAGCGGGCTTCGGCGTGTTGCTGCTGCTGTGGATCATCGACCTCGCCAGTGGCCTGCAAGACACCGGCGCCGCGGGCGT
Organism: uncultured Salinisphaerales bacterium; assembly: GCA_964646895.1. Taxonomy (GTDB): domain Bacteria; phylum Pseudomonadota; class Gammaproteobacteria; order Nevskiales; family CAZYIP01; genus CAZYIP01. The sequence continues at coordinate 1,599 of CAZYIP010000240.1, read as the reverse complement.
TCTTTCCTATCTGTCGCTGGTGCACCATTTCGCAGCCCTGGCGAAAGGCAACGTGGTCAGCAGCGACGTGATCTATTACCTGCTGGTAATAGCCTTGTTCCTCATTCTCAGCATCCGCCGTCTGGATGCGGAGCGGATGTAGTCGTGAAAGTTACGCGCAAAACACGCCTGCATACCCGCGCGCAAAACATCGTTTTCGTGGTGCTGCTGCTGGTTGTGGTGGTGCTGATCGGCTGGCTGAGCACGCTGTACGAGGTGCGCGCCGACTGGACGGCGGGCCATCGCAATACCCTGGCGTCGGAGAGCCGCGACGTGGTGCAGACTCTGCACGCGCCGGTCACCATCACCGCCTACGCGAGCCAGAACGAAGCCCTGCGCAGCGCCATTCGCGAGCTGGTGGGCAAGTATCAGCGCGTCGACGACCAGATTCATCTGAAGTTCGTGGATCCCAACGTCGAGCCGCAGGAGGTGCGCAAGCTCAACATCTCGGTCGACGGTGAGCTCGTGGTGCACTACCAGGGTCGTACGGAAAAGGTGCGGCAGCACGACGAAAGCGCCCTGACCAACGCCCTCGCGCGGATCTCGCGTGCGGCGGGCCGTTCGGTCGTCTTCATCACCGGTCATGGCGAGTTGAATCCGCAAGGGCAGGGGCAGGTGGCGTTGAGCGATTTTGTCGGCACCCTGAAAGATCAGGGTTTCAGGATCGATACCCTCAATCTCACCGAAACGCCGTCGATTCCGGACGATACGGCCGTTCTGGTGATTGCCGGCCCGCGCAGCGATTACCTGCCGGGCGAGGTCAAGATCATCGACGATTACGTCAAGCGTGGCGGCAATCTGTTGTGGCTGACGCAGCCCGGCCCGCGGCACGGCCTGAAGGCGCTGGCGGATGTGCTCGGGGTGCATCCGCTCGATGGCACCATCGTCGATGCCACGGCGCCACTGTTCGGGGTACAGGATGCGCGCTGGATCGTGCTCAATCAGTATGAGCCGAGTCCCGTCACGCACAATTTCGATTTCAATACCCTGTGGCCGCAGACCACTGCCCTGTCCGTCGATGACAAGAGCGGCTGGCAGGTGACGCCGTTCCTGAAAAGCCGGGCCTTGCCGCGCAGTTGGCTGGAAGCCGGCAAGATGGACGGCGGCGGTCAGGTGAGTTTCGATACCGGGGCGGGCGACAAGCCGGGCCCGCTCGATGTCGGGGTGGTGCTGACGCGGCCGCTGCCCGGTCCGGCGACGGCGGACGCGGGGAAAGGCAAGGATAAGGCAGCCGCAAAAGATGCCGCGGATGCGCCCAAGGCGGCCAGCGACTCAGCGGCGCAGGGTGGCCAGCAGCGGGTGGTCGTCACCGGCAACGCCACCTTCCTCGCCAACGCCTATGTCGGCTACGGTGGCAATCTGAATATGGGCCTGAACCTGGTCAACTGGCTCAGTCACAATGACCGTTTCATCGATATCGCGCCCGCCCGGGCGCCGGATCGCACGCTGGTCCTGCCGGCGGCTTACCAGCAGATTATCGCGTGGGGTTTTCTGGTGGGGCTGCCATTGGCCCTGCTCATCGCCGGCGGCTGGATCTGGCTGCGCCGTCGCCGTTACTAG
>CAZYIP010000239.1:0-3637 GCA_964646895.1 uncultured Salinisphaerales bacterium | reverse complement strand
CCCGGTTCCACGGCGCGCAGCGCGAACTCGCCGGACCGGCAGGTGGGGAGGCGGCGCCGGTGGAGGTCGCCTCCGCGAAGCCGAAGGGGTGCCCGAAACAGACCGCCGCCGCAGCCGCCGCTGGCGCTGCAATCGTGTCATGACTGCCTTGATCGACACCCTGTATCGTCAGCTCACCGAGAAGCTCCTTGCCGACGACGAGACCCAACCGGCGTGGTTACTGATCGATGCCATGCACGTGGATGTGCGCCAGTGTCTGCCCGCAGAGGTGCCTGATGCCGCGATTCACGTTGTCCCCCTCGCGCATGACCGCATAGAGGGTGCACGTTATCCGCACCTGGTCGCTATCGGTTCGCACGATGTGGAACGGATTCGAGCCAGTCTTGCGTACGCGTTGAAAGAGCAGGCAGAGCCGAGCCATGAGCAGACCCGTGGCTTTGCGATTGGCGGCTGGTTGCGAAGTGCCGCGGCGCCGGCAAAACTGGCTCGCCACCTGGCCCTCTGCATGTGCCGGTACTTCCCCGGTCAGGGACGACCGTATGTGCGCTGGGCGGATCGTCGGGTACTGGAGTGGATGTGGCCGGCGATGGACGATACCGCGCGAGCAGCGCTTTTGGGACCCGTGCAGACCTGGTGGACGCTGGATCGCTGTAACACGCTGGTGGAATATCGAGCCGTCACCCCGACGCCCGACGCATTCTGGCGGCTAACCGACGCCGGGTGGCAGCACGCCCGGGACTGTGAGCCGGTACAAGCACTGTTGCGCAGCTGGCGACTGATTTCACCTCGTCTGCCAGAGGACTATCGCGCGCAGGCAGCACAGGCTGTGCGCGGTGCCCGATCGCTGGGTCTGACTGAGCTGACCGATCTCGTCACGTTGGGCCTCTATGTCATTCAGGTCCATCCGAACCTGTGTGCGCACCCGCATCTGCAGGCCCGGGTGCAAAGTGCAAAGGCGCAGGGTCGCCCGCTCATCGAGACCCTGGCCGAGATCCCCGATCCCGACGGCTGGGTGCAGATGCGCGACGAATTGGCCAGCACCGGCCACCCGGCCACCGCGTCCCACCGGGAATTGCATCATGGCTGATGGAACCAGCTTTTCCGCCAACGTCCAGACCGCTTTGGCGCAGGTGCCAACCCGCCGCAGCGCTGACAAGTGCCCCCACTGCGACAAGCAGGGTCTGCCTGTGCTACTGACGATTCCCACATTAGCCGATCAGCCCAACGGCGCCCCCGCTGAGGCGCCGGCCGCCTCCGCCACTCTGCTCAAGGGGATCGCCGAGCCCACACTTACCGACGCCTGCTATGCACTGCGCACCCTGCGCGAAGGCTATGTCATGGCGTACTACGAGACGCCACCCGCTACTCTGGCGCACGAGCAGGGCTGGACTATTGCCCGGGTGCACGCGGGCGGCTACATGACGCAAACCGGCTTCAGTGTGCTCGGGCTGGGTCCAAAGTCGAATCACGCAGTCATGGTCGGCGCCGATGATCCTTTCACGTGCAGCCGTACCGGGGGCTATGCTTCCGCCTTGCTGTTCGTTATCCCCCGGCCCGAGCAGGCGGGGCACGTGTGGGTCGCCTTCAGCAGCCACCCGTGGAGCGAAGGCGTACGGCGGCGCTTCGCCAAAAGCGCAGCCCTGCGGCGTATGTCCATGACCGCTATTGATGCTGCCCGGGGCCGCTGCGCTCGCTCCGTCCCGCTGACCGAGGCGAACATCCGCCAGAGCGTGATCGACTTCTCCCCGGAATTCGACCTTGCGCGCATCGATGGCAACCCTTTCCCCCTGCGCCCGCTCGCGGCCACCCTGGACCCGCATTGCGCGAACACGTCGCGCCCCACGTTTTTACGTACTCCCCTTGCCCCGGTCGCACGCCCCGAAGATGCCCCCGATGTGCTGGCTCAGGCCAAAATCGCACTGGGCTACTCTTCCGACAACCACGTCGTGAACGGTGCCGGTCTGATCGTCGGGCTCGCCGACCCCGAAGGGGTGACTGCCACCGCGGCTCAGCGCCGCATCACGCGGTGCAACACCGCCGCCGAGTGGATCACGGACCTCAGGGATCACCAGGGTCAACCCGATGGCTATTGGCGCCTGCAATCAGCGCTCACCGTTCGCGGATTGTTGAAGCGACTGGACGGGCTGGCCAGTGATCGTAAAGCACGGCATCTGCGCGACGCGCGTTTCAACGGCCAGTCGGTATCCCGGGCGCGTTTCGACACCCTGATGCGTGAGGACCAATTGCCCGCGGATGCCACGTTCGCCCCGGACATGACCCGGGTCTACGCCCCGCAGATCGCACAATGGGTACCGACGTTTGACCCACATCACGGGACGATCGAGTTTCCCGACGATGCGGCCGTCGACAGCACCATGCTCGCCCGCAAGCAGGGAATCACCGACAAACTCACCGGCAAGCGCTCCGTGAAGCTTCCGGGCGGTGGCAGGGAAAACGCCGACTGGGCACAATTCCTCGACCTGTACGAACAGCACGTTGAGGAGGATCGCGCGCGACTGGCCCGCATCGAGCAAGACCACAAGGCCTGGCTGCAAAGCGAGCAGTTCCGGCAACTCCACACCCAGCACTTCGACGACGCGGAGCCGCGCGACGGCGTGGCGTATGCTCGCTGTATCGATCGCTGCCTGCGGGGCGGCCCCCTCGGCACCGATGCGCTGGCGTGGTGGCAGGACTTTCTCTCGGATGACCCGCACGACAAAAACAACCTGCTGGTGCGGGCGCTGCTTGGCAATCAGGTCAACTTTTTCGACTGGTTCAGCCAGCCTGAGCCAGTCGCTACTACGTGGGACGAGTTGAAAAACCTGCTCGATCTGGGCACCCACGGTTACGGACAACCGGGCCGGAATGCAGCCGCCGAGGTGCGTGGCCTCGCGCAATCGCTATTGGTGACTGCCACCGCCGTGGTGGCGGCCCGTGATAATGCCCACAGCATGAGCGATCGCCTGCGCCTGCGCCTTGAATGGCTGGGCCAAAGCCTGATGGGCAAGGCCGAGACAGGACTGATCCTGTACCAGGCTTCGTTGCCCGTGGCTGAGGCGGGGCGGTTATGGCGACGGATGAGCAGTGTGCCCGAGATCGCATTGCCCAAACGTGGCGAGATCGGCGCACGCCAGGTCAAGAGCCTGGTGCTTTCCGGTAGCACCGCGCTGGATCTGGCCGCAAGCCCCAAAGATACCGGCGTGCGGGTGGCCGTATACCTGTGGCACCACGAAGAAATCGACTTCGGCGAGTGGGCTCGGGCAATCACCGCCGATACCTGGCCCCTGATGCCGGCCGCCCTCAGTCCCGCCTCCCGCCGCACCGCCTTGCAACTGAGTGAAGCCCAGCTCGAAGCGCTTGCGCGACAAAGCATGAAGGTGATCACCAACGCCAGCTCCGGCGTGCTTTCCGCCGGCTCGGGCTTTTTGCAGGCGCTGGTGATGGGCGAGGCGTGGCACCAGATCAAAACCGCCGGCCCAGAAGACCGCCAGGCGGCCGCCCTGACGCTGCTCTCCGGAGGCATCGGCCTCAGCGCGGCTTTCATGGAGACGGGTATGAGCTTCGCGCGGCAACTGGAGAAGGAAGGAGCGGCTCTGGGGCTGAAGGTGGCCGCGGGGTATGCGGCGGCGTTTGCGAC
>CAZYIP010000238.1:0-3648 GCA_964646895.1 uncultured Salinisphaerales bacterium | reverse complement strand
CTCCCACAACTCCGAGGCAGCCACCGCACTTGCGGGAGCGGCGCCCGCCGCGATGAATCAGCAATGAAGCCTTCCGCCCAAAGGAAGAGGGAACAGACTTGTGGGAGCGGCTTCAGCCGCGATCAGCGGCCTTGCGTACACCCACTTCGCTGATTGTGGTCCCTGCCGATAGTCGCGGCTTGCGCCGCTCCCCCACGGCTTTGGGCGCTCGAGTCGCCAATGGCGGGTTCGCATCCGGGAGAGAAAGCTACCTCAGCTCGCTCAGCGGCCGCGGCACGCTTAGCGCATAGCCTTGCACGTAGTCCACCCCGAGTTCGCACAGTTTCTCCAGCACGCTCCTGCTCTCGATGCCTTCGGCGATCGTTTGCTTGCCCATCAGGTGAGCGATTTCATTGACCGACTTGACGATCGCGAGATCGACCGGATTCTGGTCGATGGCCTGCACCAGTTCGCCGTCGATCTTGAGTACATCGACCGGTAGCGCCTTGAGCGAGCTGAACGAGGTCAGGCCGCTGCCGAAATCGTCCAGGGCGACGCGACAGCCCAGCGCCCGCAGCGCCTCGACGGCATGGCGGGCCCCGTCCAGATGGTCGATGACGGCGGTTTCGGTGATCTCCAGGCAAATCTTTTCGGGCGCGGCGCTGCCGTCGTTCAGGCGTGCGTGCAGCCGGTTGAGACACTGTTCGTCATTGAGCGACTGCGCGGACAGGTTGATGGCGCACAGCCCGAGCCTGCTGACGTGCTCCGGGTGGGCCCCGAGCCAGTCGAATGCGGTGTCGATGACCCACCGGTCGAGACGGCTCACGAGTCCGCCGCGCTCCGCGGCAAGCAATGACTGCGTGGCCGGCAGGCAGCGCCCGCTCTCGTCCTGCAACCGCAGCAGCAGCTCGTAGCCCCACAGGTTTTGCGCGTGGTCGCCGCCGGTCAGGGCAGCGACAGGCACGATGGGCTGGTAGGCCAGCTGCAGCCGTTGCTCCTCCAGTGCACGCGCAACCCAGTTGACCCAGGTCAGCTCGCCGTGGTGGCGGGAGAAGGAGGCGTCCTCGCTGCGGTACACATAGCTCCGGTGACGGCCGCGGCGCTTGGCCTGGTAACAGGCGGCATCGGCTGCCTGCAGGGCCTGCGTTATGTCGCGTGTCGTGTGGTCGATGCAGGTCAGGCCGATGCTCATGCCGACAGGGAAGGCGCATTGTTCGCTGGTGAGGCTGAGGCGTTCCATGTCGTGCAGCAGCTGGTTGGCGAGGCGCTGGCCTTCCGATATGTCGCAATGGGTCAGCAGCAGCCCGAATTCGTCGCCGCCCAGGCGTGCTATGACATCGCCCATGCGCAGGCGCTCCTGCAATAGCCGGGCGACCTGGCGCAACACCGTATCGCCGGCCAGATGGCCACTGGTATCGTTGACGATCTTGAACTGGTCGAGATCGATGAAACCCAGCACGTGGCTGTCGTTCTTGCCGCGCGCCTTGTCGATCAGGTCGACCAGCCGATGCTCGAACTCGCGCCGGTTGAGCAGGCCGGTGAGCGGGTCGTGCGCTGCATAGTAGGCGAGCGTCGCGCGTTCGCGCTCGTCGGTGATGTCTTCGCAAACGACCAGCAGTACACGGTTCTGGTTCGTGTTCCCCACGACGCAGGCGGTCTCGCGGATCCAGCGCGACTGCCTGTTCTGCGACTGGATGCGGGCGTCCCAGCGGCGCGACGTCCCTGGCTTGCGCATTGCGTCGGCGATGCGGGCGCGTACATGCTCGATATCCCGCGGATGCAGGCTGGCGAAATCGCGGCCGACCAGATCCATTGTGCTGATGCCGATGGTTTCCAGCGCATGCCGGTTGGCCGTGAGGATCTGGCCGTCGCGCCCTACCGTAAAGCACGAAATCGGAATCGCCTCGAACAGCGTCCGGTAACGGGTTTCGCTCGAGTGCTCGCGTTCCAGGGCGATGCTCGCGAGATGGGTGCCGAAGTCGGCGAGGTGCTGCTCCCACGTGGTAGGCGTGCGGGGCCGATCGAAGCAGAACATGAGCGAACCCAGAACGATGCCGTCGAGACCCTGTATCGGACTGGAAAGACAGGCCCGCACTTCATGGGCGAGGCACAGGTCCCGCCATGGACCGGACCACTTGTCGTCATTGGCGATATCGCTGCAGATGACGGGCCTGCCGTAATACATGGCCGTGCCGCAGGTACCCACCGGCAGATCATTGATGGGCGCCCCTCGCAGCCCCTGGTCGAATGACGGTGGCAGGGCCGGGGTAATGACGCGCTTGAACTCCAGGCGCTGATCGTCGGGCAGCAGCACCGCGGCGCGCAACCCCGGATCGAGCGCGGCCAGCGTGGTGCACAGTGTGGCGAGGCAGTCTTCCAGGGGGTGTCCCGTGGCGATCTGTTCGAGCAGCCGCTTCCCTTCTTCGCGCAGGGCGTTGCGGAGTCCCGTGTTTTGCGCGCGTGTGGACATTCTCATGGACTGAACTTCCACGGGCTGACGGTCCCAAGAGAGGCCCGGAGACGGCAAATTTTCGTAGTTGTATCCGGTTGTCGTGGCCGTGTCGGCCGGGCGTTCATAGTAGGAGCGCTTACGGGCCTCGATAGTTCGACTTTGCGATCGCTTGGGGTGCGATCGAAATCGAGTACAGCAAGTATAGGTGCATTGACGGGGCTTTTCCGGCGGCGGCAGCTGCAGGTGGGCAGATGGCGATGTCACCCTGGTGCGGACCGATATTGGCGCGGAATCGCTCCATTCCGGAAGCGTGTGGTCGAAGCGGTATTGCGGGATACAGCAGCGAGTCAGGAACAGGGTGGATGACGAGAATGCTCCCCGGTCATCCCGGCGGGAACGATCCGAGACGGATGACGAACAGCGCCAGGCCATGCCCTCCGCCGAGGAGGAGCTGGAAGAGGTGGTCGAGAAGGCGGAAAGCGTCGATGCCGATCGCCGCACCGCGCCGAATGCGCGGATTGTCTACGAAGCGGTTCGCCGCGAGGGCGAGCATGAACTCAGCCGTGGCGTGGTGGCACTGTTTTGTTCCGGGCTGGCGGCTGGCCTGTCGCTGGGATTCTCGCTGGTGACGGAGGCGGCGCTACGCCTGCATCTGCCGCAGGCGCAATGGGTGCCGATCATTGCCAAGTTTGGCTACAGCGTGGGTTTTCTTATCGTCATTCTCGGTCGTCAGCAGCTTTTTACCGAGAACACACTGACGCCGATTCTGCAGCTGCTGGTTCGGCGCGATGCGGAAACCCTCTGGCAGGTCGCCCGGCTCTGGGTCACGGTGCTGATCGCCAATCTGCTCGGTACGGCGCTGTTTGCGTGGGTCGCGAGCTACAGCTACGGCTTTACGCCACAGATGCAGCACGTGATGGCACTGATCGGCGATCAGACCATGGCCTACGGTTTTGGCAGCACCCTGGTGCGGGGGATCTATGCCGGCTGGCTCATCGCGCTGGTCGTGTGGCTGATGCCGTTTGCCGAGACGGCCCGGGTCGCGATCATCATCATCATTACCTATGTGATCGGTCTGGGGGAGTTTTCCCACGTCATCGCCGGGTCCGTGGACGCCTTGTTTCTGGTTGCCGTCGGCCAGCTCTCCGCTGTCGATTACGTCATCGGCTTTCTGATACCCGCCCTGATCGGGAATATCATCGGTGGCGTGTCCCTAG
>CAZYIP010000237.1:0-3698 GCA_964646895.1 uncultured Salinisphaerales bacterium | reverse complement strand
TTGCTTCTTGCAACGGCAGAGGGGCGGGCGCCGAACGGACGCCCGCCCTCATATTCAGAAGATTTTCAGCCGATCGCCTGGCTGGACGGGAACGGCTCGCTGCTCGGGGCCGGCGGAGCATCGCCGCCTTTAGGCAGGTAGCGCCCCATCAGCCAGGTGCAGACGAGCGCGATGGCGGCGATGATCGCGGTATACATCGCGACCGACCAGGAACCACCCACCGTGGCAACCAGGGTCGCAGCGACCAGAGGCGTCATTCCGCCCCCGATGACCGAGCCGGCCTGAACTCCCAGGGAAATGCCGGTGTAGCGAACCCGTGGCTTGAACAGCATGGAAAAAAGCGCTGCCTGCGGCCCGTACATCATCGGGTAGATCAGCCCGATGCCGATCACGATGGCAGCCTGCACAAGCAGGAGCTCGCCGCTGTCCAGCAACCAGAAGAACGGATATGCGAAAGCGAGCATCACCGCGGCTCCGATGAGATACATGCGCTGATAGCCGACATAATCCGACAGCAACCCATACAACGGTGTACTGAACAACGCCACCGCCGCAGCAAGAGTGACGCCCTCCAGTACAGGCGCACGCGGCAGGCCCACGTGCTGCGTTGCATAGTTCAGCGCGAACACCGCGATCAGGTAGAAAAGTGTCAGTTCGCCCAGCCGCGCCCCGATCAGCAGCATCACCGGCCGGCCGCTGTCGCGCAAGACATCCATGATCGGCAGCTTGGCCGCCTCTTTCTGCTGCCTAACCTTCACGAAATCCGGCGTTTCCGCCAGGCGCAGACGGATCACCAGACCAATTGCGATCAGCACGGCGCTGAGCAGGAATGGCACACGCCAGCCCCACGCCATGAACGCCGCATCGGGCAAGCTGGCGAAGAGCGCAAAAATGCCCGTAGACAACAGCAGCCCGGCCGCCACGCCGGTTTGCGGCCAGCTCCCGTAAAACCCCCTGCGATGCGCCGGCGCATGCTCCACCGCAACCAGAACGGCGCCGCCCCACTCACCCCCAAGCGCGAAGCCCTGAATCAGGCGACACAGGGTCAGCAGGATCGGCGCCGCAACGCCGATGGCCGCATAGGTTGGCAGCAGGCCGACGGCGACGGTTGCGACCCCCATCAGCGTAAGCGTCAGCATCAGCATGGATTTGCGCCCGACGCGATCGCCAAAGTGGCCGAACACGACACCCCCGAGCGGACGCGCAATGAACCCCACGGCGTAGGTCGCAAATGCAGCAATGGTGCCGACCAGGGGGTCGAAGGTCGGGAAGAACAACTCGTTGAAAACGAGCGCCGCCACAGTGCCATACAGAAAGAAGTCGTACCATTCGATCGCTGTGCCAATGAAACTGGACAGCATCACGATCATCGGCTTCGACCGTTCATCCTTACGATTTCCCGAGTAGCTGTTATCGGTATTCATGCCTGTCTCCTCCATCCAAAGATTGCAGGGCCCGCTCCATCAGATCTCGAAGTCCGGGTAATGGCGCACGACCTGCCGTGCGAAATAGTCGAAGGTTGCGTTGACGAGCGAGCGCCTGAGCAGATAGTCATGGGCCTGCCTCGCCAGCTCGGCGGGAACCGGGCGAATCGCACCCGCGGCCGATGCCCTGAGTTGCATGCGCGCCGCACGCTCCATGTAAACCGCCATATAGGCCGCCTCCTGCACACTCTCCCCGGCGACCAGCAGGCCATGGTGCGCCAGCAGGATCGAACGCTTGCCTTCCAGTGCCTTGGAGATAATCTCGCCTTCCTGATCCGCAACCGGCACGCCAGGCCAATCGCGCAGAAATGCGCAGTCTTCGAAGAAGGGGGTCGCGTCCATATGTGCCACCGCCAACGGCTCTTCGAGCATTGACAGCGCGGCGATATAAGGTGGGTGCGTATGAATGATGGCGCCCACGTCGGGGCGTGCCCGATAAACCCAGAGGTGGAAACGGGTCGCCGGATTGGCCATACCGTCGCCTTCCACCGTGTTGAGGTCGTCATCCACCCGGATGAAATCCGAGGGCATCGACTCGTCGAACCCGAGCCCGAAGCGCAAGGTCCAGTAGCTCTGCGGCTCCTGCGCACGGCTGGTGATCTGGCCGGCAAGACCGGCCTCGTGCCCTTCCATGCCCATCAGGCGACAGGCAACGGCCAGGGCTTCGCTGGGGTGATAGTTGCGCGCCGTGAGATTTTGCCGCATCTCGCGGTCGCTGCGTTCCAGAAAATACGATTTATCGCGCTCAGACTGCATAACTTCCCCCGCCTCGAGGTTCGTCGCGTAAAACGGTCAGGATAAGGAGAGGCGGGAGTGTCGAGGTAGTCGAAAACGCAATAGCTGCTATTGAGCGGGGATCTCCGGGCCGGTGGAGAGCAGCCCGGCATGCTCCCTCACCAGTGTTTCCATGAACTGGACCAGGGGTGTTTGCACGTTCGCGCAGCGCCGTATGGCAACCACGCGCCGTAACGGAACCGGCTCCGCCAGTGGCGTACGGCACAGGCCTACCGCTTCGATGATTTCCTCCGGCAGGCGATCCGGAAGAATGGCATTGCCGGCGCCGGCGCGCACCAGTTGCAGCATCGTATCCATGGTGTCCACCTCGGCGACGATATCGAGGCGGTCGCTGTAATAGCGCGCCAGCAGCTGCCTCAGCGCATAGCCGATGGGAAACGCGATGACCGGAAGCCCCCTGTCGACGACAGCGCTACCCTGCTCGTCCGTGGAAACCGTCTGCTCCGCGCGGTGGATCAGCGCCATCCGCTCCTGGAACAACGTAAGAGCATGCAGCTCCGTGCTCGCGACCATCGAGTCGTACACGAGCCCGACATCCGCCCGCCCGCGCTCGACCAGGCTCACCACGTCGGATGAGCCACGGCAGAATATCTGAAACGCGGCCTCCGGCCGACGCCGGGCAAACTCCGCCAGCACCGGCGGCAGAAAGTAGGCGTTGATCGTGTGTACGCTGGCCAGCCGCACCGTGCCGCGTACCACGCCTTCTTCGCGGCTGACTTCACCGAGAATGTTGTCGATGGCTGCATAGGCGGCGCCGGCTCGTTGCTGCAACCGAACGCCCGCATGCGTCAACGAGACGCCACGCCCATGGCGATCCAGCAGCTTGACCCCCAGCGCCTCCTCCAGCTGCCGCACATACTGGCTTGCCGTCGGCTGGGAAAGGTTGAGTACCTCCGCCCCCGCGGTTATCGATTCTGCCTCGGCAACTGCCAGAAACACCCTCAGCCAAAGGTCGGTATGAAGGCCGCTTCGCTCACTGGGCACGACAAGACTCCAAATACCCTGGACCGCGACCATACGATCGTTTCCACAGGCAGTCCAGTTATTTCGCAACCATCAGGGTGCAGGCAGCCCGCCACACGCAGGGTCACGCGTCCACGCGCGGCATGCTATTTCAGCGTAACAGGTGGGGGGATAAGCGCTTGCCACCGGAAGCAGCAAGCCCGGACACAAGCCGGGCGTTGCGCGGCAACGCGCGTGCTGCGCGGCTGTATCGCGGTTTGGATAAGGGCTGGGAGTGTCAAGATGAAGCTACGGCGCCGCGCGGCCTCACGTTCCACCACCTGGCTCGCGAGATACGGCCATCGGTTTTCACAAGAGTTTTCACCGGGCGCCTTCCGTGGCTCCGTCGGATTGCCGTAGCTTGTTGATTTCAAATTGGCTGGGGGACCAGGATTCGAACCTGGGTTGACGGAGTCA
>CAZYIP010000236.1:0-3711 GCA_964646895.1 uncultured Salinisphaerales bacterium | reverse complement strand
CGAAGAAGCATTTCTTCAGGCACGTACCACCTTTGAATATCCAGTCCCGTGCAAGATCCTCGTGCCCAAAGATGCCGGCGAGCATCCAGCCGAGAACATAGTCCTTCTCCACGACGTGTGGCATAAGAGACATCTGCTGGGCTATCGCGAGGATTTCACGCTTATCGATCATATTGTTTCTCGCGCCCAACGCGCCGGCACGCGCAACCGCCATTTAGTCACAATGAGTGGCCCATCCTGGGCAGGATCGAGTTTCGCATGGCCGCCGCTCAGATGCCGCTCACAAAGACGGGCCAGTTCAGTACCGCCAGGAAAACGCTCGGCCAGGAATCCGAGGCGTTTGAAGACTGCACCGTTGCCGAGACGCACGGCGTAGTCGGTGAGCGTCCTGTCGTCGCGATCATCGCGCCGCAGATAGACGTCGAGGCAGTCGGCTACATGTTGGATGCCGCCACCTATAGCCGGGTCGGCGAGCATATCAACGATCGTACGATGCACGTCAGAGACGGACACTCGCGTGCGATGGCGCCAGACATTCTTCGTGCCGAAAATCTTCCGTTCATCGATGTGCTTCAGCGAAAACAGAGTGCCGTGTCGCTCTTGGCGCTTCTGGCGCACAGCCTGTGCAGTCATCACGAAGATGTCCTTGAAAATCTGCTCGGTCAGATCCCAGTGCTCGGCTGCCGTGCGCCCACCGATGTAGGCTGGGGCGAACAGTGCAGGAACGAGGATCCAGGGGTCATCGAGGACGCGATCCGATCCCATGGTGTCGAGGGAGGCCGCGACATAGGCACCTCGACCCACACGCCTCAGCCACCCCTGCTCAGCCCAGCGGGACAAGCGCTGAGCGGCCGCGGTGCGGTCGAGTTGGAGGGCGCTCACCACGTCATCGACGTGGATCACGTCCCCGGCCGCGGACAGCACCCGCACAAGCTGCGCGCGCCCGTGAGGGAGGCGGGTTGTTTTTTCGTTCATCGTTTTAAATTATCATAAAATGCTAATTATTGCGATCTCGGTAATAAGCGCCGACGTTAATAAATATTTCAAAATTCGCGATAAATGCGAATTAACACATAAAACATAATCATGACCGGAAGTTCGTCTGTACGGCAGTCGGACAGGTTTCATTGTCTTGACCGCCGATAGATCGTGGAAGCCGGGCTGGTATGCCGTCGCCGCGCGCACGTACATACGGCTCTATAAGTGGCCGCAGATCACTTGAACCGTCATATTGCCTGGTCGGAGCCCCGGATTTTTTTAACGACTAATTACAACGTTGACACGAAGGCACAGACCACCGCCTTTCAGGTGCAGGCAACGGACGTTCAGGGCCGAACCGAACCCTTGCCGGCGAGCACGGCCATGTCCAGACGGATACCGATCTCGATCGCGCGCTGCGGTGGAATACGGTAGAAGTCCGTCGCTCTGAGTGCATTGCGCGCCATGAAAGCGAACAGCTTCTCGCGCCACGCCATCATCTTCGGCACGCCGCCGGCGCCCACCAGGGTTTCCCGGCCCAGATAGTAGGTGAGGCTGTCGATATCGATGTCCAGCCCATGACGCTCGCAAAACTGCAGGGCCAGCGGCACGTTGGGCGTTTGCATGAATCCGTAATACAGGAACACGCGGTAGATGCCCCGCTCCAGGGGCTCGACCTCGATGCGCTCCGAAGTCGGCACATACGGTATGTCCCGGGTCATGATGGTCAGCAAAATGACCCGCTCGTGCAGCACCTGATTGAATTCCAGATGGTATTGCAGCACGGGTGGCGTACCGAGGTTCGGCGCGGTCATGAATACGGCGGTACCCGGCACCCGTGGCGGCCAGTCATCGCGAATTCTGCCCATGAAGGCGCTCAGCGGCTGCGTGCGCTCGCGCAGCCGGTCGATCAGGCCGCGCCGGCCGGTACCCCAGGTCGACATGACCACGAACACCAGCAGGCCGGCAGTCAGGGGAAACCACCCTCCCTGCATGATCTTGAGCAGATTCGCCGCGAAAAACGGCACATCGAAGCACAGGAAAAACCCGGTGACGGCAAACGCGGCCGGCCACCGCCACGCCCACTTCTGGCGCATGACGAAGTACGTCAGCACGGTGGTGATCACCATGGTCGTGCTGACGGCGATGCCGTAGGCGCCCGCCAGCGCTTCCGAGGAGCCGAAGCCGACCACCAGCGCGATGGTCACCACCATCATCACCCGGTTGATCGATGGAACGTAAACCTGGCCCGCCTTCGTGGCCGAGGTCTGGACGATGGTCACGCGCGGCATCTGCCCCAGGTGGACCGCCTGCGAGGCGAGCGAGAAGGCACCGGAAATCACCCCCTGCGAAGCAATGACGGTCGCCACGGTCGCAATCGCCACCAGCGGCAGAATCGTCCAGCCCGCCGGCGCCAGCGCATAAAAGGGATGCGCGGCGGCGCCCGGGCTGTCGAGGATGATCGCGCCCTGTCCGAGGTAGTTCAGCATCAGGGCCGGCAATACCAGCCCGAACCATCCCAGTCGGATGGGTTGAAGGCCGAAATGCCCCATATCGGCGTACAACGCCTCCCCGCCGGTCAGCGCCAGGAACGCCGCCCCCAGAACCAGAAAACCGATAACTCCATTGTGCAGAAAAAACTGGATCGCGTACCACGGAGAGAACGCCTGCAGTACCTCCGGGTTACGCAGGATTGCCAGCACCCCGAGCACACCGAGGATGCAGAACCAGATCATCATGACCGGCCCGAACACGGAGCCGATGCCACCGGTGCCACGCTTTTGCAGCAAAAACAGCACGGCAAGAACCGCAACCGTAATCGGCACCACGTAATCCTGCAGCGCCGGCGCAGACAGTTCCAGCCCCTCGACGGCACTGAGTACCGAAATCGCCGGAGTGATCACACCATCCCCATACAGCAGGGCAGCGCCGAATATCCCCAGGGTGATCAGCAGGCTCGTCTTCCTGCCGGCGCGGCCACGCCAGGGATCGAGCTGAGACAGCAACGCGAGAATGCCGCCTTCGCCGTGGTTGTCGGCGCGCATGACGAAGAGCTGGTATTTGATCGAAATGACAATGATCAAAGACCACAGCACCAGCGACAGAATGCCCAGCACATTGGCGGGCGTGGGCAACAGCCCGCTCCCGAAGCACGCACGGAGCGTGTACAAGGGACTCGTGCCGAGGTCGCCGTAGACCACACCCAGCGCGGCCATGCCGAGCGGGAACAGTCCGCGACGATAGCCGGCACCGCCATATTCATCGCTGGTTGCTGGATGCGCGCTCATGCGATCGACGCCACACCACTGGACCCCGGACAGCCATGGTGTCTTCGTGACGAGAGTATAGGCGCTGATGGTGCATTGCACACGAGCGTGTCTCGATGCAAATCGATGCCGTCGGCATTACGCGAGTCGCAATCGGGCGGCACCCGCGATGGCAAGGCGGGAGAGTGCTACGATAAGGTTCTATGACTCGATCAGGATAACCGCGGTGAGACCCGAGCGTCCCAGGCCTGCAGGCACGAACGGTCACGAGCAAGAACCCGCCCGGCGGTTCGTGAACGTGCGCGCCGCAACCGTTGTCCTGATCTCGCTCTGCTTCCTGGTACTGCAAGGCGGCTTCAATCTCGCGCCGGTACCAGTCAACTATCCGGGACTCCCCCAGGCTTATGCATCGCTGAGCCAGGCCAAAAAGGCGCCCTTCCGGGAACAGGTCGGTTCCGTCGCCCGG
>CAZYIP010000235.1:0-3730 GCA_964646895.1 uncultured Salinisphaerales bacterium | reverse complement strand
CCGCAATCGCGGGCATACCGGTCGATTCCATCCATGTCATCCATAACCCGATCATCGGAAATGACATTCAGCAACGTGCCAGCGAGCCAGTGACTCATCCATGGCTGGCCAGCAAAGCGGTGCCGGTAGTACTGGGAGTGGGCCGGCTCAGCCGGCAGAAGGACTTCCCGACGCTGATCCGTGCTTTTGCCCTTCTACGCGCGGAGCGCAATTGTCGCCTGGTAATTCTCGGCCAGGGCGAAGATGAGTCATCCCTGAAGCGGTTGATCGCCGAACTGGAACTCGAAGATGATGTCAGTCTTCCTGGCTTTGTCTCCAATCCTCTGGCGTACATGGCCAAAGCGGACCTGTTCGTACTGTCCTCCGCTTGGGAAGGCTTCGGCAACGTATTGGCAGAGGCGATGGCCACTGGCGTACCATTGGTGTCGACCGACTGCCGGCACGGCCCCCGCGAGATTCTTGATGGTGGGCGTTACGGGCGCCTTGTTCCGGTTGGCGACGCAGCGCAACTTGCGCAAGCGATGAGCGAAACACTGGATGCACCACCGGACAGAATGTGGCTGAAGGCGGCCGCCGATCGCTTTCGCATAGAAACACAGGGGCAGCGTTATCTGGAGGTCATGGGCTTGAAACAGTGCTCCGGGCGACCGTAAACGGTGATACTCGCCTACAAGACCAACATTCATTTGAACCTTGCCTGCTGCCTATCGATTCGAGAAAAATAACGCCTTATCCATGCCATGACGCTTCCACGAATCTGCATCTTTATCCCCTCCTATGGAGACGGCGGCGTCGAGCGTATGGTCGTCAACATAGCGCGAGGACTCGCGCGCCAGGGACTACCGGTTGATTTCGCCACCACTGGAACACAAGCACCATTTCTATCCTTGCTCAAACCTGACGTCCGCCTGATCGACCTGGGTGCCGCGAAGGACTACATGGACTCCTTCTCTGCGTATCTGCAACGCGAGCATCCAGACATAGTCCTGACCGCCAAGGAGCAGGCTCACGCAGAAGCGCTTGCGGTACGGCGGTCGTTAAACGCGGATTTCAAACTCATTGTCTGCCCGGCCACCACAGTCTCAAAGCGCTTGGAAAGACGAGGTTTTTTGAAGCGCAGGCGTGTATTCCGGGCAATGCGTGCCGTATATCCGCAAGCGGATCGAGTGGTCGCCAATTCCCGCGGTGTCGCACAGGACACGGCTCGCATCACGCGGATCGACCAGGCTACAGTGGAAATCATTCATAATCCGGTCGTAACGCCGGAGCTCAGACCGCTGGCGGCGGAGCCGGCCCAACATCCCTGGTTGATCAACCGCGCGGGCCCGGTCGTCTTGGGCGCAGGTGGCCTGCGCCACCAGAAGGATTTTTCGACTCTGATCCGGGCGACAGCCGCGGCGCGCGTTCAGCGCCCCGACTTGCGCCTCATTATTCTTGGCCAGGGGCGCATGCACGCAGCACTGGTACGACTTGCCGGGAAATTGGGGATTGCCGACGCAGTCGACTTCCCCGGCTTCATCGAAAATCCCTACCCGTACATGGTCCAGGCGGATCTGTTCGTATTGTCGTCGGCCTGGGAAGGCTCACCAAACGTGCTCTCCGAGGCTCTCGCGCTGGGCACGCCAGTCGTCTCCACCGATTGCGAGAGTGGTCCAAGGGAAATTCTGCAGAACGGCCGTTATGGTCGTTTGGTGCCGGTGGGAGCCGTCCGAGAAATGGCGGCAGCCATGGTGGAAACCCTACGCGATCCCCTGCCGGCGGAGACGCTCCGAGAGGCTGTGGCGGAATACACCATGGAAGAAACCGCTCGCCGCTACAAAGCCGTGATCCTGGAACTGATGGAGCGTTAGTGGTCCCCGAACATCCCGCCATCGCGCTGTTTCTGGCCACTTCCGGTCACAGCGGGGTCGATCGGGTGATGGGCAACCTGATGGATGCTTTCACCGCTCGCGGTCTGCGCGTCGATCTGCTGCATGTACGCGGACACGGACCCCATCGCGAACCGGCGCCCCCTTATCTGCGCGTGGTAGACCTCGGCAGCGCGCACGTCTATTCGAGTCTGCCGCCACTCGTTCGCTATCTTCGCCGCGAACGCCCCGCATCGCTTCTGTGCGACAAGCACAAGGTCAATCTGACCGCGCTTCGCGCTGTGCGTCTGGCCGGCGTGGATACGCAGATCGTGGTGCGCACCGGC
This sequence comes from uncultured Salinisphaerales bacterium, assembly GCA_964646895.1. GTDB lineage: Bacteria > Pseudomonadota > Gammaproteobacteria > Nevskiales > CAZYIP01 > CAZYIP01. Next base: position 1,536 of record CAZYIP010000235.1, on the reverse strand, counting down.
ACCACCGTCAGCGCCGATCTTGCCGAACGCGGCGGACTGAGCCGCTACCTGCACCGGCGCAATGTGCGCCGCTGGTATCCACGTGCCCGCTCCGTCGTCGTGCCTTCGTCCGGCGCCGCCGACGATCTCGCCCGTTTCTGCAAACTGGACCGAAAGCTCGTCACAGCCATTCCCAATCCGATCGTCGGCCCGGATCTGCTCACCAAAGCCGCTGAGCCTGTGGATCATCCCTGGTTTCTGGAGGGCGCCGAGGTACCGGTCATTCTGGGCGTCGGCGAGTTGGGTAGCCGCAAGGATTTCGCCACGCTGATCCGCGCGTTCGCAATTCTGCGCGCTGAGCGCCAACTTCGGCTGGTGATATTCGGCCGCGGACGCCAACAACAGGCATTGAAACAACTCGCTGCCGATCTGGGCGTGGCGGATGACGTCAGCCTCCCGGGGTTTAAGTCAAATCCTTATGCTTACATGATGCGGGCGACTCTTTTCGTACTGTGCTCACGTTGGGAAGGGCTATCCAACGTTCTGATCGAGGCGCTTGCTGTGGGCACGCCGGTTGTTTCCACCAACTGCCCTAGCGGACCTGCCGAAATTCTGGAAGGCGGACGCTATGGCCCGCTCGTACCGGTCGGCGATGCGACTGCCCTTGCCGAAGCCATGCGTACCACTCTCGACCGGCCTCTGCCGTCGGACGCGCTGCGCAAAGCCGCGGAGCGCTACCGAATCGAGGTTGCCGCCAGCCGATATCTCCGTGCCCTCGGGCTTGCCTGATGTACGCCAGCGACGAGTGAATCACCTGAGTACGCGGGATTTGCAACCACCGAGTAGTCATCGTAAGATTATCTTACTTCCTTGCAAACCAGAATTGCTATGCTCGCTAAAAAGACATCGAAAAATCAGATCACTTTGCCGAAGGCGATCGCCAGCCAATTTCCTGGCGTGGATTACTTTGAAATCGAAAGCAACAACGACAGCATCGTTCTCAAACCTCTGAGGCCGAGCCGGAGCACTGAGGTGCGGCGCCAGCTCGCCCGGCTCAGGATTACCAAAGACGACGTTACAGATGCGATCGACTGGGCGCGACGGTGATCCGCCGCGTCGTCTTTGACACCAATGTCATCGTATCCGCCCTGCTTTTTGAGAACGGTTCCGTGGCATGGCTGCGGGAGTCGTGGGCACGACGAGTATTGATACCGGTTGCCTGCCGGGAAACGATTGCGGAACTGGTACACGTATTTAGCTACCCGAAGTTCCAGCTGTCCGTTACCGATCGCGACGAGTTACTGGCAGACTTCCTGCCCTATGTTGAAGTATTCGATGTCGGTAGAGCCTCTTCGGCGGAACTACCCGGCTGTCGTGATCCGAACGATGAAATTTTCCTGCATCTTGCGATTGCCGCAAAAGTCGATACGCTGGTCAGCGGCGATGCCGATCTGCTTACGCTCGACGGCCTGTTGCCTTTACCGATATTGACACCCGCGGCCCTGCGTACCGCGCTCGAAACTCCATAGCCGCGCGCCATTCGGATAAGAGCAATGC
>CAZYIP010000234.1:0-3750 GCA_964646895.1 uncultured Salinisphaerales bacterium | reverse complement strand
CAGGCATAAAACTTCAGGTGGAATGACCGCGATGTCCATCGCCAAGCACGTCGAGTGCCAGCGCTGAATGTGCATAGGCGCCGCCGGCGCGCATTTCCGCGGCGACCCAGATGGCCTCCATGATTTCCTCGTCGCTGGCGCCGTCACGGCGCGCCGCCTTGGTGTGGCCGCGAATGCAGTAGGGGCACTGGGTGACATGCGCGACCGCAACAGCGATCAACTGCTTGGTCTTGGTCGGCAGCGCACCTTCGGCAAACACCTGTTTGCTGAAAGCCTGAAACGCGTCGTGAATTTCCGGAGCCAGTTTGGCGCGCTGTTGCGCAATCTCGCGGGTGGACCGGGGATACATGGAATCATCTGACATGATACTCACCTCTACTCTACTGCATCGGCCCTTCGAGTCGTTACGGCAGGCCGAGGCTGGAAATCTTCCGTGGGAGCGATTCAGCCACGTTTGCAGTACAAAGATAGTGCCCGAGGCTGCCGCACCCTAACCCGCCATACTGTCAATCCTTGCCGGCTTGCGGCCGCCGTGGCGGTCGCGACGAAACATATTTCTCGCGAACGATGTGGCGTCTGTCGAATCCCGCGGCCCTGAGCTCGCGATTCCAGTCGTCGATCATCTCGGGATGTCCGCACAGGTAGACGCGGTCGCGTCCAGGTACGCAAGCCAGCTCCTCGCGGCACGCATGCACCCGTCCGCGGCGCTCGAAGGGTGCAAGCTCCAGCTCGGTTTCACGGCTGTAGCAGGCTACAAACCTGAACCAGGCGTGGCGCGCGGCGAAAGACTGGAAATCGTCACCATAAATGAGATCATCGCGACGGCGAACGCCCATGACCAGGGTCACGTCGATGGACTGCAACGCGGCACGGCGCTCCAGTTCCGGGAGCATCGCACGATAGGGAGCCACCCCCGTACCGGTGCCGATGAGGACATAGGCGGTCGGATCCTCCGGCGGCAAAACCAGCCGGCCGAACGGACCCAGCACATCGACCTCGTCGCCCACCTGGCGACTGAAGAGGTAATTCGTCGCCAGGCCACCTTCCATCCGGGTGATCGCAATCTGGCAAACGCGATTGCCCTGCGGATCATCGGTCAAGGTGGCGATGCTGTAGCTGCGCTCGACGCTGTCGTCTCCGTCCGGCACCACGATGGAGCAGAACTGCCCCGGCTGGAACGCGACCAGGCCCCCGTCCTTGCGTTGCAGCGTAAGCTGCAATACCGAATCGGACAGCATGCGGTAGTCCATTACCACCATGGACACCGGATTGCCGCGAGGCCCGAACTGAGCCGGAGCGGCCGGGCGTACTGAGGCTGTCGTCACGCGGTCACGCGTTTCGAAGCGGTTTTCGATGCCGACCATATCGTCCATTGGATCCAACTGCCATGCGCGAACGTGCGCGCAATCAATCTCCGTCCGTTACGGCGCCCAGGGATGCGGAGCTGACCGTCTTTGCATACTTGGCCAGCACACCGCGGGAATATCTCGGAGCGCGCGGCTGCCACTGCGCCCGGCGGCGCTCCATCTCGGCCTCGGTGATGTCCACGTTGACCTCGTTGGTCTCCGCATCGATGATGATCCGGTCGCCATTTTCCACCAGCGCGATCGGGCCGCCTTCGGCCGCTTCCGGTGTCACGTGGCCCACCACGAAGCCATGACTGCCGCCGGAAAAGCGACCGTCCGTCATGAGTGCAACGCTGTCACCGAGCCCTTTGCCCATGATAGCCGACGTCGGTGAAAGCATCTCGCGCATGCCCGGCCCGCCCTTGGGCCCTTCGTAACGAATGACGAGTACGTCGCCGGCAACCACGGTGCCATCCATGATGCGGGCTTGCGCCTCCTCTTCGGAATCGAACACGCGGGCGGTTCCGGAGAAGCGTGTCCCCTCCTTGCCGGTAATCTTGGCCACGGCGCCGGTGGGTGCCAGATTGCCGTAGAGAATGCGCAGATGACTGTCGCGCTTGATCGGATCATTCAGCGCGTGAACAATGACCTGGTCGTCCGGATACGGCTGTGCGCTGGCGAGGCTTTCGGCCATCGTCTGGCCGCTGACGGTGAGGCAGTCACCGTGCAGCAGGCCGGCGTCGAGCAGAGTCCGCATGAGCGGACGAATGCCGCCGATGGCCACCAGCTCGCTCATCATGTAGCGCCCGCTGGGGCGCAAATCGGCCAATACGGGCACCCGTTTGCCAATGCGCACGAAGTCGTCCAGGGCGAGTTTCACCCCCGCGGTGTGCGCCATCGCCATCAGGTGCAGCACGGCGTTGGTGGAGCCGCCCAGCGCGATGGCAACGGTAATGGCGTTCTCGAATGCCTCGCGGGTCATGATGTCGCGCGGCTTGATGTCCTTTTCCAGCAGGTTCAGCACGGCTGCGCCCGCGGCGCGGCAGTCCTTCAGCTTGGTGTCCGACTCCGCCAGTTGCGCGGAACTGCCGGGCAGGCTCATGCCCATCGCCTCGATCGCCGACGCCATCGTGTTCGCGGTGTACATGCCGCCACAGGAACCCGGACCGGGGATCGCCACCTTCTCGACGGTTTCCAGTTCGGCCAGGCTCATGCTGCCCTTGGCATAGGCGCCCACGGCCTCGAACACGGAAATGATGTCGGTATGGCCCTTGCCCGGTTTGATCGTGCCCCCGTAGACGAAAATGGAGGGACGGTTGAGCCGCGCCAGGCCCATCATGCAGCCGGGCATGTTCTTGTCGCAGCCGCCGATGGCGACCAGCCCGTCGAAGCCTTCGCACCCGGCCACGGTTTCGATGGAATCGGCAATGACCTCCCGCGACACCAGCGAATATTTCATGCCCTCGGTGCCGTTGGCGATGCCGTCGGATACGGTGATCGTATTGAACAGGACGCTCTTGCCACCGGCTTCGTCGACGCCGCGAGCGGCCTCTTCCGCCAGACCGCCAATGTGCATGTTGCACGGCGTGACCATGCTCCAGGTGGACGCGATACCCACCTGCGGCTTCTTGAAATCCTGGTCGCCGAAACCCACGGCACGCAGCATGGCACGGCTCGCGGCCTTGCCGACTCCGTCGACAACAGGTCCGGAGTAGCGGCGGCGATTATCTTTTGTCATTGTCCGGTTCCTCGAAAACAGAACGCAGCGCGCCGGCAGAACCGAGCATGACCCGCCATCATCGGGCAGTGGCTATTCCGGCGGACGGGCAGCCTTGCGGCGGTAGAACTCGCCGAGCAAACGCAGGGAATCGCCCATGCGCCGGGCCCGGTGCAGCCACGATTGTGCCACATCCGGCGCGACATGCTCGTGCATTGTCGTTTCGAACAACGCAAGCCAGTCGTCCACCAACGCCGAGGTGACACCGACATCGGCATGCTTGCGCCCTACTTCATAATGATAGGGCGCATAAGCTTCTCCGCCCAGGGCAACCCACCAGAAGTGGGTGAGCCGGGCCTTGTGCTCGTGCCAGTCGCTGACCACGCGAAAAGGTTCGGCGAGCGTCGGATGACGCTGCACCCGCTCGTAGAAGTCATCGACCACACGCGCAATTGTCGCATGCCCGATGCGGTTGTGGGTATCCCTGGCGCGGCCGAGATCACTGACAGGCACGCGCCCGACGTTCGGCTGCGGGTTGGAAGTCGCGTTCATGTCCCTCATCCTGACGTAGGTGGCCATGCTCGTGCCTTGACTTCAGTCAAGGTAGTGCCCATACGAAAACAGCCCTTCACATCAAGGGCCGTGAAGGGCTGACAATAGCGTGTCAGTTTGCGATGGTAGCGGGGG
>CAZYIP010000233.1:0-3751 GCA_964646895.1 uncultured Salinisphaerales bacterium | reverse complement strand
CAAAAGCCTTCGGCGTGGCGTTGCAACGTGCCGAGAAAGCATTTCATGGGCGCCAACCACGCGATGAGCGTCATTTCGCACCAAGCCTCTGAGCACCAACTCATAGCGACGACGCTGTCCGGTTTATCCCGCAGCCGTTGGAGTTGACCTTTGAGCGTATAAACGGCATTAAGTGGATCATTGGCGACCAGTGGCTCATCCAGTCGGGTCGCTTGTCGTCGCTGAAGCAAACGGCGCCCACATGTCCATCGCCAGGGCCTCAATATCTTGGGCGATATCGTCGTTGCGCTGACCAAAGACATTGAACAGGCTGGCTTGGGTGTGGCCTTACGATGATCCACGCCGGCATCTAGGTGGTGGAGGATCGTCATGTATTCCTGGGCTTTGGCCCTAACGACTTCGTCGGCACCCAGCCGATGCCGGCCGGTCAATGATCCAGGATTCAATCTGGGCAAGCCACCTTTACGCTTGGCCTGGTCCATGGCTTTGGCCTTGGCGGTGCGCCGTGTCAGCGCGGCGGATGGGGCTCTGATGTTGACCGGCATGTGCTGGCACAGATGAACCATACAACGCACAAAACCATGCGGGCGATTCGCATCACACGCCACAAAATCCAGTCGGTTCAAGCGCAGATCCACCGCACGAATCTTGAATTGTAATAGTGTTCAATATTCAGCCCATCGTTCGGTAGTTGTCAAGTAAGAGCCTCTTCCAACATGAAATGCATCTGAACTAAGGAAAGTCTGAACAACTCGCGCGCGGGTCGAGAATGACTGTTTCCGGAGCCGGAGGGAGAAGTATTGGTTGAGTATTTGCCGGTTACGGCGCTTTTTCGGAGCCGTTTTACTCCGAAAGTGCCGTTTTTGGGCGCGGCGGGCGCACCTCTCCTGTCAGCTTGGCATCAGTCGCCTCCTGGCCAGGTACAGATTCGTCAACCCGATCAGGGTAAACACCTGGGCGGCATTTTTCTCCAGCCCCCGATAGCGAACCTTTGTATAGCCGAACTGGCGCTTGATCACTCGAAAGACAGGCTCGACCCGCGCGCGGATGCCCGAGAGCTTGCGGTTCCTGCGTTTGTTGGCGGCGGTCAGCCGGTGGTGCTGCAAGCTGGCCTTGAGCGCCACACCCCAGTACACACCGGCTCGGCGAGCCGCCCGTTTGAACGCCCTGTTCACGTAGCCTTTGTCGCCAAACACCGCTCGGTCATCGGCTCGCAACAGCTGCGGTATCTGGCTGATGTCCGAGGCATGGGCCGGGGTGACCGACATCGTATGAGCGAGACCGCTGTTGACGTCCGCCCCGATGTGGATCTTCATTCCAAAGTACCATTGGTTCCCTTTCCTGGTCTGATGCATCTCGGGATCACGCTGGCGCGGCTTGTTCTTCGTCGAAGACGGCGCGTGCACGATCGTGGCTCCACCAGGGTGCCGCCTCTGAGCATCGCCCCCTGCTCGCCGAGCACCGCATTGATGGTATTCATCATCTGTGCGGTCAGTCCGTGGCGCTCCAACAAGCGGCGAAACTTCAAAATCGTGGTTTCGTCGGGCAGTGCGTATTCCGGCGCAAACTGGACACCGATTCCGGCTGAAACTGGACGGTGATTCCGGCCCAAAGTGGACACCGGTTCTGGTGGCAAACTGGACAGTTTGAGCTCTCGGAGCGGAATCATCGGACGAGCGAGGTCTGACGCGGGATTTCCATAGCGACAACCATGGCACTCTTGCCCATTTCGGGAGGGGGGTCATGGCGAACCGGAGGAAATCCATGCGAAAGATCCGTCACGTGCTGCGCCTGGCCTGGGAGGCGGGTTTGCCCCGGCGCCAGATTGCGCGCAGCCTGAATCTGTCCCCGACCACCGTGGGCGAGTATTTGCAGCGTGCGCAGGCGGCGGGGTTGAGCTGGCCGTTGCCCGAAGTGCTCGACGACAGCGAGCTTGAGACGCGGCTGTTTTCCAAGCCCGCGCCGCTGCCCCGGGCCTCGCGCCCGCTGCCGCAATGGCCCCACGTGCATCGCGAGCTCAAGCGCAAGGGGGTGACGCTGTGGCTGCTGTGGCAAGGATACAAGGCCGTGCATCCCGACGGGCTGCAATACAGCCAATTCTGCGAGCGCTACCGGCGCTACGTCGGCGGGCTGGATCTGGTGATGCGCCAGCACCATCGCGCCGGCGAGCGGCTGTTCGTGGACTATGCGGGCCAGACGGTGGCGGTGGTGGATCCCTCCAGCGGCGAGATCCGCGCCGCCCAGATCTTCGTGGCCACGCTCGGGACGAGCAACTACACCTATGCCGAGGCCACCTGGAGCCAGTCGTTGCCCGACTGGATCGGCGCCCACATCCGCGTCCTGGAATTTCTCGGCGCGGTGCCGGCGGTGCTCACGCCGGACAATCTGAAAAGCGGTGTGCGGCGCGTCCATCGCTATGAGCCCGATCTCAACCCGACCTACGCCGCGCTCGCCGCTCACTACGGCACGGCGATTGTACCGGCTCGTGCCCGAAAACCGCGCGATAAAGCCAAAGTGGAGAACGCGGTGTTGGTGGTCGAGCGCTGGGTGCTGGTGCGGCTTCGCCACTGCACGTTCTTTTCGCTGGCCGAGCTCAATGCGGCGATCGCCGCGCTGATCACTGAACTCAACGAGCGACCGTTCAAGAAGCTGGCGGGCTCGCGGCGCACGCTGTTCGAGACCCTCGACCGCCCCGCGATGAAACCGTTGCCGGGCGAGCGCTTCGAGTATGCCGAGTGGAAGAAAGTGAGGGTCCACGTGGATTATCACGTCGAGGTCGAGGGCCATTACTATTCGGTGTCGTATCAGCTCGTCAAATGCGAAATCGAGGCTCGGCTCACGGCCCACGCCGTGGAGCTGCTGCACCGCGGCCGGCGCGTGGCCAGCCACCGGCGCTGCGCCCAAAAAGGCCGCCACACCACGGTGGCCGAGCACATGCCGCGGGCGCACCGCGCCTACGCCGGCTGGACTCCACAGCGCCTGGTGCGCTGGGCCGAGCACAGCGGGCCGGCCACCGCCCGGGTGGTGAGCACCCTCCTCGCCTCGCGGCCTCACCCCCAGCAGGGCTTTCGCTCCTGTCTCGGCATCATGCGTCTGGGTAAGCACTACGGCGACGCGCGCCTGGAGGCGGCGTGTGAGCGCGCACTGCGCCTGGGCGCGCCCAGCTACAAAAGCCTGGAATCGATCCTGCGCCAGGGCCTGGAGCGAACGCCCCTGCCCGAGACCGACACCGCGTCGAGCCCCCAGCCGATCGAGCACGCCAATCTGCGCGGCGCCGACTACTACCACTGAATTCCGACGAAGGACATTGCCCCGATGCTGACACACCCGACATTGGACAAGCTCCACCAACTGCGCCTGCTCGGCATGGCCAAAGCCTTTGAGGAGCAGATGCACATGAGCGACGTGGCGCAGCTCTCAACTGAAGAGCGCCTCGGCCTGATGGTCGATCGCGAGCTGACCGCACGCGCCGACCGCCGCCTGCAAACGCGACTGCGCCAGGCGAAACTGCGCCACGCCGCCACGGTGGAGGACATCGACTACCGCCATGCCCGCGGGCTCGATCGCACGCTGATGGCCCAGCTCGCCGGCTGCGCCTGGCTCGGCGCCCACCACAACATCCTCATCACCGGACCGGCCGGTATCGGCAAAAGCTGGCTCGCCTGCGCACTGGCCCAAAAGGCTTGCCGCGAGGGCTTCTCCGCACGCTACGTGCGCGCTCCGCGCTTTTTCCGCGAGCTCGTCATTGCCA
>CAZYIP010000232.1:0-3779 GCA_964646895.1 uncultured Salinisphaerales bacterium | reverse complement strand
AGCCGCGATCGGCGAACGGCAGTGCCACCCGCCGTCAGGCTGAATCAGGAACGGTCCCGAGCCCGACGTTGTTCTTCTCCAGCACCCGGTCCGCGCGATAACTGGAACGCACCAGCGGGCCGGACACCACTTCCAGAAAACCGCGCTTCAGCCCTTCCTGCCGATAACGCGCGAAGTCCTCGGGCGGCACGTAGCGCTGTACCGGCAGATGATTGCGGGTCGGCCGCAGGTACTGGCCGAAAGTGACGATATCCACGCCGATGGCGTGCAGATCGTCGAGGGTTTCCAGGATCTCGTCGTCGGTTTCCCCGAGACCAAGCATCAGGCTGGTCTTGGTGAGGACAGCCGGGCGGTGGCGCTTGGCGAATGCAAGAACGTCCAGCGTCTGTTCGTAGCTTGCACGGGCATCGCGCACCGGATGGGTCAGGCGGCGCACCGTTTCCACGTTTTGCGCGTACACCTCGATACCCGAATCGACCACGGTGGCGACATGGGCGTGCACGCCCTGGAAATCCGGTGTCAGCGCCTCGACCGCGGTCGTCGGATTGACGCGCTTGATCTCGCGAATGCAGGCAGCGTAATGGGCGGCGCCACCATCGGGGAGGTCATCGCGATCGACCGAGGTCAATACCACGTATCTGAGGTTCATCAACCGTACCGACTCGGCCGCCTGGCGCGGTTCATCATGATCCAGCCAGCCTTTCGGATTACCGGTATCGACCGCGCAAAAGCGACACGCGCGGGTACAAACGGAGCCCATCAGCATGATCGTGGCAGTGCCGTGACTCCAGCACTCGCCGATATTGGGGCACTTCGACTCCTCGCACACGGTGCTCAGGCGGTGCTCGCGCACGTTCTTCTTGAGCGCCTGGTAGCGTTCACCAGTCGGCAACTTTGCCCGCAACCACGGCGGCTTTCGGCCACCGGCTGGAGTTTCTGCATGGTGGCTACGCTTGATGCCATCCTTGATCGCGTTAAAGCCGTGCTCCGTGCGGAATTTGGCACCGCTGACGACGGGGATGCCCTTGAACTCTTCCATTGGAAACCTGCACTGTGTCGTGACCGGCAATACCGGCAATGGTCGCATTTTCACCGATTTTCCGCCAGCGAGAGAAGCCGGGTACAATGACTCCGGCGGCGGCAGGCCACCCTGAAACGCTGCCGATGATCACGCTGCGACGTGGAGAATCTCATGGCTCTCGCCGATGGCGGCAATGCTCGACCCCGGACACCCGGTCACCGGCACGCGGAAGATCTGCTCACCGCCGAGGCGCACGCCGCGCTGAATGCCGTCGGCCCCCGATCATGCTCGCGCCTGCGCATCGCCGGCAATACCGGCAGCGGACGTTCCACGGTGCTGAACGAATGGGTAGCGGGCTATCGCGAGCGCTACCCGCAGGCGTTCACCTTCGTGCACGCAACCGACGGTCCTGCCGATCACCGGGATCCGCGGTTCTTCACCTGGCGGTTGCTGAACGCGATCAAAACCTGGTGCGAACTGCCGGACCCGGTCCCGCTCGATGCCGAGAGCCGGCGGGAAGCATTGCCCAACTGGCTGGGCCGGGCCGCCGCACGCGGCAACGCGCTACTCGTCATAGACGGCATGGAAGGGTTTGAATCCGACGAACTGAACGTCCAGCAAAACCTCCTTCCAGATCATCAACCGCCCGGGTTGTCGGTGGTCGTGGCCGACGCCGGCTATGGGCGCCCCGCCGGCGAGGGCTGGCAAACCCTGCGCCTGTGCACGCTGAGCAGGGTGGGCATCATGGCCATCGTGGCCATGCGCATGCCACATTCCGACGAATCCATCCGCAGCGCAATCGCAGAGGCGCCGGGCAGCGCCAACCCGCTGTTCCTGCATACCCTGCTGAATATCCTCGCGACTCGCCCGCAACGTATCGGGCAACTGGCGCGGTGGCTGGAATGCCAGCATCCACAGACGCTGTTCGATCGGTTGCTGGAGGCGCTGGAGGCCGAATCGAAAGAAGACGGTACGGGCACCGAGCCAATGACGCAGGCGCTGTCCCTGCTATGGGCCGCGCGCAATACACTGGACGCGGAGCAGATACGCGTGCGACTGAATCCGCCGGCCGAGGGCTGGCGCCGCCTCGCCGACATGCTGGCGCCATTTGCAACCCACAACGATGGCGGCTGGCGGCTGGCGCCCACTGCCTTGCGCGAGGCAGTGGCAACGCGCTATTTGAGTAATCCTGCCCAGCGCGAGGCCGCCCACCTGGCACTGGCCCGGGCGCCCGGCGTGCATCCGGATGACGGCAGTATCGATATGGACGCCGCCTGGCATCTGGCACAGGCGGGGCGGAGCGACCTGCTGCGCAACCACTTGAGCCGGCCACAGTTGTTCTCGAAGCCAATGGCCGCCGCCGAACGATTCGAGCTACTGCGATTATGGCAGTCGGCCGGCTCGACGGAAGACATAACCGCCGCCTGCCGCAGCGCGCTGGCCGCGCTCGACCCGGCCCCGCCCGCGGGGGCGCAACACGCGCGAGCGATCATCGATATCGCCGACTGCCTTCAACAGGCAGGGACCGACGCCGCCAGCCTGGGCGATTTTTATGTGCGAGCGCAGACCATGGTCGCGGCTGACCCAGCGGCCACCGATCACGATCGCGGCACGGTGCAACTGGCGCATGGCGCACACCACGGCGCGCGCGGCGATCTGGAGCAGGCCGAATCCCTGCTGCGTGCGGCGCGCGATGCGCTCGGGACGGCAGCGACGCACGAGTTCGCTCGCCTACACGAGATGCGCGGCGATCTGCCCGCGGCCGAAAGCATGTACCGCGAAATCCTTTCACGGCGCGAACGTGAACTCGGGCGCGACCACCCGGGACTGCTGCCGCACCTGGCGAATCTGGTCGCGGTGCAGCGGGCCGCTCACCGCTTCGACGATGCCGAACCGTTGGCACGCCGTGCGCTGGATATCGCCGAAAGGCAGCTGGGCGACGAACATCCCGCCACGCCTGCCAGTGCCGACCGCCTTGCCGGGCTGCGCTACGCGGTACACGACTACGAACAGGCCGAAACCCTGTACCGCCGCGCGCTGACGCTGAGCGAGACGATCTTCGGCCCGCGTCACCCGGCCACCGCCGCCGCGCTGCACAACCTTGGTACCGTCGTGGATGCCCGCGAGCGTTTTCGCGAAGCCGAAAGCCTGCACCGCCGTGCGCTGGAGATTCGCGAAACGGTGCTCGGCGCGGAACACGAAGATACGGTGACCAGCGTGCACAATCTGGCCTCCGCACTCGATTCGATGGGTCGCTATGACGAGGCGGAATCGCTATACCGGCGCGCCATCGCCAGCTGGGAAAGCCTGGTGGGCGCCGACCACCCCGCCACGGCCACCAGCGTCAACAACCTGGCGGATCTGCTGCGCGAACGCGGTGACTTCACCGAAGCGGAACGCCTGTACCGGCGCAACATCGAAACCTGGCGGCATCTGATGGGAGAGGACCATCCGAACACCCTGCTGACCCTGATCGAGCTGGCCGGACTGTATGCGGACAGCGGCCGGCGGGAGCAGGCAGAACCGCTGCTGTGGCACGGGGTCGAGGTCAGCGAACAGGTCATGGGGCCAACCGGCCTGGTACACATCAACGCGGTGTGCAAGCTGGCTGCCCTGCTGCGCGACGACGGCCGCCGTGACGCCGCCCGCGCGCTGCTGGAAAAAACCTGCGCCGCTGCGGACGACACCCTTGACGCAATATCGCCACGTATCCAGAAGGTGCGGCGGCAACTGGAGGCGCTGGATCGGGATGACGTGT
>CAZYIP010000231.1:0-3862 GCA_964646895.1 uncultured Salinisphaerales bacterium | reverse complement strand
AGGCACCGGGCACGAACGGCGTGAGCGTCGTCGCCTCAAGATGGAACGCGCAGCATGCCATCGCGAATGGTCAGTGCGCCACTGCGGGCAGATCTCGCGGTATGCGCAACGCCGGCACAATGCAACTGGCGTGCGCCGCGCGGCGGTAGTGTCCTGTAACCAGCGAAGTGAACCTGGTCTTGATTACGGCTGGCGTGCCGGGGAATCCGGTTGGGGCGGCCCCATGAACGACGACCCCAAGCGACTCGGCGCACTGGTGCAGTTCGCGGTCAAGGAGCGGGTTTCCGTGTCACCAACGTGGCAGACAACGGCGACCGCCACGTCATCGCCACAAGCGACTGGAGCGGCCAGCTACATAGAGGATGAAGCCAAACTCGGTGCCTGCACCGTTACAGGCTGGAGCGCTGGCCTGGGAATTCAAGCGACCATAAACCCGTCAAAACGATACATTCAAGCAGTCGCAAACCATGCGTCTCTGCGACTCAACCCATGCGTCGCGCTACATGAGGCATTCGCCGTGCGTATCTAATGCTTACACGTGCAGATACAAGATCAAGCTCAATGGCAATGCGTGCTTTAACTCGTTTAATTTTCTGTTTTCACTACATTATTTGGTGGGCCGTGAGAGGATCGAACTCTCGACCAATGGATTAAAAGTCCACTGCTCTACCGCTGAGCTAACGGCCCGTGAGGTGCGCCATCATACTTGAATTGGCGCTGGTGCGAAAACGGCGGCTTCCTGCTCCGCCTATTTGCCTTCCTGCTGCATTCGCTCCAGCCGTTTCTGGGCCAGACTCGCCGCGGTGGTGTTCGGGTACTTCTTGCGCAGTGAGGTCAGGGTTCCGCGCGCCTGATCGTATTTGCCCTGCTCGTAGTAGATATAGCCGATCTTGAGCAACGCGCCCGGGATCTTGGCGCTGTTCGGGTGCTTGGACTGCAGTGCCTGAAAATCGGTCATCGCCTTGTCGTATTCCCGGTTGACGTATTCGGCTTCCCCTTTCCAGTAGAGGGCGTTATCCGCGTAGCTGCTGGCCGGATGCTGCTTGAGGAAATCGTCGAAAGCGGACACTGCCTTGTCGTAGTGCCCGGATTTCAGCAGATTGAAAGCACTCAGATAAGCCTGTCGCTCGGCGTCCGACGGCGCCGGCGCTTCTTCGCCTCCCACCTGCGGTCCAGCCGGTGCGGCACCGGTTGCCGCTGCGGTGCTGCCCCCATTGCCTTCGAGAGCGCTCACGCGCCGGTCCAGGTCCAGGTACAGTTCACGGATACGCCGTTTGTTGGACTCCACCTCCAGCGACAACTGTTCGATCTGGCCGCGCAGCTCCCGGGTCTGCGCCTGGGTCTGATTGACGTTGTTCGACATATCCGTCACGGCCTTCATCTGGCGCTCGAGCTGATCGGTTCTATTCTCCACCGACTGCAAGCGCAGCATGACCGGATCCTGGGCGCCCCCGCCGCCCATGTTGGCACACGACGCGGTGCCCAATGCCAGCAACATTGCGATTAGCGTTTGTTTTTTCATGGCCCGTCTACTTGCTCGTGTACACCAGAACAACACGCCGGTTCTTGCTCCATGCAGCCTCGTCGTGGCCATCCGCGGCGGGTTTTTCCTCTCCGTAGCTTACGGTGGTTATCTGATTTGCCGGGACACCCTTCAGCACCAGCACCTGTTTGACCGCTTTGGCCCGCCGCTCCCCGAGTGCAAGGTTGTATTCGCGCGTCCCCCGCTCGTCGGTGTTCCCTTCCAGGCGTACGCGCGCTCCGGGATGACTGTTCAGGTATTCGGCATGCGCAGACAGCGCCGGCATGTAATCAGCGGCGATATCGCTGCTGTCGAAGTCAAAGTAGAAAACCCGCTGCGCCAGAAGGCTGTTCGGATTGTCCAGAGACAGACCGCCCTCCCCCTCGTTCTGCTGATCGTTGCCGAGGACGGAAGTCGTCATGCCACCGCCATTCTGCAACAGCTCGCTGTTCTCACCGGTTGCGTTGGAACCGTTGCCATACTGGCTTTCCTGATTTTGCGGATTGGTTGCGCACGCGGCGATGCCGAGACACATCAGCGCGATCAGCATGAAGCGAATCTTGCGCATCATAGAGCTCCTGTTGCTTTATTTATGCTTGACTAGAGGAGACCACGCTGCTTCCCGGGCATCGCCCTGGGTCTCCAACGGGGATTCGACCCGACCATCCGCAGATACGATGGTTAACGACTTGCCACGGCTGGCGTTGGTGTCATACACGATCATCGCACCATTGGGAGAATAGCTTGGGCCTTCGTCCAGTGGACCATCGCTGACGCGGACCGTCGTTCCGGTGTCAAGGTTCATGGTCGCAATGCTGTACCCGCCGCCGTCCTGATGTACCATCACGATTTGCTTGCCGTCCGGCGAAAAACTGCCGTCGGCATTGCTTTGCCCGTCAAATGTCAGCCGCTTCGGCGAACCGCCGTCGCGATCCACGACGTACAGCTGCGGCCGGCCGCCGCGATCAGAGGTAAACAAAATGCGGCGCCCGTCCGGCGACCAGCTGGGCTCTGTATCGATCGCCGGGCTTTTTGTCAGATTGCGAATTTTACCCGAGTTCAGGTCCAGTAGATAGACGTCGGGGTTACCTTCGTACGACAGCGAAAGCGCAAGGGTGCGCCCGTCCGGCGACCAGGCAGGGGCACTGTTAAGCCCGGGGCGCCCCGATATCTGGCTGACCTTGCCGGTTTGCAAATCCTGCACATAAACCACGGCATGGGCATTTTTGAAGGTGACGAACGCCAGCCGCCGACCATCGGGAGACCACGCGGGCGACATGATGGGCTGTGTCGACTTGGTGACTATGCGCGGCGCGTAGCCATCGTAATCGGACACGATCAGGCGATACGGATGCGCCTTGTCGCTTTTGTCCACCGAAACATAGGCCAACCGTGTTTCAAAGGCGCCCGGCTTGCCAGTCAGCTGTTGGTAGACAAGATCGGCGATGCGATGGCCAACCTCGCGCAACTTGGATTCACTCGCCCCGATGGTATAGCTGGCCATCTGCCGACCGCCATAGACATCGAGCAGGGCAAACTCTACTGTGACCCGGCCATCCGCAGCCGCCACGCTGCCAACGACGATGTTGTTGACGTCGACCACACGCCAGTTCTTGTAGTTGACGTCGGCGGTGCTGTGGGGTTGCGCCAGCATCATATTCCGAGCCAGCGGGTCGAAGGTGCCGCTGCGCTTGAGATCGGTTTCGATGATACGCGCGATATCCACCGGTGGCTGACCGGCGCCCTCGTACTTGAAGGGGACGATCGCGATCGGCAAACCGCCGACGATTCCCTTGGTGATATCCACACGCAACGCGGCGCTGGCCGTACCACCGGCCCACAGAATCAGCACGAGGACAAGCATCAGTTTACGCATGG
Source organism: uncultured Salinisphaerales bacterium (assembly GCA_964646895.1). Classification (GTDB taxonomy): domain Bacteria; phylum Pseudomonadota; class Gammaproteobacteria; order Nevskiales; family CAZYIP01; genus CAZYIP01. Next base: position 462 of record CAZYIP010000231.1, on the reverse strand, counting down.
CGATCACTGCCCGAGTGTAAAGTGGAAAATGATCTCGCGCTCGAATACGCTGCGCGCCGGTGGTGACGGCAGTGGCGACGCCCGCCGAACCGCGTTTTCCACGGATTGATCCAGTGCGGGGCTGCCACAGCTGTTCTGAAGGGTGACCGATAACACGTCACCCGACGGGGACTGTGTGACAGCCACCAGGCAGTCCGGGTCAATCGCGGACTCACGGGGTCGAATCCAGCTGTTCTGAACCTTGTTTCGAATCGCCATCACATATTGCTGTTGCAGTTGACTGATCCGCTGTTGCTGTGCATGTTGCGCCTCTTCCGCCGCCAGTTGCTGCTGTAGCTCCTGCTCTGCGAGCCGTTGCCGCCGGGCTTCCTCCGCGGCCTTGCGTTTGGCCTCCGCTTCCGCTTCGGCCTTGCGCTTGGCTTCAGCCTCTGCTGCCGCCTTGCGCCTGGCCTCCGCCTCGGC
>CAZYIP010000230.1:0-3908 GCA_964646895.1 uncultured Salinisphaerales bacterium | reverse complement strand
GAATCTGGCTGTTGCCGACCGCCTACGGGCGGTGTCGTTTTCTGGCGGAGGGCAAGCCCGTTGCCGCCTTCGGTCCCTGTATCGGCCGGAGTGGGGGAGAACTTTAGGCGCAGGCCTTGCACTGCCATACTCGGTACAATGGACAAGGGTCAGGGCATGACATAGGATCAAGTCCTGCTCATGCTCGCGGCATCAAATCGACCAGGGTCAGGAGCAAACCACAGCATGCACAGATCAGAAGAGATGATTGAGAAGGAAGTTCTCATGCTCCCAAGAACCGAGCGAGCCCGTCTTGCAAATCGTCTGCTCGAGAGCCTGGAGGACCGTCCTGGCGGCAGCCTGCGATCAAACCACAGGGCCTGGATCGATGAGGCGAATCGTCGCTACGAATCCTATCTCCGCGGTGAGGAAGACACCGTTCCCGCGCAACAAATGTTCGATGAATTACGATCCGAAGAAAATTGAGACCGGTCGTATTCCTCCGTTCAGCGCAAGCGGATATTCGAGCTGAACGAGAATATTACCGCAAGGTCAATTCCGATCTGGCCCATCGGTTTGTCTTGGCTGTCGAAACTTCAACTGGGGTCTTGTCGGAAAATCCCCTTGCAATGAAAGCGTTGCCGCACGATGTGAGGCGCTGGCCCTTGAAAGGTTTCCCTCACGGGCTGCTATATAGAGTCGAGCCAGGCCAAATCGTCGTCGTGGCGGTATTTCACCCCCGGCAGCATCCATCAAAATGGCAAAGTCGGCTTTGAGCGCATCCTCACATCCGGGGCGTCACGCGTTGCGGATTGTATCGCTGCGCTCGTTGCTGGCACGTAGGCGATAATTCAGCTTTCGCACCTTTGCTTCCGCGATCAACCGATCAGCGGATGTAATTAAACAGCGACAGCCCCTGCACCTTGGTGTAAGCGAGCTGCGCCGCCTGCAGGCCGGTGAGCTGGCGCTGGAAGCGGGTGATGGCTTCGGCGTAGTCCAGATCCTCGATCGAGGACTTGGTGGTCTTCAATTGCAGGGTCCAGTCGTTGTGGACCTCGTTCTGGTTGTCGATCGAGTTCAGGCGGGCACCAACCTGGGCACGCACGTTGAGCAGATGGTCGAGCCCCTGGTCCAGGCTGGCGAGGCCGTTGTTGACGGCATTGTGCAAAACGGCGCGGCTGGCGTCGTCATTGGCCGGCGTGGCGATCGCGTCGGCCAGATCGCTCACGGTCTGAAACAGGGACTGCTCGCCGGCGGGCCCGATCGTGAACTCGTCGCCGTCGGCCGGCTGGCCGCTGATACTCACCTCGATGCCGTTGAAGCTGATCGACTGGCCAGGCGTGAAAGTGCCGCTCGGCAGCGGATTCCCGTCCGTGTCCGTAGTACCGCCCCCGGCTTCCGTCACCGTATAGTTGCCTCCCGCAAAGCTGATGGTGAACTCGGTGGCGGCAGGCCATTTGCCCGGATCGAGGACGGATCCGGCTCCGACCACGCCACTTCCCGAGTTGGCACTGCCGGGGGACGCGATAAAGGTGCCGTTGCCCTGTGCGATATTCATGAACACGGCGCTGCCCGGATCACCGTCGGCAACGCTGCGATCGGCACCGATGCTGATGAGGCGCTGATTGTCGTCGCCCTGATAATGCACCTGGCCGTCGGCGTCGGTTGTAAAGGGCTTGGCCCGCGACTGGTAGCCGGCGAACAGATATTCCCCATTGGCGGCACGGGTATTGGCCAAATCCTTGATATCGGCGAGGCGCTGATGCAGTTCGGCGGCGATGTTGGCGCGGCTTTCGCTGGTTTGCGAGTCGTTGTTGGCCTGCAGCACCAGTTGGCGGATGCGCTGCAGCGCGTCGTTGATGCTGGAGAGCGTGGTTTCCTCCAGATTCAGGCGTGCCTCGGCACGGTTGCCGTTGGCCTGAAAGCGCGCCGTGCGGTCGATTTCCGTCTGCAGTTGCGAGACGAGCGCGGTTCCCGAGGGATCATCCGCCGGTTCCAGAATCCGCTTGCTGGCGGAAAGCTGGCGCTGGGTGTGCAGCAGGCTCGCCTGCTGGTCGAGAATGGCGTTCAGGCCGAGCCGGCTGAATTCCGCGGTGGACAGGCGCATGAGTTATCTCCGGGTCGCGTCGAGCAGCGTCTGAAACATCTGATTGGCCGTGGCGATGACCTGGGCGGCCGCCTGGTAAGCCTGTTGATACTTGAGCAGCGCGGCCGCTTCCTCGTCCAGATTGACACCGGAGACCGAGTCGCGGCGCTGCTGCGCCTGATTGAACAGGGCTGCCTGCGTATCGGCATCGGAGCGCGCGGCCTGGGTGCGCGTGCCGATACGGGTGACCAGTTGCCCATAGGCGTCGCTCAGCGACGCAGTGCCGCCGGCAAGTGTGAGCGCCTTTTGCAGATCGGCGAGCTTGAGCGCGTTGCGATTGTCGCCCTCGCCGGTCGTGTCATCCGGGTCAGCGGGATCCGGGGCCGCCGCGGCCGCGATGTCGGCCGGCTCCAGGCCCGGGTCGACACCGATTTCCCCAGCCGCGTTGCGCGTGGGCTGAATCACGAACCGGTCACCCGAGACCGCACCCCCCGGCACGACGATACTGAGTCCGTCGGCGACGAACGGATCGGCGCTGGTACCGCTGCCGGTCATGGCCACCGTCTGGCCGCTACCGGAACGGGTGAGCGTCCACGCGCTGCCGTCGTAGCTGAGGCGGTAGTCGTCCGCGGTCAGCCTGTTGGCGGCGTCGGCGATGCTGTCGGCATCCGGCGCCCCGGCGAACGTTACAGTGGGCGCGCCAGTGGCTCCGCTGTTGCCGGGCTCCGCGTAGGCATAGGGCTGCGGCAGGGTAAAAAACGCCTTTCCCGCATTGCCTTCGAGGTCCAGGCCCTTCTCGTGCTGGGCATTGAAAGAGGCCGCGAGGCCAACGGCGATGCGGCCGAGTTCATTTTGCGCCGGCGTCAGGACATTCTCGCGGAACTCCAGCACCGCGCCCAGTTCGCCGCCCTGTATCTGGTCGCTTACCGGTATGACGGCCGCATCGGTCTTGAGTCCGACGTCGACGCTGCCGACCGGCCCGTCCAGCCGGGTGGCAACCAGGGTGTTGGCATCGTTGCCGGACACCAGCGCGAGCCCCTTGCCGATCACCACGTTGAGGCTGCCGTTATCCTGCGCGATGGTGCGTACCGACACCTTTTCGGCCAGCTGATTGATCAGCGCGTCGCGCTTGTCCAGCAGGTCGTTGGGCGCGCCGCCGCTGAAATTGTGCGCGTTGGCGATCGCCTGATTGAGATCGGCGATGTTGCCGGCCAGCGTGTTGATCTCGTTGACCAGGTTGCCGATATCACCGTTGGCGCCCTCGCGCAGGAACCCGAGTTGCTGGTTCAGGGAATGAAAACGCCCGGCGAGCGCCTGCCCCTGGCTGAGCATCTGCTGGCGCGCCGCGTCCGACGTGGGATCGGTAGCCACGCCCTGTACCGATTCGAAGAATGCCTGTAAACCCGGCCCCAGCGCCGAGCCGTCACCGGCAAGCAGATTGTCCACCTGGGTAGCCAGTCCGCTGTAGCGCTGCGCATGGGCATTGCTGGCCGTGTAACCGGTGAGCTGCTGGCTCACGTACTGGTTGAACGCCCGGTTGATGGCGTCCACCTGCACGCCGGTGCCGATGTACTGGCCGCCGTAGAACTGCGGCGGACGCGTGCCCGCCTCCACATTCTGGCGGCTGTAACCTTCGGTGTTCACATTGGCGATGTTGTGGCTGATCGTTTCCAGTGATTGCCGGAATACGCTCAGCGCCGAGGTGCCGATACCGAAGATACTGTTACCGGGCATGGTTCTTTCCTTTTCCGATGCCTCCGAGGCCTGGTATTACAGCGGCTCGCAGCGCGGGATCTTTAGTTGCCGGGGTGGCAACCCCTGTCGAATCGCGGCTGAAGCCGCT
>CAZYIP010000229.1:0-3930 GCA_964646895.1 uncultured Salinisphaerales bacterium | reverse complement strand
AGGTCTGTGCCGATTCTCTGTATGGAACCCCGTGGTACCGGCACCGCCGTGCCTTTCACCCCACGCGGCAAGGGTGCCAAAGTGCGGAGTGCCAAGCCTTGTTTTCACTCGATTGGGCAGCACGTCCATGCCAACCAGTGTCGGGAAAACTTACACGCAGGGTTAGCTAAATTATCTTAATAGTAATTAGTATATATAAATCATGTAGTTATAATATAGGCATGAGAATTGCCTATGTATGAGATGCAGGTCATCGGTAACTAATGAGCTCAGACCTGTTCGACTAGATTTAAGGGGCGAAACATGAAAATGAAGGGGATTTTTTTACTGGCCGCCGCGGCGCTTTTTGCCGTTGGTCAGGCGTTTGCAACGCCGGTGAATGTCGCGCCTTACGGTGATGATGGTCCCGGCACGGGGCTTCAGGATTTGTTTAACAGCATTATAGTCAGCGGCCCTGGGATTGACGTGAAAACTGACCAAGTACACCCTAGTGCGTATTGGCAAGTAGCCGGTAGTCACAAAACCAGTACCAACTTGATCTTCGAGATCGCTGGAAATAAAAACTTCAACGGATTCGGTATCTTTGATCCAAATAATTATGGTACTAAGCTGTATCTGTACCATGGGAGCGATAGTCCTTATCTAAAGACTTCCGTCACAATCAGCGACGGTGGCCATCACTATCATGTTACTCGTACCGAATCCGGTGGTAACGTCATCGACCAGACGAGCGGTGATTTTACCAGCGTGAACAAGTTTGGTTTTTTCCTGGATACGCCTGACGGTGTGTTCTACTCCGACTGGAAACTGAATGACGACGGTGCTGAGCATATGGTCGGATACGAGGGTGGGAATGGGAATTACTTGAAATATCAGCCCGACGATCCGCCTAAGGGGATGGAATGGGTAGGGAACGAGTACATCTTCGGTTGGGAGGATTTGAGCGCCTCCAGCTGGGATCAGGACTATAATGACTTTGTCGTCTACGTCGAGTCGATAGCTCCTGCCCCCGTCCCCGAGCCAACTGCCCTTGCCATGTTTGGTCTCGGCCTGCTGGGCCTCGGTTTTGGGTTGCGCATGAGCCGTCGTCGCCGGTCCTGAGGATGGCGCATCGCACCTAACAAGCCCCAATAAAAATAAAGCAGCATCGTACCTGCCGCCCTCCTTGTGAGGGCGGTTTTTTGTGGGCGGGTGTAATGCAGGAGGCGGGTTGTCGAATATATTTACAGATTGGGTGTCGAGATAATTTACATTTCAGGGTGCTGAGTTATTGCCGGGTTTGGTGGGGGGGAGTGCTATCCGCGCGCTGGTTGTGGGAGGTGCTGGTGTGTCGGGTTCCGTGGGGTTGTCGGTGATTGCGGCAATCGCGGCTTGCGCCGCTCCCACGGGGGTGGTGGTGTAGCGGGCTGTGCGGAGATTGTATGTATCCGGGCAGCGATCCGGGGGTTGGTCTCTTCTAATCGCGGCTGAAGCCGCTCCCACAATCCGCGACTGCCACAAACATTGTGGGAGCGGCTTTAGCCGCGATGATCCAGCCCTAGGACTTGCGCGTGCTGATACCCAGCCGGCGGTAGAGGTCCAGGCGCTCGTTGGGGTTTCTTTCGATGAGCCGCAGCAGGTCCTGCTCCGCGTGACGCGGGCTGATGAATGGCCCGAACGTGCCTTCACGCGCGTGGTAGTACCAGCCGGAGTGTCCTCCGGTGCGGAGGGTTACCTGAAAGAAGCGGCTCGCGCTGAAACGGAGATGGCCGCCGGTATCTTTTTCCTTGGCCTCTTTCGGGCGGTTCATCGTTGGTTCTCCCCTGTGGTTCGTGTTCTTTGTTTTAATGGTATAAAATGAAAGCAAGAAGCGCGCCCAAAGCCCGGTGCTGGCTGGTGTTTGGCAGTGCCGGCGATACGGGTGGGGGTGCCCGTCAGGGATCGCGGTTTGCGCCGTTTCCACGGGCGGTGACATCCCAATGGTCACCGATTATCGCGTTGGCTACACTTTTCCCGGATTGTGCTTAAATTGATGTTGTGCAGTTTGCGCCCGGGACGGATCAACCCCCTGTTGGCGTGATCCGCATCGGCTCTGCGTGCGACAGTTATCAACGGGAGGTTGCACGCTCATGAATCAAGGGAAACCTCTGATCGAGCTGCTACACCTGGTATCCAGCGCTGCGCCGGCGTTCGGAATCGCACATACCCACTTTGATTCCGCTCTCCGGTAAGCGCGACTCCAGAGGATGCCCGAGGCTGGCTTTCTCCTCGGTGGCGGTTTTTCAGGGGTTTTAAAGTTGTCGCGTCAGTGTCCGATAACCGGTGTCAGACGGCCGGCGTCTTTTGAATAATGCATCCCGCCTCGCCGGACGGGCGTCCAATCACGAACAACAAGCTTGCGGAGACTCGGCGTCGGATATGGATACCGTCAGGATCTTTGGCCACCACGTTCACGTGCGCGTGCTGCTGCTCGGGGTGTCGCAGACGGCATTGCTGATTGCCGCTGCATACGCGGGTGCCTACCTCCGCTTCTACGGCAGCGACTCCGATCTGACCCACACGCCGTTGTCGATGTTGCCGCAGGCGCTGGTGTTTGCGCTGCTGATCATGCTGAGCATGATCGCGCTGGGCCTTTACCAGCCGCATTTGCGTGATGGCCGCCTGCGCATCCTGCTGCGGGTGATCGTCAGCTTTGCGCTGGCGAGCATAGCGCTGGCGGTGGTGTTCTACGTATTTCCAACCCTGTACCTGGGTCGCGGCGTGCTGGCCGCTTCGGGGGTGATTGCGCTGGTCGCGCTGGCGACGACCCATGTGCTGTTTTTCGACGCCATCGATCAGGCGGTGATCAAACGGCGCATTCTGTTCTACGGAGCGGGGAAAAACGCGGCCAGCCTGCTCTCGAAGCTGCGCCGCAAATCGGACCAGCGCCTGTTTACGCTGATCGGATGCGTTCCCGTGCCCGACGAAGTCGAGGCGATTGATTCGCGGCGGCTGGTATCCCTCGACAAGCGCCTTTACGAGTATGCGAGGGAGCAGCGTATCGAGGAAATTGTCGTGGCCATGGACGACCGCCGCAATGGTTTCCCCACCGACGAGCTGCTGGCGTGTCGCCTGGCCGGGATACGGGTCACCGACATGCTGAGCTTCTACGAACGCCATACCGGCAAGATCAAGTGCGATCTGCTGAAGCCGAGCTGGATCATTTTTTCCGACGGTTTCCATCAGGGTGCCCTGCGCGAGGTGTTGAAACGCGCGGCCGATGTGATCTCCGCCGTTTTGCTGTTGCTCGTGTCGTGGCCGTTCATGCTGATTGCGGCCCTGGCGATTCTGGTGGAAGGCGGCGGCCGCGAGCCGGTGTTTTATCGGCAGGAGCGCGTGGGCGAGGACGGGCGCTTATTCCGGATCATCAAACTGCGCAGCATGTGCGTGAACGCGGAGCAGGCGGGTCAGGCCCAGTGGGCGGCCGTGAACGACAGCCGCATTACCCGGGTTGGCGCGATACTGCGCAAGTACCGGCTGGATGAGTTGCCGCAGCTTTTCAATGTGCTCAAGGGCGAGATGAGTCTGGTGGGGCCGCGACCGGAGCGCCCGGAGTTTGTGGCGGAGCTGGTGGAGAGCCTGCCTTACTACGCGGTCCGCCATCGGGTGAAACCGGGCATCACCGGTTGGGCGCAGCTTTTTTATCCGTACGGCTCCTCGGAAGCCGATGCACTGGAGAAGCTTCAGTACGATTTGTACTATGTCAAGAACGGGAGTCTGTTTCTCGATCTCATCATTTTGCTGGGGACCGCGGAGGTGATTCTGTTTCGCAAGGGGGCGAGATAGGCGGGCGTGACGGCGGGCGGGGCAGCAGTGTGCATGAATCTGGCCTTGAATCGCGGCTGAAGCCGCTCCCACAAACCTTGCGACCACCACCGTACCCGTGGGAGCGGCAATACCGATATTTTTGTG
>CAZYIP010000228.1:0-4008 GCA_964646895.1 uncultured Salinisphaerales bacterium | reverse complement strand
GCATAACTGGCGGCGGTAAACATCGCCCGCAGTGCCTGGAGATCGGTGGACAACACCTTTTCGTAGTGCGGCGACAGTTCCACGCCCAGTCCTGCTTGCAACGACGATCGTAGTTGGGCGAGCTGGGTCAGCATGTAGGCGCGCTGCTGAGGCGCCGCGAGGTTGGCCAGGGTCAGGATGTCGTCGTGACGGTACAGGCGCAGGAAAACCCGCTGGGCCCGCTCTGTACCAATGCAGCGCGCCAGCAGGCGGTGCGGCAGGCGGTGGTAGAAGTGCGTAAGCTGCCAGCGCAGATTGGGGATGATCGGCGCGGATTCCTCCGGGTGCGGGATTCGCGCCAGGGCCGGATAGTAGCGCGCCATGAGCTTTCGGAACGCGACCCGGTCCATCAACCCGATCGGTGGCAGCGAGTGCCAGAGATCGAACAGCCGCCGGTCGTAGAATGGCAGGATCATGTCGAAGTGCTCGCCGAGCACGGCGAACTGCGAGCCGACGAAGCGCCGGTTGCGGTTCTCCAGGTACCATAGCTGGTACGCCTGGTACGGCGGGCAGTCGCTCTTCAGATTGTCGAGCACGTCCTGACGGACATCATCCAGGTTGGGCGCCGGGCTGAACAAACCCTGCAGATTCGGCCGCGAAGGCGGATAGTAGCGCCGCGTGATGGCCTCGGCGATGGCTTCGCGGGAGGCGAAGTCGGCGGCACTGAAGCGGCTCATGTGGCTGCCGGCCTGAAGGTCTCCGCAAAAGCCGTGCAGCAGCGCGCTGCCGGGTGCCGACCGTGCATCGAACAGGTTCGTGATCGACAGCGCGGCCGGGTCTGACGTCCCCTCCGTTGCCCGCAGGTGCTCGGGCAGGTAGCGCAGGGTGATGTCCTTGCGATGGGGCAGCATCTCCAGGTTGAGCCGCAGCGCCCGCGCTACGCCGCGCGCGCTGTGCGATTCCTTGTTGCCCCGGCGGCCGTGACTCAGCGCACGGATAGGCAGGTGAAGGTCGCGGCACAGAGCCGCGATCAGGCGTGAGTCGAAGCCGCCCGACAGCGCCAGCAGGACCGGCTGCGGCGCGCCTGCCGTCTTCTCGCGCAGGGATTGAAGCGCCGTGCCGCGGATGTTCGCGATCATCTGATCCATGAGCCCGAAGGGCTCGACGGGTGTCGTCGGCAGATCGCGGCCGCGCCGGCCGGCCAGCCCGCTGGCGGGTGTCCAGCGGTAACAGCCGCCGGGAAGCGTGCGCCGTACGGGTCGGTGCAGCGTGCGTCCGGCCAGTGGCACCCAGAACCCCATCAATTCGTACAGCGCCACCGGATCGACCGGCCCGGACAGCGCCGGAAACAGGCTCAGCAGATCGGCGATACGAGAGCCCATGACGCTGCCGCCATGCGTGCGTGCGCTGTAGACGGGCTTCAGGCCCAGGGCGTCGCTTTCGAGGCGAAAGCCGGTGTCCGTCGGCTGCAGCAGGTTGTAGCATTGCGCCGACGTCTCCGCTTTGCGATGCGCGTCTTCCATGGAGGCCGCATCGTTGAAATCGGCGGCCGCAACGCGGGTGGACGCCGCCGTGCCCGGAAACAGATCCAGCAGCATCTCGGTCGGACCCGTCAGCGCCAGCGGCACCGGCGAGTGCACCGCCAGCAGGTACGGCTCGTAGCGCAGCACTTCAAGGCCAAGTCCGCCGACGCGGTTGACCGCTTGTGTGAGCGTTTGCCGCCCGCGGTCACCACTGTCGGGGAGATAGGCAATGAACCGCGTAATGAATTTGATCCGGCTCATCGTTCGCTGTCTCTGTTGGACTGAGTCTCAGCAGGAACGCTCCCCATGAGTGAGGCGTATGGCGGCGAAAAGTTCAACATTGGGGCCGTTTCGTGCCCCTCCCGATGGTGCTACTGTATGGACCGATCTCCTCCGGCGACGGACAAGCAGGACCATCCGTAATCCGATGCCCTCGATTCTGCCGCTCAACCGTGCCCTGCGGCGGGATTCGCCGCTGCTGATCTGCATATTGCTGGTGCTGGGGCTGCAGGTACTTGCACCGGGCGCGATGGATGTCCTGCGCTATGACCGCGCACCGGTGCTGGCCGGGCAGTGGTGGCGGCTGGTTTCCGGTCATTTCATCCATCTCAACTGGCCGCATGCGGTGATGGATCTCGCGGGCCTGATCGCCCTGCGGCTTGTTTTTCCGCAAGCACCGATCTGGCAGGGCTGGCGTTTTGCCGCTGCTGCGGTCGGCTTCGCGCTCGGCATCAGCCTGATGTTTCTTGCGCTCGATCCGCACCTGGTCTGGTATGTCGGCCTGTCCGGTGTGCTGCACGCGCTTGCCGCAGTCATTGCCTGCACCGTCTGGCGCGACTCACGCATCCAGGCCGCACTGCTATCATTAGGCCTGATTGCCAAACTGTATGTAGAGCAGATACATGGCCCGTCGCCGCTAAGCGTTTCCATGATCGGCGCGCCCGTGATCACCGACGCGCATCTTTATGGCGCGATTCTGGGCGGCGTGACGGGCGGCGCAATCGTAGTATGGGAATGCTGTCGTGCCCGCCGGGGCCGGCGCCGCAATCCCTGACTCACCCAGTCCGACAAAAGGAACCCATCAGAATGCCGAGGACCCAGGTCCACCTCATCGCAGCCGCGCGGCCCAACTTCATGAAAGTGGCGCCCCTGTACCATGCCCTCAAGCGCGAGCCGTGGTGCGAGGTAAAACTGGTGCATACCGGACAGCACTACGACCCGAACATGTCCGACGCCTTCTTTCGCGACTTCAGCCTGCCCCGGCCGGATATCCATCTGGGCGTCGGCAGCGGCAGCCATGCGGAGCAGACCGGGCATGTGATGATCGCCTACGAGCGAGTGTGTCAGGAGGATCGCCCGGACTGGATCGTGGTGGTCGGCGACGTCAACTCCACCCTCGCGTGCACGCTGGTGGGCGCCAAGCTGTGCATCCCGGTCGCACATCTGGAGGCGGGCCTGCGCAGCCGCGACCGCACCATGCCGGAGGAGGTCAACCGCATCGTGACCGATTCGCTGGCCAACCTGCTGTGGACGCCTTCGCCGGACGGGGACGAAAACCTGCGTGCCGAAGGCGTGCCCGCGGAAAGGATCGAGCGTGTCGGCAACATCATGATCGACGCCTTCGAGCTGCTGCGCGACAAGATCGAGCAGGATCGTACGGTGGATTCCTTCGACGTGGAGCCGGGACGCTATGGCGTAGTGACGTTGCACCGGCCATCGAACGTGGACCGGCGCGAGACTCTGACGACGCTGGTCGAGCAACTGGCCCTCTCCAGCGAGGTTCTGCCGCTCATCTTCGCCATCCATCCGCGTACCCGTGCGCGCCTGCGCGAATTCGGGCTCGAAGCGCAGCTACAGGCCGCGCCCGGGCTGCGCCTGATCGACCCCCTGGGCTACATACAGTTCATGAACCTGGTGGTTTCCGCGGGGCTGCTCATCACCGACTCCGGCGGTGTGCAGGAGGAAACCACGTATCTCGGCATCCCCTGCCTGACCCTGCGCGACAATACCGAACGCCCGATCACCATCACCCAGGGCAGCAATCGCCTGATCAAACCCGCGCAGTTGCTCGACCAGGTCCGGCAGGCTCGGTCGAGCGCACACGCCAAACCGCAGCCGCCGGATCTGTGGGATGGCCAGACCGCCGCGCGCGTCGTGCAAAGCCTGAAGGCACGAGTCGATCGGCCGCCTGTGTGAACTTTGCGTTTATCGCGGCTCGCGATCTTTTTGTGGGAGCGGCTTCAGCCGCGATCGGCCGCGCTTCCCGCACCAAAGCGCCCTTCAACGATTTACGCCATACTGGCCCGAAATTTGCCTTTTCCAAAAGCAAAAGCAAATGGAAATCGCACGTTATCGATAAAGGTGGTGTCCAAGCTGCCGTGCTGAGTGATAAGCAATCGATAAAGCAGCAACGGAGAAACAGAATGGCCAATAACACGATCAACCACCTGCTCAGACTGTCAGTGTGTGTACTCGCTATCGCTGGACTGGCCGGGTGTGGTGGTGG
>CAZYIP010000227.1:0-4031 GCA_964646895.1 uncultured Salinisphaerales bacterium | reverse complement strand
GCCGTGTCGCGAGCACGAAGTGGGGGACGCGGCGCTACATGTGTTGTTCGTATGTCAAACGGCATCATGAGTGCTCGGCTCTACCGCCCTTTCAGGCACTTACGATCCTGATACCAAATCATCCATATCGACATCAAGGTGCCGGGCGATTGCACGCAGTACAGCGACCGAGGGCTGGCGTTTGTCAGCTTCGATCTGCGAGATGGCAGGCTTGCTCACGTCAGCCGCCTCAGCCAGCGCGGCTTGCGTCATGCCACGATACTCGCGCCAGACGCGGATCGGGTTATCGCCGTCGGACAACCGTTTCGATAGCTCCCAGGGAATCAGCTCGGTTTCGCCGCGCTCAAGTGCAGCTTTGGCGCTGTCCGCGGCGAGAATGTCCTCCAGATCCTCCAGCCGCGCCAGCAGGGCCTGATAAGTGTCATACGGCAGTACGGCATATTCAGGGTTGCCGTCACGCTCGATAATCTGTGCACTCATGAGTAGACGCCTCCGCGTGGGCCGATGTTCAAGACAATGACAATCAGCTGGTTGTCGTCGAGTTCGTAAATAACGCGCCAGTCACCGACGCGAAGCCGAAAGTACGTTGTGCCCTTCAGGGGCTTTATATTCTGGGAAGCGTACGGATCGCGCGCCAATTCGTCGATTTTTGCCTGGATCAAACGCGCTTGGTTGCGCGGAAGCTTGCGCAATGTCTTGTGCGCCTGCTTTTCGATCCGGACCTGATACATGCCAATATAGTAACTATTAGTTAACCAATGAGCAAGTACCAGTAAACAGACGTAGGCTAGAGCATGATTGTTGGCGCGCCATCCGTGCCCGCGGTACCCGGCTGGGGTTTTTGCCGCCCTTATAGCCTGGACCTGAATCCTGTTGAACAGGTCTTTGCCAGGCCCAAGGCGTTACCCAGCAAAGCGACCGAGCGCAGTGCCGCCATTGTGCCGGGCCGCAGTGGCCAGGGCCGCGATGCCGCGAAATCAGTGACCGGCATCGCGGGGAGTGCCTGACCTCGTTTCCGTGGGATGGGTGACCGGGATCATGCGAAATACACCGGTCAGGCGGAAACCTCTTGATTCCGTTCAGCGCCCACTTCGTGCCGGTTCATCTGCCGCCTTGTGATCCGAAGACGCGACAGGATCAGGTCCTTGTCGAGGTAAGTACCCTGGAGGTGACGCGGTCCGCTATTTGGATCGAAGGCGTCTCTCCCGTGCAGTACCCGTAGATTATCAAACGCAATCATCTGTCCCGGCGCCAGCGAGAATCGAATCATGAATTGCGGATCACGGAGAAGTTTCCAGAATTTGCGATAGGCAAGATAAAACGGTTCCATCAGCGTTTCTGGCAGATCAAGAACTCCCCTGATCCAATTGTTAAAGCGGATAGCTGATACTTCGCCATTTTCGGCGGAAGCGGGTCGTGTTCGTGCTCCCCGTCAGACGACGACCACCAATTCGCTGTACCGCGCAAGTGTGCGGTCATGCGTCAACAGACGTAATGGCTCGCTGACCGCTTGGGCTACCAACATTCGATCGAACGGATCACGGTGATGGTGCGGTAGATCACGCACGAGACGGCTGTGCGACCAAGTAATTGGAAACGGCTCGAATCCAGCGTCGGCCAACCCGATCAACAGCGCGTCCATGTCGACGTCGAGTTTGCCAAGCGCAACCTTGATCGCAATTTCCCAGATCGTCGCAGAACTGACGAAGTTAATCGTTGCGGCTTCCATCCTGCGGCGTGCGGCGGGCTTAAGATGTGGATCATCGGCCATTGCCCAGAGGACGATATTGGTGTCCAGCAACAGCCTCATGATCGCGGATCGCCCTCGAAGCCGTCGAGCACATCATCGGGGAGCGGTGCGTCAAAATCGTCAGCGAATTTAATCTGGCCTTTCATCAGGCCAAACTGCACCTTTCCAGGTGTAGCTTCGCGCAGTGGGACGAGTCGAGCCAATGGTGTGCCGGACTTCGCGATGATGATGCTGTCCCCCTTACTGGCTTGGTCGACCAGATGAGAGAGTTTCGTCTTGGCTTCGTAAATGTTGACTTGTTTCATGAGGGATCTGGGTTGGCGCGAATTGGCTACCCAGTATAGGTGATATGACCAACTTTGGTCAAATCAAGGCTGGCGGTATGCAAAAGTGGCAGCGCCTGTCGAGCCATGGCGTGCTTGCGAGCGCGAAGCGGTATCATCGGTCAGGGTACAGGGTTCAGTTGGTGATCTTGAAAACCTCTGGGGCGATAACAAGGCGATCGACGAGCGGGTGAAATCGGTCCAGGAGCAGCTACAGACTGACCAGACGGAGTACGGCCCAGGCTCCTAGCGAGTGCTGAAATCCGCCAGCCAGCGCACCCACCCGGATTTATCCGATGACCCGGTCTGGGATACAAGCCGCGAGGTGATGACGGACGTTTTCAGTGAAGACGGGGGGTACAGCGCCTGCGAAGTGACAACGAAGATGACGCCCGATATGCTCACGACGCGTCTCCCGGATTACCGCACGTGCAACAAGATACCGGCGGCAGGTGGGAATTGCACCGTTACGCACGAGTATGTGGCAGGGGTCATCAAGCACGAGTCCGGCCCGCTCAATATCCGGAGTTGCGGGGAAGGGTGCCGGCATAAACCCCGTGGGGGAGAACCCGGTTTATTGCCGGAGCGCAGGCGTTTGAGGCGGCTATCGCGGCGCGCTGCCGCGATAGCCACACGAGCGGGTTGAGTCTGCCGCTAGCCGCAATCGCTGTCGCGACGGGCCCGGCACAGATGTTCCACGATCGCGTCGGAGTAGAAGTGCAGCGCGTTTTCGACGTCACCCCAGGATTCGAACGCATTCGGCTTGAAAATCCGCATATTGCCAACCTGACGGTCGGCAGCGGCGGCGAGCAAAGAGTCGGTTGCCGCATCCTTGATCACCAATTCCAGGGTCACTCCGCCGGAGAAAGCGGGCTTGCCGCTCGCCTTGGCATACACCGTGCTCGCTAGCCGTTGCGGACCCGGCAACTTGGAAACCAGGGCGAGCGCCGCTCTCGACGGTGCGCCGTGGCTGATCGCTATCTGCATTTGCAGCACGCCCGGCCCCGGTTCCTGCACCATGGTGTAGTCTCGGGAAAGCTTTTCATACAGAGTGGTGGAAAACTTGTCGACAAGCTGCTGCAGTTCCTGTTTCTGCTGTACGGAATAGTCGGTGTCCGGATCAGTCAGAAACTGCACCGGCAGCAGCTTCATTTTGCGATAGGCGGCCCAATCGACACTCGGGTCGTTGTAATGGAGAATCGCGCGGTTATTATTGCCATCCTGCACGAGAAGATGCTGGTAAGGGGCGAGAAAACTGTCGACTTCGACATTCCTGGCCTGCTGCGTGGACGCGCAGCCAGCCAAAAGTGCCGCACTTGTAATCACTACGGCAAGGATGCGTTTATCCATTGTTGTTATTTCCGGCTAAAAGTCAGGAAGCTGGATTATACGCTTGCACCAATCGGCCTGACAAAATGGCTGCTTTTTGATTATCGGCCAGTGAGTTACCGGGAAATCCAGGCTCGCGGCTGACTCTCCCATACTCCTGTCGCCGCTTATCCCAGCAGCGCTCTTTCTACGGCATCGGTACAAACGGAAAGCTGTTTGCGCACTTTCTTTTGCCGATCTTTCGTCATGCGTGTACTGATCGATGCCACGAAGATGGCCGCGACCGGGGAGCGTGACCGGTCGTGAATGGTCTTTCCGATGGCGGTCACATCGAGCGCGGCGGCGCCTTCGTCAACCGCGAAGCCGCCGCGGGCGCGCGTGGCGGCCACGGCGTCGAGCAGCATGCTCTCTGACATCTGGTAGCCGTATAGCCGTGGCGCTACCGCCTTGACCGCAGTGGTCATGTCCGAATCGTTCAGCGACGCGAGAATCGCGAGACCGCCGGCGCCGACTCCGAGTGGATGGCGATCGCCGACCGTACGCGTCATCGTCTGAATGGGGTAATTGCCGGCGATACGGTTCAGGCAGACCGTTTCAAAGCCGCTGCGCCGGACCAGAAAGACCATATC
>CAZYIP010000226.1:1234-4077 GCA_964646895.1 uncultured Salinisphaerales bacterium | reverse complement strand
CCGAGACCTCGCCCCTGCCGTGCCCACGCGGCCAGCGGCCCCATGTCCTCGCCATCGAGCAGGATGGTCCCGGAGTGGGCGACCAGCCCCAGAATCGCCTTGAGTGTGCTGGTCTTGCCGGCCCCGTTGGGACCGATCAGCGACACCCACTCACCCGCCTCGACGCGCAGGGACACATCGTGCACCGCCACCGCCTGGCCGTAGCGCACGGTCAGATCGCGGACCTCAAGCATCGGCCTGATCCCCTTCCGCATCGTCCGCGCCGAGATACGCCTCGATGACTTTCGGATCGCGGCGCACCGCATCCGGCTCGCCGGCGGCGATCACGGCGCCCGCTTCCATCACGATCGCCTGCTCACAGGCCGCCATCGCCAGCCGCACGTTGTGCTCGATCAGCACCACCGCCATGTCCCGCTTCACGGCCGTCACGACATCCAGGACCACTCGCGCGTCGCGCAGGGTGAGGCCGGCCAGCGGCTCGTCCAGCAACAGCACCCGGGGCTCCAGAGCCAGTGCGCGCGCCAGCTCCAGCCGCTTCTTGAGTCCCAGCGGCAAGGGGCCGGCGGGCGCGAGGATCTGTTCCTGCAAGCCGACCTGCTCCAGCAGCGCGCGGGCGCGGCGTTCCCGCTCAGCATTGCGGTAGCGTCCGAAGGGCAGCAGGCCGCGCAGCGACTCGTGCGCCAGGGGCACCATGACGTTGTCGAGCACGGACAATTCCGCGAGCGGCTTCACAACCTGAAACGTGCGCGCCATCCCGCGCTGGGCCCGCTGGTGCGCGGGCAGCCGGGTCACGTCCTCGCCGGCCAGCCGTACCTCGCCGGCGTCGGCCCGCAACGCGCCCGCGATCAAATTGAAAAGCGTCGTCTTGCCGGCGCCATTGGGTCCGAACAGGCCCAGCACCTGCCCACGCACCGCCGACAGCGACACGTCGACGACAGCCTGCAACCCGCCAAACGCCTTGGACAGCCGCGAGACTTCCAGAACGCCGGCATCCGTCATCAATCACCCGCCGTCCGCACATCACGCGAAATCATGCGAAGTCGAATGGCGCCCACGACGCCCTGGGGCAGGTAGCGCATGACCAGCGCCAGCAGCAGCCCGAACAGGACCAGCTGATAATTGTGAATCGGCGCGAACACCTGCGCGAAACCGCCCAGCACGATCGCGCCCAGCACCGGCCCGAGCAGGGTGCCCATGCCGCCGACGGACACCATCGCCAGCAGAATCACCGACAGCGTAAAGCCGAAGTCGCCCGGATGGATGACGCCCACGTAAGCGCCGTAGAGCCCCCCGACGAGGCCCGCGATCGCCGTGCCCAGCGTAAAGGCGGTGACCTTGAAGCGCTGCACGTTGACGCCGAGCGCCGCTGCTGCATCCTCCGACTCGCGCAGGGCGAGCAACGCCAGCCCCAGATCCGATGCCCGCACCGCCTCATGGAGGATCACGGTCAGCACGAAGGCAACCGCCACCATGACGAAAGTGCCCACGGTGGCGAACGGGCTGGCGATACCGCTGATGCCGAAAGCGCCGCCGAAAAGCGGCAGATACAGAAACACCGCCACGACCACGAAGTTGATGCCGATGGTCGCAATGGCGAGATAATCCTCGCGCAGCCGCAGGCTGATGATTCCGAGTATCAGACCGGTACATCCGGCAGCGACACCGGCCGCCGGCAGAGCCAGCCAGAAGGAGATGCCATGGGTCACCATCCAGGCCAGCGTGTAGGCGCCGATGCCGAAAAACGCCGCGTGCCCCAATGTCACCTGCCCGGCGAGGCCGGTGATCAGATTGAGGCTCAGGGCAAGAATGGCGTAAATGAGCAGGAGCGTCGCCAGGGTAACTAAATACACGCTATCTCCCGAACAGGCCCTGCGGACGGAACAGCAGCACCAGGATCAGCGCCACGAAAGCGATGCCCTCGGGCGGGAAATAGTTGCCGGCGTAGGCCGCGGAGACGGACTCCACCACGCCCAGCAACAGTCCCGCCGCCACCGTGCCCCAGACGTTGCCGAGCCCGCCCAGGACCACGATCGCCAGCGTCTTGTACGCCGGCTCGTCGCCCATGGTGGGCGCGATCTGGTTGTAGTAAACGCCCACCATCACGCCGGCGATGCCGGCCAGCGCCGAAGCCAGCGCGAAGGCAAGCGCGGTATGGCGCGGGACATGAATCCCCATGGCGGCCGCGATCTCCCGATCCTGGGCGATGGCGCGCCAGGCCATGCCCAGCCGCGTGCGCGCGCTGACCCAGTAAACCACCCCCAGCAGGATCAGCGTGCCGGCGAGCACGAACGTCTGCGTCGTGGTCACGCCAACCGGGCCAATATTGAACAGCGGCGCCGGCGCCATGGCCGCCAGGCTGTGCTGGTAGGGCCCGAACAGGATTCGCAGCAGGTCGCCCGCCGCCAGAAACAGACCGATGGAGCCGATCAGCGGAATCAGTGGCGGCTTGCCCGCCAGCGGCCGGTAGAACCACCAGTCCAGAAACACGCCGAGGACGACGGCCCCGGCAGCGCCCGCCAGCAGTGCCAGCACCAGGCTCCCGGTGGCCGCGAAGGCGAGCCAGCCACAATAGGCGCCCACGGCGTACACGCCCGCGTGCGCCACGTGCAGAATGCGCAGCAGACCGTAGACCAGTGCCAGGCCGAGCGCCGTCAGCGCATAAATACTGCCGATGACCAGCCCGTCCAGAGCCAGATAGCCGATAACACCCCAATCCATTATTGATCCACAACAGTGGTGTACAAACAGCTCATTATTGTGGGAGCGGCTTCAGCCGCGATTCAGGCGCGGCAATCGCGACTAAAGTCGCTCCCACAACTCGATTTCCGCTGCGCTGTGTTGAC
>CAZYIP010000226.1:0-1134 GCA_964646895.1 uncultured Salinisphaerales bacterium | reverse complement strand
TCGCGGTCCGTGATGTCCATGTAATGATGGAAGGCGCCGTCCTTCACCACCTGCACGGTCGCGGTCTTGATCGGGACGCCGTCCTCGTTCCAGCGGTAGATATGGCCGACCACCGTATCCACGTCACGCATGCCCTCCAGCGCCTTGCGCACGGCATCGCCGTCCATCGAGCCGGCCTTCTTCACCGCCCTGGCCATCACCTCCAGTGCTGCGTAGCCGGTGGCGCCGACCATGTCCGCGGGCTGACCGGCCGCCTTCTCGTAAGCCTTGAGGAAATGCTGCACGTCGCTTTGCTGGCTGTCCCGATCGAGCTGGGTCGTGAGATAGACGCCGTTGGCCGCCGCGCCAGCCAGTTCGATGAACTTGGGCGAATCGTAGCCGTCCTGGCCGATGATCGGTGCCTGAATACCCAGCGATCTGGCCTGACGCACCAGGTTGGCGGCGTCGGAATAATAGCCGCTGGCGTAGATCACATCCGGGTGCTTCGTCTTCACGCGCACCAGGGTGGAGGTAAAGTTCTTGTTGCCGAGCGGGTAGGTTTCGCTGAAGGCGATGTCGAGGCCGAGCTTCTTCGCCTCGTGCCGGAAACCCTGCTCCAGCGCCTGTCCGAAATCGTTCTTCAGGTTGATCATGGCGACCGTGCCGGCGCCCAGCTTCTGCGCCAGCACCGCGCCGGTACGCCCTTCCACCAGGCCCATCAGGCCCACCTGAAACACGTACTGATGGTTGCGGGTGATATCCGGCGCGACCGCGTACGCGACCATGGTGGGGATGCGATCCTTGTTGAACACCGGCACGGCCGCCAGGGTCGCACCGCTGTACGAGGCGCCGATCACGAGCTGCGCGTGATCCTTTTCCACCAGCCGGCGGGCAAAGTTGACCGCCTGCTTCGGGTCGGCCTGATCGTCGTAGATCTTGAGTTCGATCTGCTTGCCGAGCAGGCCGCCCTGCTCGTTGATGGCCTTGGCCGCCAGCTTGATGCTGGTGACCGCACTCTCGCCATCGGCGGCGGCAAAGCCCGACAGCGGCGCCAGCACGCCGACGACAACGCTGTCGGCAGCCTGGGCGTAGCCGATGCCGGCGAACATCACGAGCACTGCGAATATGAGTTTTTTCATTGTCTTGCCCTCTCCC
>CAZYIP010000225.1:0-4189 GCA_964646895.1 uncultured Salinisphaerales bacterium | reverse complement strand
AGAATCGCCATCGGAATCCACGCCAGCGGCGAAATGGGGCGCAGCAGCTCCACAAACGGATTGATAAACCGTTCAAGACGCCGTGAATTTCCCATCAGCAAGCCCAGCGGAATGGCGATGAGTGCAGAGAGCAGCCAGGCAACGATAACGCGGCCCAGGCTGTAGGCCGCATCCACGGCAAGCCTGCCATCTTCCGTGAGTTTGACGAATGCCTGCAAGACAGCCATCGGTGCCGGAAGAGCCGACTCCGCCGGCTGCGTGATGATCACCACCGCTTGCCAGACCACCACGATGGTAACGGCGGCGTAAAGAACGGGCAGCACGCGCGTGAATGCTCTAGCCATTTTTCTTACCCGCTTCGTCTCGCAATGGCAACTCCTGCCCGACAGCCATGGCGTCTCAACTTGCTGCAGCGCATGTCATCCTCACGGGTCTCGTGCCTCACCCGCCGTGGACACCAGCCTGGCGAACTTCAGCAGCAAGGCCTCCCGTCCGGGCGCGGCCACAGCCTGCACACCGACCGGCAGTCCACCGACCATGCCGCATGGAACAGCGAGCGTGGGTAAACCTGTCAGGGAATACAACGCCTGCAAATCCGACGACCCCGTTCCCTCTTGCAAAGGGGGTGCGACCCCTTCGGTGGCCGGCGCCACAATGATTGAATCGTTGCCAAGAATGCCGAGCAAAGCCTCCCGATACTGCCGGGCACAACTGAGAGCGATGTCATAGCATTCATCGGAGAGGGTTCGGCCGTGATCGACAAGACTGCGCAACCGCCGGCTCATCTGCTCTCCCGCCCGATCTCTGTCATGACCGTGATTGGCGGCAAGGCCGCGGCACAGAATGGTGTTCACGCAACCTGTCGCCTCGGCGAAATCATCGAAGAAAGTCGCTCGCATCACCGTCGCGCCGGAGGGCTCCAGGATATTCCGCACACGCTTGAGCGCAGTGCGGCTCGAAGCGTCGATCGGCTGGCTCAAATCACCATCAACCAGATAGACATTGGACGGCATTTTCACGTCATCCGGGTCTAGCTGATCCAGCGTGGGACGGTCTGTGATTTCGGGGTCAAGGAGTGTCGTGTACGCAAGAGCGACATCCGCCAGTGTTCTCGCGAAAATGCCGACATGGTCGAGGCGGGGCGATAATGGCATCACTCCGCTTGCGTCGATGTCACCATACGCAGGCTTGAAACCGTATATCCCGCAATATGTGGCAGGTCTTACAATTGAGCCTATGGTTTGGGTACCCAGCGCAAGTGGCACCATGCCGGCCGCAACGGCTGCAGCGCTTCCGCTCGATGAGCCTCCGGGTGTACGCGACTCATCATGGGGATTGGTTGTCGGGCCAGCTGCTGCGATAGCGTACTCAGTCGATATCGTCGTGCCGAGAATAACTGCCCCGGCATCACGCAGCTTTGCGACAACAGCCGCATCGCTCTCCGGCACTCTCGCCTGGTGAATCGATGTACCCCAGCTGCAGTGCAGGCCAGCAACATCGATAACTTCCTTTATGGCTACAGGAACGCCATATAGCGCGCCAGACCGGGTTTCGCGGTTATCCAGCTCCCGCGCATACTCCAGCACCAGGTCCGGTGCGACAAGATCGCGAAAAGCCCGAATTCGCGGTTCCAGCGCGTCGATTCTTTTCAGGCACGCACGCGCCAGATCCTCAGATTTCAAACCGCCGCTCCTGATGGCCACAGCGCAGGCCGTTGCATCCAACTCAATCATCGCTGCCATCAGGAGCCACGCCCATTCGCGCCGAAATTTTTTGCCAACTCCTCGTCGAGCAACGCGTAGATTTTGCGCTCCAGCTGACGCAACCCCTCTGACGTGGTGTCGCGCGGCCGTGGATACTCGACAACCCACTCGGCCCGGACCCGTGCAGGCCGGACCGACATGACCAGAATGCGGTCGGCAAGAAACAGGGCCTCCTGAACCGAATGCGTGATGAATATGACCGTACGCTGCTGCTCACGCCAGATCCGCAGCAACTCATGCTGAAGAAACCGGCGGGTAAGGGCATCGAGCGCTCCGAACGGCTCATCCATCAGCATGATCGACGGGTCGACCGCAAAGGCCCGTGCAATGGACACTCGTTGCTTCATGCCACCGGACAGCTCATCGATACTCTTGTCCGCAAATTCCTCAAGCCCGACCGTGCGAAGATGTTCCAACGCAATCTCACGCCTCCGTGCACGGGAGATTCCGTTCTGCCGCAGCCCGAATTCGACATTGCCCTGGACCGAGAGCCACGGAAAAAGCGCATAGTTCTGGAATACCATCGCGCGGTCGATGCTCGGTCCCGAGATCGGCTCGCTGTCAACCAGCACCTGGCCCTTGCTGGGCTCCAGAAATCCCGCGATGATTTGCAGCAACGTGCTTTTGCCGCAACCGCTCGGACCGATAAAGACCAGAAATTCTCCGGCGCGTACATCGACCGAGACATTGTCCAGCGCCTGTACTTTCTGACCGGACCGCGTGTCATAGGATTTGCTGAGGTCCCTGATGCGGAGCGGCTTGCCCCTGTTCAATGCGCCTGTATTCATGCGCGCCCCGTAAAGTGGAGTTGCAGAAAGCGGAAAAGCGTATCAAGCAAAAACCCGAGGACGCCTATCGCGATCATGCCTACGAACACCATATCCGCTCGCAAAAGATCCATCCCGTTGGAGATGAGGAATCCCAGGCCGACATGTGCGGCAACCAACTCGGCCGCAATGATGTAGGCCCAGCCGATTCCGAAAGAAAGGCGCAAACCCACTACGACATCCGGTATCGAAGCCGGAACTACCACCCGCAGGAAAAGTGATCCCTGGGTGGTGCAGCCAAACACCCTGCCCGCGTGCAGCAGATTCGGATCGACTGCCTTGACACCGGCAACCGTGTGCAAAAGGATCGGAAAAAAAGTACCAATAAAAACCACGAACACTTTTCCCGCCTCGCCAATGCCGAACCACAGAATTGCCATCGGAATCCAGGCGAGAGGCGAGATGGGACGCAACAGCTCCACAAAAGGATTGACAAACCTTTCGAGGCGCTCCGAACTGCCCATGAGCAGCCCTAGCGGAATGGCGATAAACGCGGACAGCAGCCAGGCAACGATAACGCGGCCCAGGCTGTAGGCCGCATCCCTCGCGAGCTGACCATCCCCGAGAAGCTCGACAAACTCCCAGAACACCGCCACCGGCGTTGGGAGCACCGATGGCGACGGCCGTGTAATCAGCACTACCGCCTGCCATACCACCACGATGGTAATCGCCGCGTAAAGAAACGGCAGCACGTTTGCGAGCACAGTCAGCGCCTTTCTTCTCTTGCCGTCTCCCCGCAACAGCAATTCCTGTTCTACAGCCATGGACTTCCACACATCGACAAGCTGGAGATCAACGTCGGGACATTCAACGCGCGGTAGCCGCCCCTCCTTGAACGGCACCGCAAGGAATCAGTACCACCCCAGGTCATGACCCTCACTCGGAAATGCTGGCTTCGCTGGCCTTGCAAGTCTTGCCGCTGCTCTTGACTTCCTGCAACGCCTTGGTTGCAAACGACTGGTCGATCTTGGCGTTGTCCGTCGCCTTCAGTATTTTTCCTTCCTTCAGGAACTGGGTATATTTCTGCATCGTTTCCGTTTCCGGAATGACATCCAGGCTGTAAACGGAGATGCCTTCATCCAGCGACAGCTTGATCACCTTCTCCGATATGTCGATTTCCTTCGACCACAGCTTTGCGGCCTCATCGGGATGACACAGAATGTAATTAATGGCCTCGACATTGGCGGTAACCAATGCCTGGGTGATGTCGGGGTGCTCTTTCAGAAACGTGTTGTGCACGTAAAGGCCGTTGCCGACGTAATGCCCGGCCATGATCGGCATGATGTCCTCCGCCTTGGCCAGTATGCGCGCTTTACCCGAAGCAAGCCCCACGGAGACGGAAGGATCCCAGGTAATCCCGGCGTCCACCGATTTGCGCTCGACAAGAATCGGGATGTCCGGTCCGCTCGACTTGAAGAGCTTGATATCGGAAACATCCAGTCCACACTTGGCCAGCGCCTTGAGCAGCAATGGATACTGCTGAGACCCGTCGCCCGGATAGGCTACGGATTTGCCCTTGAGATCGCAGACCGATTTGAGCGGAGAGTCGGTCGGCACCAGGATCGCGCTCTGCTCAAGGATATTGATAGCGACAAGCGT
>CAZYIP010000224.1:0-4234 GCA_964646895.1 uncultured Salinisphaerales bacterium | reverse complement strand
GCCGGCGCCGACCCAGAACGGCACATGCGCATTGATGCTTTCGCCGAGCCGGCCGGCGAGCCACGGGGCGACCGCGCCGCCGCTGAAGCGGACGAAGCTGTAGGCGGCTGACGCAACGCCGCGATCCACGGGTGCGGCCTTCATCACCGTCTCCGTGACCAGCGTGTTGTTGACGCCGAGAAAGGCGCCAGCCACCACCACACAGGTAGCGAGGACCGCCTTGCTGTCGGTGCCGAGCGCCATGATCGCGAGGATGATCGCCAGCCCCGCGAGCGCCGCGATCAGGGTATTCAGCGTGCCGAATCGCCGTTGCAGGCGGGGCGCGACCACCACCGAAGTGAAGGCGAGCGCCACACCCCAGCCGAAGAAGATGAAGCCGATGGCGCGTGCGCCCATGTCGAGCGGAAACGGCGTGAACGCGAGCAGTGTGAAGAAGCCGAAGTTGTACAGCAGGGCGGTGATCGCGATCAACAGCAGGCCGCGGTGTTTCAGGGCCCTGAACGGGTCCCGTAGCGACGTGGGCCGCGAGACGGGTGGCGTGGGAGGCAGCAGAAATACCGTCACCAGGAAGGCGAGCGCCATCAGGACCGACACGCCGAAGAAGGGCCCGCGCCAGGAAATGGAGCCGAGTTCGCCGCCGATGAGAGGCCCGGCCGCAATCCCCAGCCCCAGCGCCGCTTCGTAGAAAATGATCGACTCCCCGACCGAGCCTCTGGCCGAGTTGACGATGGCGGTCAGCGCGGTCGCCACGAAAAGCGCATTACCCAGCCCCCAGACGCCGCGGAAGGCGACGATCCCGGCAATCGAATCCTGAGACCCGGCCAGCCCCGCCCCCGCAATGATGATGAGCAGCCCCAGGAGCAGCGTGCGCTTGACCCCGAGGCGGCTGGACACAGCGCCCGTGATCAGCATGGCCAGGCCCATGATGGCCATGTAACTGGTGAACAGCAGCGACGTTTGAGACGGAGTCGCACCGAGGGCATCCGCAATCGGCTTCAGAATGGGATCGACGAGGCCGATGCCCATGAATGCGATGACGCAGGCGAATGCCACCGCGAGAACGGCTTTGGGTTGGTGCCACATGAGAGTATGTCCGCCGTGAATTGCTGATAGGAAAAAGTATGTGTATATGACCGGTTATCGCGACAGGCCTGTGGGAGCGGCGCAAGCCGCGACTGAAGCTGCTCCAACCGGAAAGCCTCCGCACAAAACCGTGGCTGTCACTGTTCAACCGCCGAGGCCGCCGCCCCGTCCGGCGCCCGGGCAGCCGCATCGAGCAGGTCCGTAAGCGTCTCCAATGCCGCATGCAGACGCCCGCGATCAGCATCGGCGAGCCTGCCGACCAGCGGCGCGATCGCCGCTGCCCTTGCGTCGCGTACCTCCCGCAGTACCGCCCGCCCCTGCGCAGTCAATGAAATGAGGACGGCTCTGGCGTCAGCCGGATCCACGGCGCGGCGTGCCAGCCCGGAAGCTTCCAGCCGCCGGATCTGCATCGTCATGCCGGGCTGGCTGCAGTGGTCGGCCCGGGCAAGATCGCCGATGCGTGCCGGCCCCAGTTCCTCTATCTGCGCCAGCAGACGCGCCTGGGCGATCGGCAGCGTGCGGTTTGCATGCCGTGTCGACCAGCGGTTGAGGCGAGCGATGACGCTGAGCAACTCCGCGCCCAGCACGGCGTCTGCCGCGTTTCTCCGTGAATTCATGGCGCGATTATATATAACTTAC
The DNA here is from genome assembly GCA_964646895.1 of uncultured Salinisphaerales bacterium. GTDB lineage: Bacteria > Pseudomonadota > Gammaproteobacteria > Nevskiales > CAZYIP01 > CAZYIP01. The sequence goes on along the minus strand of CAZYIP010000224.1, from coordinate 2,512 downwards.
TTATGTAATGTCCAGTAACTTGTCCGGTCGATTTGCCTTGAAGCGTGGGTTTCGAACGGCTCACCGCAGAGCAGGTGCCCGACCTGCTCGACGTGCTCAGGGAAGGTCCAGAGGAGCATCCGCGCCATGGTCGCGTTGCGTGATCATCGGCCGTACAACGCAGTGACCGGAGCCACGCACGTGGCGGCCTTCGTCAGCATGGCCGGCGAGATCCTGTGCACTCGCGAAGACGTGGGCCGCCATGCCCTGATGAACTGATCGGTGCGATGGTGAGGAAGTCGTCGTCGCCAGCGGCCGCGTTCATCCTGCTGTCCAGCCGTTGCAGCTACGAACGGGTGCAGGAGGCTGCCGCTTATGGTGTGCGGTCGTGATGTACCGCCCTGGCACCCCCGGCACTCTCTGTCCGACCGGCCCGGGAGGCCAACATCAGCTGTTCCAGCAAGGCCAGGTACCGGCCGCCGTCACAGCACGGCGGTCGGTTTTATCGCACGGGTAGCGGTGCCATGGCTGGCAGCAATGTTTCAGGTGCCGGTAGCACCAATGGTCCGTCCGCCGGTTCCCGGCGTAAGCTGTTGCAGCGCCTGGCTGTAGGTTTGCACGCCGCTGGGCGCGTTGTGCATCTGGAACAGCACCTGCTCGGGATCGTCGCCGCGCGAGCCGTAGACGTTTTCGGTGGCGTCCTTGTTGAAGTCCAGGGTCGCGCCACTCAGGTTGATGCCGGCGAACAGCCCCTTGCTGTTGGTGGTGTAGCTGACGACCGAAGCGGGAGGCCCGCCAATGCTGGCGTTATAGCCGACCGGGCCCGCGGCGATGCTGATGTCGCTGCCGAGGGTGAAGTTGTTGTGGCGTAGCTGGTCGACTCCCTTCTGGTCGAGAAAGAGCAGGATAACGCTGTTGGACTGGGCTCCCGCCTGCAAGCCGACACTCCCGCCCGTCAGCGTATAGAACGCCGGTGCCGTGGTGGACCACTGTCCGGTGCTTTCATCGCGACAACTGGCAATGCCCTGACCGCGCTTGCCGCCGACGATGAAGCCGGCCTGCACGATGGAGGGGAATACGGCAATACATTTCGCGCTCTGGAGCAGCGCGGCCGGGATGCGCTTGTCCGACGGGCGTGTCATCTGGTTGTCGACGACATCGGCGGCGCGGTTGGCAAGCGCTACCTGATCGGTCATGGCTGCCTGTGTTCCGGCCTCGTTGTTGGCGCCTGTACTGGCACAGCCAACAAGTGTGACGGCTGCGGCTACCAGCATGGCATTGCGCATGAAATTCATACTATGGCCTCCTCAGTGGAGCGGCGACGCCAGGATTGGTTTCCGCCTGGAGCGGCGGAGGATTGATGCGACGCCGGCAGGATTGACTCCGGCTCGGGCGGCCAAGCCGTGGGAACGTCAGCCTGACCGGGTAGAAACGTCCGCTAAACCGGAGCTGCGCTTTATCCCGCGAGAGCCAGGCTGCTCATTTCGTTGGACTGACTCGGCCCGCGTTTGTTTCCTGGCGGCTGCAATCAGGCACCATTCACGACATCGTGCAGGGTTTCCCACTCGACGTTAGCGCCCGTCAGGATCGCGACGACATGCCTGCCTTGCACGCCCGGCACCCCATCGAGCAGGGCGCTGATGCCGGCGGCACCGGCGCCTTCCAGGGCGAGATGGTGATGGCGCAGCGCGAACGTCATGCCGCGCAGGATCGCATCCTCTTCAACCAGCACGATGCGGTCGACGAAATCGCGCACCATGGGGAAGGTGTAGCGGTTGTCGAGACCGATACCGCCCAGCAGCGACGCGGCGAGGGAATCCTCTTCCTTCAGTTCGAGCGGATGGCCGGCTTCGATACTGCGCAGCATCACCGGCGCACGCGTGATGGAGACGCCGATGACCTCGATCGCCGGATTGATGCGCTTGAGTACCAGCCCGACACCCGCCGCCAGTCCACCGCCGGAAACCTGCACCAGCACCGTGTCCACTTGCGGAAAATCCTCTGCCAGCTCCAGCGCCAGCGTGCCCTGACCGGCAATGATGTACGGATCGTCGAACGGCGGCACCAGGGTCAGACCACGGCTTGCAACCAGTTCGCGCGCGCGTTCACCGGCCTCGTCCTGGCTGTCGCCGTGGACGATTACCTCCGCGCCGGCGCCGCGAAGCTGGCTGATGCGCCCCGGCGCAACGTGCTCGGATACGCAGATTACCGCCGGAATGCCCAGCTTCGCCGCGACCTGCGCCACTGCGAGTCCGTGATTGCCGGTGGAGTAGGCGATCACGCCGCGTTGCTTCTGCGCATCGCCCAGGTTGAGCAGGTGGTTGCTGGCGCCTCTCAGCTTGAAGGCCCCGCTGTCCTGGAGAAAATCCAGTTTCAGGCGCACCTCGGCACCCGTATGCTCGCTCAGCGGTGCGCTCGGTATCAGCGGCGTGTGGCGAGCGATCGGGCGAATCAGGCGATGGGCGCGGTAAACATCCTGGAGCGATATGGATGAGGGCATGGTCGGCTCGGTGCGGGTGTCCGGAAACATTAG
>CAZYIP010000223.1:0-4252 GCA_964646895.1 uncultured Salinisphaerales bacterium | reverse complement strand
CGATGCATTTGCTCGATGAGCCCGTCGAGCGTATCAAAGCGCGCCTCCGGGCGCAGAAATTTCAGAAACTCCACATCGAGGCGACGACCGTAGAGATCGCCCTCGAAATCCAGAAAATAAACCTCCAGCAGACAGCCCTCCCCATCTACCGTCGGCCTCGTGCCGAAGCTCACGAGCGCGCCGCGCCAGGCGTCCGGGCGCACCCGCGCGCGCACTGCGTAAACACCGAAACGGGGTGCCGGCCGACGCTCGAAGCGCAGATTGGCGGTCGGGAATCCAAGCTGCCGCCCCAGGCGCTGCCCTTTTACCACGCGCCCGGTAACGCGGTAAGGCCGCCCCAGCAATTTCGCCGCGGTCCGCGTGTCGCCGGCCGCCAGCGCCGCGCGCACGCGGGTGCTGCTCACCCGCCCGCCATCGAGGCTTACCGCGCCAAGGCTTTCGGTGCTGAAGCCGAAACGCTTGCCCTCGGCGCGTAACAGCGCCATGTCCCCTGCCCGGCCACGGCCGAAACGGAAGTCCTCACCCACCATGACCACACGTGCGCCCACGCCGTCTACCAGGTAATCGCGTACGAAAGACTCGGCAGGCAGCGCCGCCACATGCGCATCGAAGCGCACACACAGCACGCGGTCGACGCCGAAGGTCGCCAGATCCTCCAGTTTTTCGCGCAGGCTCGATAGTCGCGCCGGGGCCGCGTCCGGGTTGAAAAACTCCCGCGGCGGCGGCTCGAAGGTCATCACCAGCACCGGCAGCGAAAGCGCCCGTCCCCTGTCGGCAAGCGCCCGCAGAACGGCCTGATGGCCACGATGAATGCCATCGTAATTGCCAATGGTCATCACGCAGCCACGATGCAGCGAGCCAGGATTGTGTAAGCCACGGATGACTTGCATGGTTTTCACGAGGCCACGGAAACGGCAATTATAGCTCGACCGGCGTATTTGCCGCAGCCGCGGTCATGTGCCGCGGGCGCAGGCCGCACAGAAACAATACACCGAAGTAGATTGCCGCCCCGGCGGCGATCATCGCCGCCAGATGCCACGCGCGGGTGCCCGTGTCCCACACCAGCCAGCGTGCCAGCGGCCCCGCCATCCAGACCAGCGCGACGCCCATGACGCTGTTCGCCAGCAACAGCCGGAGGGCCAGCGCCGGCCAGCCTGCCGCCGGGCGGTAAGCATCGGCACGCCGCAGGTACCGAAACAGCAGGCCTGCGTTGATGAACGCAGCAATCGAGGTCGCAAGTGCCAGGCCTGTATGGGCGGCGGGTAGCTGCAGAGCCAGCATCGAGCCCACGAACAGCACGCTCATGGCCATGTTCGCAACGATCGCAATGACGCCGCACCGCACCGGCGTGCGGGTGTCCTGGCGTGCGTAAAAACCGGGTATCAGCACCTTGACCAGACTGAATCCCATCATCCCGAAGGCGAACGCCATCAGGCTGTAACGGGTCATGATCACGTCATGCACCTGAAATTCGCGATGGTAAAACAGCGTGGCGATCAGCGGGCCTGCAAGCACGAACAGCCCCACCATTGCCGGTGCCGCAATGAGCATGAGCATGCGCAGTGCCCAGTCCAGGGTGGCGCTGAAATCGTCCCTTGACGCCTCCGCGTGGCGTGCCGACAGGTTCGGCAGGATGACCGTGGAAATGGCGAGGGTGAACACGCCCAGCGGAAACTCCATCAGACGGTCGGAAAAATACAGCCAGGTCACGCTGCCGGTGGCGAGGAAGCTGGCGATGATCGTGTCCAGCATCAGGCTGATCTGCGTTACCGACGATCCGAACAGCACCGGCAGCATCAGGCGCATGATTCGTCGCACCAACGGATCACGCCAGCCCCAGCGCGGTCGCGGCAGGAGGCCGAGCCGGCGCACGAACGGCCACTGGAAAGCCAGTTGCACCACGCCCGCCACCAGCACCCCCACCGCCAGCGCCATCACCGGTCGCTGGAAATACGGCGCCAGCCACAGGGCCGCCGCGATCAGGCAGATGTTGAGCAGCACCGGCGTCACCGCCGGCACCGCAAAGCGGTTGTAGGTATTGAGAATGCCGCCCGCGAGCGCGGTCAGGGAAATAAACAGCAGGTACGGAAAGGTCAGCCGCAGCATATCGACGCTGAGTCCGAACTTGTCACCGTCCTGGATAAAGCCGGGCGCGAACACCATGATGAGCACCGGCGCCGCCGCCACGCCGACCACGGTGATCAGCAGCAGCACACCGGCCAGGGTGCCCGTCACCACGTCGACCAGCGCCTTGACGTCCGCCTGCCCCTGCCGGGTTCGTGTCTCCGCCAGCACCGGCACGAAGGCTTGCGAAAAAGCCCCCTCCGCGAACAACCGGCGCATGAAGTTGGGGATCTTGAAGGCCACCAGAAAGGCGTCCATTCCCGCGCCGGCGCCGAAAAGCACGGCGAACGCCACGTCACGGGCAAACCCCAGCACCCGCGAAAGCAGCGTCATCGCGCCGACGGTGCTGGTTGATCTGAGCAGGGAACGGGACATAAAGCCTTCGTGCGACCGGTGCGCCCGAGACGCGTCAGAGTCTCTCGTCACGTGCGCGCGTCCGTGTCCAGGGTCGCGACATCATAGCGCAAGCGTACACACGAGTATTGAAGCGAGCGTGGGAATGCAAAATGACCTTTGGTCCAACCAGTCGATACCGTTCGCCCTATTTCTGATAGCCATTTTGGGGCAATAAGATAGATTTTTTATCATCACTTGCTCGAAACAAGAATAACGGCCTCCGATGTCCGCTCGACATCGCGTGAGTCGCCTCCAGGAGAAGATCTGGCATGGAAACGCTGAATACAAGGCAAACTACTCTTTCGCTTGGCCGGCTGGGCATTATAGGCGTCCTGAGCCTGTTCCTGCTCGCCGCGTGTGGCGGCGGCGGTGGGGACGATTCGTCCGCAAGTGGCGGCTCGGTGGGCCAGGTCATGTTGTCGGTCAGCCCACGCCTGCAAACGGTCGCGCAGGGCGAGCGCGCGAAGTTTACGGTCCAGGCCAGGACACGGGATGGCGCGACAACGACTGCCACGCTCTCCGATTTGCCGAAGCAACTCGACCTCAGCGTGGACGGCTCACCGTTGCTATCGAGCCAAACCTCGCCTGCATCGATCGTCGAGAACCAGCTCGGCTATTTCTTCCAGTCCGGTGATAACGGCGAAACGTCGTTGGTGGTCGACGTCGGAGCGCAGGTCCCGCCTGCGAGCTACGCGCTTCGCATCCTCGGCAAGGACGGTAAACAGACGGGTATCACCATCAATGTCACTCCGCAGGAACAATCATCCGACACTCCGAACGAGACATGGCTGTCGGATTGGAACTGGATGTCCGCTTCGACGTCGTCCTACGGCACCATGAAGGACACGCCGCAAAAAGACGCCAATATCTGGGGCGGCAACGGAAAGATCAAGATCAACGGCGTGACCTACGAGCACGGTTTGGGCACGCTCGCGCCGAGCGAGATCGTCTACGACCTTGGCGGTGCCTGCTCCCGATTGACGGCGGTCATCGGTATCGATGACTGGTCGGGCAAGGGCGGCTCGGCCGTATTTCAGGTGTGGCTCGACGGCACGAAGGCCTACGACAGCGGAGTCGTTCGCGGCACCTTGCCGGAGAATCGCGGCAAATTCCCTTCAAAGACCCTGGACGTCGACCTGACGGGCGCGCACACGCTGGAACTGGTCACCACCAATGCCGGTGACGGCAACAGCGGCGATCTTGCCGACTGGGCCAACGTAAAGATCACCTGCTCCGAATCGGGCTCGGGCTCGGGCCCTGACCCCGACAACGATAACGGCGGCGACGCCAACGTAACGTGGCTGTCGGAACTGAGCTGGACATCCGCCTCGACGTCGTCCCGCGGCGCTATGAAGGATACGCCGCAGAAAGACGCCAGCATCTGGGGCGGCGGTGCAAAGATCAGGGTCAACGGCGTCACCTACGATCACGGCCTGGGCACGCTCGCGCCGAGTGAGATCGTTTACGACATTGATAACTCCTGCTCCAGATTGACCTCGGTGGTCGGCATCGACGACTGGTCAGGCAAGGGTGGTTCGGCCATTTTCCAGGTGTGGCTCGATAACACGAAGGTCTACGACAGCGGGATCGTACGCGGCACCTTGCCGGAGAATCGCGGCAAATTCCCTTCCGCGACACTGGATGTGGACCTGACGGGAGCGCGCACGCTGAAGCTGGTCACCACCGACGCCGGTGACGGCAATGGTGGCGACCTCACCAACTGGGCCGACGC
>CAZYIP010000222.1:0-4256 GCA_964646895.1 uncultured Salinisphaerales bacterium | reverse complement strand
CTAGAACGGAATATCGTCGTCGAACTCTTCGTCCGCGAGGCCACCGGAAGGGGCCGGCGACGAAGGCGGCGCGGAGCGGTCTTCCGCGACCCGCCGACCTCCGCCACGCGACTCTCCGCCACCGAAGCCGGCGCTGCCACCGGACGGCGGACTGCCGAGCATCTGCATCTCGTTGGCGATGATTTCGGTGGTGTAGCGGTCCTGGCCACTTTGCTTGTCCTGCCACTTGCGGGTCTGCAAGCGCCCCTCCAGGTAAACCTGGGAGCCCTTGCGCAGGTATTCGCCGGCGATTTCCGCGAGGCGGCCGAACATGACCACCCGGTGCCACTCCGTGCGTTCCTGCAGCTCACCACTCTGCTTGTCCTTCCAGTTGTCGCTGGTGGCGACGGTGATGTTGGTCACGGCCGAGCCGCTCGGCAGGTAGCGCACCTCCGGGTCGCGCCCGAGGTTGCCCACCAGAATTACCTTGTTAATGCCCCTGGCCATCGTACTGTCTCCTCAAAATCCGTAAGTATATTGTGGAGGCGACTGAAGCCGCTCCCACAACGCTTGCATTCTCCCTAACCCAGACGGGTAATCGCACGCAGGGCATCCTCGTCCAGATGATGGCGATCCACTTTGAGATACGCGACCCCGTCCTCGGCAATCACGACGACGTCGGCTACGCCCGCCACCTGGCGCAGTGCGGTGGCGAGGCGCGCGGCATCAGTCTCGCTCATGCGTCCCAGATCCAGCAATCGGCTGGCGAAATAGCCCGGGTTGGTCATGCCGAAAGCGATCACCAGCCATGCCGCGGCGATCAGCGCGGCAAACAGGAAAACCCCGTTCAATCCGAACTGCCCGTACACCCAGCCACCGGCAGTGCCGCCGACAAAGATACCGAGAAACTGGGAGCTGGAATAGACGCCCATGGCGGTGCCTTTGCTACCCGCCGGCGCTGCCTTGGAGATCAGCGACGGCAGGCTCGCTTCCATCAGCGTGAAGGCACCGAAAAACACTGTCAGCCCCACCGCCATCGCCCACAGGCTGTGATGCCATTCCATGAACGCGAGCTGCACCAGGCCAAGGATGGCGATGGCCCCGAGAAAGATCGGCTTCATGCGCCGACGCTTCTCGCCGATGGCGATTGCCGGCACCATCAGAAGGACGCCGATTACCAGCGCCGGAAGATAAATCTGCCACTGGTGGCGGGTGTCGAAACCGCCGATCTCACTGAAAACCACCGGCAGCGCCAGGAAGCTTGCGGTCAGCATGGCATGCAGCGAGAAGATGCCTGCATCCAGTCGCACCAGTTCCGCGTCGGTGAGCACCCGCTTGAACAGCGCCGGCACCGCATCGGTGTCGCGGTGCAAAACGCTGTGTGTCGGCTGTGGCACCACGAACCGCACCAGGCTGATACCGAGCAGCGCCAGCACCGCAGTCGTCCAGAAGATGCCCGGCACGCCGATCCAGGCGCCCAGTATCGGCCCGACCACCACTGCAAGCGCGAATGACAGCCCGATACTCATGCCGATCACCGCCATTGCCTTGGTGCGCTGCTCCTCCCGCGTGAGATCGGCGCCCAGAGCCAGGATGGCCGATCCGACCGCGCCCGCGCCCTGCAGAACACGGCCGATGATCACACCCTCGATCGAGGTGGACAACGCAGCAACCACGCTGCCCGCGGCGAAAATCACCAAGCCCAGGGTGATCATGCTCTTGCGCCCGAAACGATCGGACAGCATGCCGAATGGAATCTGGAACAGGGCCTGGGTCAGACCGTATGCGCCCAGGGCAAGCCCGATGGTAGTTGGCGTGGCGCCGGTCAGGCCGTGGGCGTACACGGTGAACACCGGATAAATCATGAACAGGCCGAGCATGCGCAGCGAGAAGATGCCGGCGAGCGAATATGCCGCACGGCGCTCGAGCCGGCTCATCGCATTTTGGGAGCTCATGTGACCCAGTCTTCTCCTGTTGCAGCCGCTGTTCGCCCGCCAACCGCGTCCGCTGTTGCACCCGTCCTCGAATAATAGGGCCAGAAGCTGAATGTTTTCGTGGGAGCAATGTCAACCGCTCCCACGAACGCCGATAGTCCGTGCACACTGCTCCGGCTCAAGCTGAGCCTTTCGCGGAGTACGGCATGGCCTCGCGGTCATGATCGGCGGTAGCGAATTTTATCATACCGCCACGACCCGTCATGACTTTGAGTCGCACTCCGCGCACGGCGTATACTGACGCGTTTATCGCACGGCGGCCAAAAGACACGATGGACACCATCCACATCCGTGGTGCTCGAACCCATAACCTGCGCAACATCGACGTCGATCTGCCCCGCAACCGGCTGATCGTCATTACCGGGCTGTCCGGCTCCGGCAAGTCGTCACTGGCCTTCGACACGATCTACGCCGAAGGGCAGCGGCGCTACGTCGAATCGCTCTCGGCCTACGCGCGCCAGTTTTTGTCGATGATGGAAAAGCCCGATGTGGACAGCATCGAGGGCCTGTCTCCCGCAATCGCCATCGAACAGAAATCCACATCCCACAACCCGCGATCGACCGTCGGCACGGTCACCGAAATTCACGACTACCTGCGCCTGCTGTTTGCACGCGCCGGCACCCCCCGCTGCCCGCAGCACGGGCTGGATCTGCAGGCACAAACCGTGAGCCAGATGGTGGACCAGACGCTGGCCCTGCCGGCCGAAAGCGCCTGGATGCTGCTGGCACCGGTGGTGCAGGCGCGCAAGGGGGAGCACCTGCAACTGCTGGAACAACTACGGGGGCAAGGCTTCATCCGCGCGCGCATCGACGGCAGCGTGGTGGAGCTGGACGATGCGCCAAGGCTCAACGCGAAAACCGCGCACAGCATCGAAGTCGTGGTCGATCGCCTGCGCATACGCCCCGGCGTGGAGCAGCGCCTGGCGGAGTCGTTCGAAACGGCACTGCGGCTCGCCGAGGGTATCGCGGTGGTCACGCCCATGCACGATAGCGGGCAGGGCGAGATCGTATTCTCCGCCCGTTTCGCCTGCGCCATCTGCGGCTACAGCCTGCCGGAACTGGAGCCGCGCCTGTTCTCGTTCAACAATCCGTCGGGCGCCTGCCCGGCCTGCGACGGTCTCGGCACGCAATCCGTATTCGACCCGGAGCGGATCATCGCCCATCCGGAACTCGGCCTCGCCAGCGGGGCGGTACGCGGGTGGGATCGGCGCAATCCTTATTATTTTGCAATGATCCAGTCGCTCGCGCGGCATTATGACTTCGATATCGAAACGCCGTTTCAGGATCTGCCCGAAGCGGTTCGCGAGGCCATACTGTACGGCAGCGGGCGCGAACGCATCGACTTCGCCTACCCTTCGCCGCGGGGCCGCACGCGGCGCCGCCGGCACACGTTCGAGGGCGTCGTTCCCAACATGACCCGGCGCTACCGCGAGACGGAATCCATCGCGGTGCGCGAGGAACTGGCGCGATATCTGAGCCACAAACCATGCGCGACGTGCGGCGGGCAGCGTCTGAACGAAGCCGCGCGCAATGTGTTCGTGGGCGAGCATAATCTGCCCGCGATCAGCGCCATGAGCATCAGCACGGCGTATCGCTTTTTCGAGGGGCTCACGCTGGCAGGCTGGCGCAGCGAGGTCGCGGACCGCATTCGCAAGGAAATCTGCGATCGGCTGGGTTTCCTGGTCAACGTGGGCCTGGAGTACCTGACCCTGTCACGCAGCGCGGAGACGCTGTCCGGCGGCGAGGCGCAGCGCATCCGCCTCGCCAGCCAGATCGGCGCCGGCCTGGTGGGCGTCATGTATGTGCTCGACGAACCATCCATAGGGCTGCATCAGCGCGACAACCGGCGCCTGCTCGATACCCTGATCCGACTGCGGGATCTGGGCAATACGGTGATCGTGGTCGAGCACGACGAGGAAGCGATCCGCAGCGCTGATTATGTCCTCGATATCGGGCCCGGAGCAGGCGCCCATGGCGGCAAGGTGGTCGCTCGTGGTCAACCACAGGACATCGAAAACACGCCTGCCTCGCTGACCGGCGATTATCTGGCCGGGCGGCGGCGTATCGAGTTGCCTGCGCAGCGCAAGTCACCCGATCCCGAGCACAGCCTCATCGTGCGCGGTGCGCGGGGCAACAACCTCAAGAACGTCGATGTGACATTCCCGCTGGGCCTGCTGATTTGCGTCACCGGCGTGTCCGGTTCCGGCAAGTCGACCCTGGTCAACGATACGCTGCACAAAAATGCAGCGCGCGAGCTCAATCGGGCGGCACTCACCGCAGCGC
>CAZYIP010000221.1:2298-4359 GCA_964646895.1 uncultured Salinisphaerales bacterium | reverse complement strand
CGGCTGGCGCCGTTCTTGTGGGAATACCGCGTGCGGGCCGGGGCCGCGCTGGCGGCGCTGATCGTCGCCAAGCTGGCGACGGTCGCGGTACCGCTGGTGTTGAAGCGCATCGTCGATGCGCTGAGCGGCGACGGCGCGCTGATGCTGCCGCTGGCGTTTCTGGTCGCTTACGGTGTGCTGCGCCTCGCCAACACGGCGTTCGGCGAGTTGCGCGACGTGATCTTCGTGCGCGTGACGCGCCATGCGATCCGGCGCATCAGCGTGACCCTGTTCCGGCACCTGCACAATCTGGATCTCGGCTTTCATCTCGGGCGCCAGACCGGCAGCCTGTCGCGGGACATCGAGCGCGGCGCACGCGGCATCGGCTTCGTGCTGAGTTTTCTGATCTTCAACATCCTGCCGACGCTGTTTGAAATTTCGCTGGTCATCGGCATTCTGCTGTTTCACTACGATCCGGTCTTCGCGCTGGTGATCGTCGTGGCGATCGTCCTCTATATCACGTTCTCGATTCTCGTCACCGAATGGCGCACCGGTTTCGTGCGCAAGGTAAACAAGCTCGACTCGGCCGCGAACGCCCGCGCGATCGACAGCCTGCTGAACTACGAGACGGTCAAGTATTTCGGCAACGAGGAGTTCGAGGCGCGCCGCTACGACGAAAGTCTTGCGGGCTGGGAAACGGAAGCGGTCCGCAACCGCCAGTCGCTGGCCCTTTTGAACTCCGGCCAGGGGCTGATCATCGCCGGCGCGGTGACGGTGCTGATGATTTTCGCAGCCGAGGGCGTGGTCGCAGGCCGCATGAGCGTGGGCGATCTGGTCATGATCAATGCCTACCTGCTGCAGCTGTTTCTGCCGCTCAACTTTCTCGGCTACGTGTATCGCGAAGTCAAGGAGGCGCTCGCGGACATGGAGCGAATGTTCGTGCTGATGGACCAGAAGGTGACGCTCACCGATCCCGAGGACGGTCGTACGCTGGCACTGGCGGGCGGACACATCCGTTTCGAACACGTCGGCTTCGGGTACGGTGCGCGCACCGTGCTGCATGATATCGACATCGACATACCGCCCGGCGCCAAAGTGGCTGTTGTGGGCCCGAGCGGTGCGGGCAAGTCCACGCTCGCACGGTTGCTGTTCCGGTTCTACGATTGCGACAGCGGGCGGATCACCATCGACGGCCAGGACATTCGCGATGTCACGCAGGCGAGTCTGCGCCGCCACATCGGCGTCGTGCCGCAGGACACGGTGCTGTTCAACGCCGACATTTATTACAACATCGCCTACGGCAACCCGGATGCGGATCGCGCGGCGGTCGAGCGCGCCGCCAGGCTCGCCCAGCTTGCGGAGTTTATCGACGGTCTGCCGGACGGCTACGCAACCGAAGTCGGCGAACGCGGCCTGAAGCTGTCCGGCGGCGAAAAACAGCGGGTCGCCATCGCACGCGCGATCCTCAAGGACCCGCGGATTCTGATTCTGGACGAAGCCACGTCATCGCTCGATTCCAATGCCGAGCGCGGCATCCTGGAGGCGCTGACCGACGTCACCCGATCGCGCACCACGCTCGCCATCGCGCACCGCCTGTCGACGGTGGTGGACGCCGACCTGATTGTCGTCCTCGACGGCGGCCGCATTGTCGAGCGCGGCACCCACGCCAGCCTGCTGGGCGCCGACGGCCACTATGCGCAGCTGTGGCGGCTGCAGAACGAGGGCGCGGAAACGCAGGAGGGCGGGCCAGCCACAAAGGCGTTCATTGACGCAATGTAGCCCTGCGCCGGGGACACGCCGAACAGCCGCAGAGCGGCCTTTCGGTATCTGGGCAACAGAGTATTTGATATTCCCGGCATCGTATAGCAACGTATATCCAGAGTCGCGAATATCTCGGCGGGCGGGGACACGAATGAAAAAGCTCAGGAACGAAAAAGAGCTCGTCAAGAAGGCCATCGCGTTGGGCGTGGAGTATGGCGAGAAACGCGGTGTCGTCGAATTCGAGCCGACCGATTCTGCCACCGTCAAGCTGGAATACATCTACCGGCTTTTGGTGCACGACGGTATCATTCAGCCACTGCC
>CAZYIP010000221.1:0-2198 GCA_964646895.1 uncultured Salinisphaerales bacterium | reverse complement strand
TGCCCGGTTGTGGTCAAACGCATGCTGTTTCGCGCATCGCAGCGTACGGGCATGCCGGTGACGCTGGTGGCCAATCAGCCGTTACAGGTACCGCGACTGCCACAGATCCGCACGATCCAGGTATCCGGCGGTTTCGACGTAGCCGACAACGAGATCGTGAAGCGCGTGGCGGCCGGTGATCTGGTCATCACGGCCGATATTGCGCTTGCGGCCGCCGTGCTCGACAAGCAGTGCCAGGCCTTGAGTCCGAGAGGTGAGATTTACTCGACGGACGATATTGCAGCGAAGCTGACCATGCGGGATTTCATGGAAACGCTGCGCGCGAGCGGTATCTACGGCGGCGGGCCCTCGGCAATCGGCGCCGCAGAGCGACAGGCCTTCGGCAACGCGCTCGATCGTTGGCTGTCGAAGGTCACGCGATGACGGGGACTGGCGATGTGCAGAAAACCGGGCCGGGTGACGAGCGTGTGACTCAAGGGGTTCGCGCAACGTGGCCGTCCCCGAAGAGACGCTATGCCTTGAGCCGATAGCCGGTCTTGAATATCCACCAGACAAGGCCCAGCCCCAGACCCAGGAAAAGCATGATCATGATCAGGCTCGAACCGACGCTCACGTCGGCGATCCCGTAGAAACTCCAGCGGAAGCCGCTGATCAGGTAGACCACCGGGTTGAATAGCGTGACTTTCTGCCAGAACGGCGGCAGCATGTCGATGGAATAGAAGCTGCCGCCGAGAAACGTCAGCGGCGTAATGACCAGGAGTGGCACGAGTTGCAGCCGTTCGAACCCGTCGGCCCAGATGCCGATGATGAAGCCAAGCAGGCTGAACGTCAGCGCAGTGAAGACGAGAAAGGCAAGCATCCACAGCGGATGGTCAATCTGCAGCGGCACAAACAGGCCGGCCGTCGCCAGAATGATCAGGCCGAGGATGATCGACTTGGTAGCAGCCGCGCCGACGTAACCGAGGGTGATCTCGAAATACGACACCGGTGCCGACAAGTGCTCGTAGATCGTCCCGGTGAACTTGGGGAAATAGATGCCGAAGGATGCATTGGAGACACTCTGGGTCAGCAACATCAACATGATCAGGCCGGGTACGATGAAGGCGCCGTAGCTGACCCCGCCGACCTCTGTGATGCGCGAGCCGATGGCGGCGCCGAAGACAACGAAATAGAGCGACGTCGAGATTACCGGGGCCACGATGCTCTGCAACAGGGTCCGCCAGGTGCGCGCCATCTCGAACAGGTAAATCGCGCGGACTGCATAAACGTTCATGACTGCTCTCTCACCAGGCTGACGAAGATTTCTTCCAGCGAGCGTTGCTTCGTCCGCAAGTCCCTGAACGGAATTCCCGCCGCATGGAGATCCCGGAGCAAGCCGGTGATGCCGGTGCGCTCAGCCTGCGTGTCGTAGGTGTAGACGAGCTCGCTGCCGTCGGCCGCAAGCTCCAGTTTGTGTGCTGCGAGTTCTGCAGGAATACGCTCCAGCGGGCGTTGCAGCTGCAATATCAACTGCTTGCGGCCGAGCTTGCGCATGAGTTCGGCTTTCTCTTCCACCAGAACGATCTCGCCCCTGTTGATCACCCCGACCCTGTCGGCCATCCCCTCCGCCTCTTCGATGTAGTGGGTGGTGAGGATTATGGTCACGCCGCTGGCGCGAAGCCGGTGCACCACCTGCCACATCTCGCGGCGCAGTTCGACGTCGACACCGGCGGTCGGCTCGTCGAGAAAAAGAATTTGCGGTTCGTGCGACAGCGCCTTTGCGATCAGCACCCGGCGCTTCATGCCACCGGACAACGTGATGATGTTGCTGTCCTTCTTGTCCCACAGGGTGAGATCCCTGAGTACTTTCTCGATATGGCGCGGATTGGCTGGCTTCCCGAACAGCCCGCGGCTGAAGCTGACTGTCGCCCACACGGTCTCGAACGCATCGGTGGTCAGCTCCTGCGGCACCAGGCCGATCTTCGAGCGCGCGGCGCGATAGTCGGCGACGATGTCGTGCCCGTCCGCCAGCACGGTGCCCTCGCTGGCATTGACGATGCCGCAGATGATGCTGATCAGCGTCGTCTTGCCGGCGCCATTGGGGCCGAGCAGCGCGAAAATCTCGCCGCGCCGGATTTCCAGGTTGATGTTCTTCAGGGCCTGAAAGCCGGATGCGTAAGTCTTGGAGAGATTCTGGATAGAGATGATCGGCGGCACGC
>CAZYIP010000220.1:0-4366 GCA_964646895.1 uncultured Salinisphaerales bacterium | reverse complement strand
TCGTCGCTGATCGGGTAGTACGGGATGACCTTGAGGCGACCGAGGAATGCCGGCTTGAATGCCTTGTACAGGGCCGGCAACAGCAGTTGGCCGAGTGCGTCCGGGTCGGGAATTTTCTCGGGCGGTTTGTTGAGGCAGGCCTGCATGATCTGGGCTGAGCCGACGTTGCTGGTCAGGATGATCAGCGTGTTGCGAAAATCGATTTCGCGGCCCTCGGCATCGTCCATCACCCCCTTGTCGAACACCTGAAAGAACAGTTCCAGCACATCGGGATGGGCTTTTTCGACCTCGTCCAGCAGCACCACGGAGTACGGACTGCGGCGCACGGCCTCGGTGAGCACGCCGCCCTCGCCATAACCCACGTAGCCTGGCGGCGAGCCCTTGAGCGCGGAGACGGTATGCGCCTCCTGATACTCGCTCATGTTGATGGTGATGAGCTTGCGCTCGCCACCGTAGAGGATATCGGCCAGCGCCAGGGCGGTTTCCGTCTTGCCGACGCCGGAGGGGCCGACAAACAGGAATACGCCCTTGGGTTTGTTGGGGTCTTCCAGATTGGCCCGTGCGGTGCGCACGCGCTGGGCGACGGCCTCCAGCGCGTGGTCCTGGCCGATCACCCGCGCGGCCAGCGACGGCTTGAGCTGGCGCACGGTGCGGATCTCGTCCCTGACCATCTTGCCGAGCGGGATTCCGGTCCACGCGGCGACGATTTCGCCAACCACGGTGGCGTCCACCTGAATCGGGATCAGCGGGGACTCGCCCTGCAGCTTTTTCAGCTCGTCGTAGAGCTTGTGCAACCCGGCCTTGCCGGCGTCCAGGTTCGTCGCTTCCGGGGAGGGCTGATTTTCCAGTTTCACGCGTGTTCGATTGATCTTGTCGACGAGGGTACGCTCGGCCCGCCAGCGCTTTTCATCGGCCTTCAGTTGCGCGGCGACCTTTTTCTCGAGCTTGCGCAGATCGGCAAGACGTGCATCGTGTGCCCGGCCTGCTGCGGCCTCGCGCTGCAGCGCGCCGAGCTCGGCGGCGAGACGGGCGAGATGTTTACGCGCATCGTCAATTACGGCCGGCGTGGCGGTCTGGGCCAGGGCGACGCGCGCGCAGGCGGTATCCAGCACGCTCACACCCTTGTCGGGTAGCTGACG
Source organism: uncultured Salinisphaerales bacterium (assembly GCA_964646895.1). Taxonomy (GTDB): domain Bacteria; phylum Pseudomonadota; class Gammaproteobacteria; order Nevskiales; family CAZYIP01; genus CAZYIP01. The sequence goes on along the minus strand of CAZYIP010000220.1, from coordinate 3,227 downwards.
GCCGCTGATGTAACGATGCGACAGGCGACAGGCTTCGGTGACCGCCTCGTCGAGAATGCGCACGTGGAAGTGGGCCTCCATCAGCGGCACCATGCCGCGCAGCATGGCGGCGGCAAGTTCCTCGCCGGGTTCATCCACCTTGACGACCTGGAAACGGCGTGCCAGCGCGGCGTCCTTCTCGAAGTATTTCTTGTATTCGCTCCAGGTGGTGGCCGCGATGGTTCGCAATTCGCCGCGTGCCAGGGCGGGTTTGAGCAGGTTGGCGGCATCGCTCTGCCCGGCCGAGCCGCCGGCGCCGATCATGGTATGCGCCTCGTCGATGAACAGGATGATCGGGCGCGGCGATTTCTTGACCTCGTCGATGACGTTTTTGAGGCGATTCTCGAACTCGCCCTTGACGCTGGCACCCGCCTGCAGCAACCCCATGTCCAGGGTGTGCAGTTCCACGCCTTCTAGCGGCGGCGGCACATCGCCCTCGGCGATCTTCATTGCCAGACCCTCGACGATGGCGGTTTTGCCGACGCCGGCTTCACCGGTGAGGATGGGATTGTTCTGGCGCCGGCGCATCAGGATGTCGACGGTCTGGCGGATTTCGGCATCGCGCCCTACAACCGGATCGAGTTCACCGTCGCGCGCGCGCCGGGTGAGGTTGGTGGTGAACTGGTCCAGCGCGGGCGTCCTGCTCAGGCCATTGGCCTTTCCTTCGTCCGGCGCTGCGGATGCGGGTTCATCGTCTTCCGCCGTGCCTGCGGTGTCTGCGAAGTCGACACTTTTGCCGGTTTCGTTCGAACCCCGCGTCACCCGGACAAACTGGTGCTTGATTTCCTCCACCCGGAACTGCGCGAACTGGCTTGAGACGCGCGCGGCCAGTTGCATCAGTTCCGCCTGGGTGAGCAGCGCGAGCAGCAGATGGCCGCTGCGGATGCGGGTCGTGTGCGAGTCCAGCGACGCAATCAACCACGCATGCTCGAACAGCGTGGGCAAGCGCGACGAAAACACCGGCGTGCGCGTGTTGCCGTCGCGGAAACGCGAGATTTCAGTAGTGAGATCGCGCTCAAGCTGCTCCAGGCTCACGCCACAGTAACGGGCGATGACCACGAAGTCGCTGTTCGGCTGCTCGATGAGCGCCAGGAACAGATGCTCCAGGTCCACCTCGTAATGCCCGCGTGCCATGCACAGGTTCGCTGCCCGCTCGGCGGCGCGACGGCAGGTATCGTCCAGTTTGCTGATCAGGGTCTTGAGATTGATGCTCATCCGTTGAGGCTCTCATTTGAGTGTGTGGACCAGGTAATTGGTACCGGCGCGGTCGGTGTCACTGCGGCGGGTGCAAAGATGCGTGTTCCAGCCCAGGCGGGCTCCTTCATTGGCATGCAGCGAGCAGGGCCGCACGTCGTCCCGGTGCAGGATCAGCCGCACCTGATACTCCAGCGAGTCGCCGCCGAGGAGGGTGAGCCACTTGGCCAGCGCCGCAGCGGCCTCGCCCCCGGGCAGAAAATCCTCGAATTGCCGCAATCGCAATGGCCCGATCCACAGGCACAAGCGCAGATTGCGTTGCCACACGCGGGCGCCGGACAAGGCCGTGCGTCCCAGCGCTGCGTTGCCGCCTCCGAGAGCGGAACGCTGATCGGCGGGAACCTCGTACCAGGCGCCGACAAACTGCTCCACGCGCAGGCTGACGCCGAAATAATCGCGCAGGATGTTCTGCAACATGGCAGCGGACAGCGGCCGCTGGACGACGCCCGCACCATGGAACGCGACGGCCTGGTCGAAAACCTGCCCGCGCCCCCGCGCCAGCCCCGAGCGCAGCGACTCCGGGCCCAGGCCGGCAATCGACAGGATCAACGGCAGGAATCGCGCCTTGCCGTCGAGTTCGTACTGAAGGGCGAGGCGGTATTTCTTCCACGCGGCATAGAACAGCGCCACGGCGCGGTTATTGAAAATATCGAGAAAGGCGCGCGCGGCGCGGTCGCGATGGTAGAGCTCGCGCTCGCCGAGGTGTTCCGTATAGGCGGAAGGCAGAACCCCCTGAACGCCCAGCATGCCCATGAACGTGGGCACGATGTCGATTTCCGCGATCTGCGCCGGGTCCGCGGGATCACCCTCATCATGGGCGCGGGCTTCGAGTTTCTCGATCTCGCTGGCCGGAAAGCCCATGTTGAGGGTGTTGCGAAACTTGAGCCGGCGCGGCACCACGTCCTGCGGACGCACGCCGTTGCGCACGAACAGATGCTCCAGCACCCGCACCGCCTGCAGAAACTCGAAGCGGTACGGCTCGGCGAGCAGCCGGTTCGCTACACCAGGATCGATTCGCCGCTTCGCGCCGGGCATTTAACCAGCTCCTCGCCACTTTGGCTCGATACCAGAACGAATTTCGTGAAACTGTTGGCGTGCACGTACAGCGCGAAAAAGTGATCCAGCACATTCGCAAAAGTGTGTATGCCGGTGCCGACGAAGTGACTCTCGTCGATGCCGACGCGGATTTCGGTACCGCGCACCACGCTGCCGAACGGCCGCCCCGGCAGCCAGGCCGTCGCCGGCCGGTGCTCGAGGCTGACGATACCGTCGATCTGGCCTGCCGAGATCGGGGAAAGCGGCAAGTCATAAAGGTGCAGCATTTCGCGCAGCGTGTTGACGCCGCCCTCCACCAGCGACACATGATTGAGCGCCAGATGCGAAATCAGTCGCCATTGCGCACCCGCACCGGCCTCGAAGCGACGCGAGGGCGTCGGCTTGCGCAACAGCGAGATCGCACGTGCCACCGATCCGCCCTCCATGGTCAGATCGCCACCCGCAACCCCGTAGGCCAGCTGCGCGGGCAGATCCCGGTTGGTGCAGGTCATCTCGCAACTGAGCACGTCCGTGTGTGGCGTAACCGGATCGAATTTCAGGTCCACCATCGACAATTCGAGCTCGTAACCGGGGCTCTGCCTGGCCACGTCCGGGTTGCGTTTCGCGATCCAGTACTGCTCACCGTCGCCCGGCTTCTCCCCATGCCGCAGCGAATAAAATGGGCGATATTCCGTGACGTGCTCACCCTGCTCCGTCTGACGAACACAGGCGACCCGGTCGACCGAGTGCACCTCGTAAGCCCAGGCCCTGCGGGCATCCGCGACCAGCGGGTAGCTGACCGTCGTATGGGTGATGCGAATCGGCTCGGCATGCTGCCGGAAGAGATTCACGATCGGCGTGCAGCCGAGTTTGAAGTTGTCGACGCTCACGCCGTCCAT
>CAZYIP010000219.1:0-4398 GCA_964646895.1 uncultured Salinisphaerales bacterium | reverse complement strand
GCGGGAGAGGGGAGCACAGAGTTGCAGGAGCGGCTTCAGCCGCGATTAAAATTCACGGTATCCAACTTCGGTCTCTCATGACTACTCAAGGGCCTGTGCAATAATGGCTTTTCGCGCGGAAACCGCACCGAAACTCGCCGCTTCCGCCGAGTTGCAGGCACTGCCGCTGATCGTACACGTGGTGTATCGGCTCGACATAGGCGGCCTGGAAACGGTACTGGTCGAGCTGATCAACCATACCGGCGCCAAGCATTTTCGCCATGCCATCGTGTGTCTGGCCGGCTATACGGAGTTTCGGGAGCGGATTCGGGTCGCGGGCGTCGAATGCTACAGCCTGCACAAGCGCCCCGGCAAAGACCCCGCGATGTACTGGCGCCTGTGGAAGCTGCTGCGGCGGTTGCGCCCGGCGCTGGTGCAAACCTACAACGTGGGCTGCATCGACAGCGTCGTGCCGGCTACGCTGGCGGGGGTGAGGGCCATCGTCCATGCGGAGCATGGGCGCGAAGCGGCAGACCCCGAAGGCGCCAGCATCCGATACAATCGAATGCGGCGCTGGCTGAGTCCATTGATCCGGCGCTACGTCACGGTGTCGCGCGATCTCGACCAGTGGCTGACGCAAACCGTCGGCATCCCGCCCGCCAAGGTGGAGCATATCTACAACGGGGTCGATCTGGGTCGCTATTCGCCGCGCAAGCCGGGTGCAGCGCGGCAGTTGTTGAGCGACTTCGCGCCGGACGATGCGCTCGTGCTTGGTACGGTCGGGCGCCTGGATTCGGTCAAGGATCACGCCACGCTGGTGCGTGCCTTCGCCTCGCTGGTGTCGCAGTCGGCGGATGCGCGGGCCAGGCTGCGTCTGGTCATCGTGGGCGGCGGGCCGGAGGCGGAGCGCCTGCAAAACCAGATCGCCGCGGCCGGGCTCGAGCCCCTGATCCGGTTGACCGGGCCGCGCAACGACGTGCCGCAACTGCTGCGCGAAATGGACATCTTCGTGTCATCGTCGATTGCCGAAGGCATTGCCCTGACCATTCTCGAAGCCATGGCCTGTGCGGTCCCGGTGGTGGCGACCGAGGTGGGCGGCAACCCGGAGCTGGTGGTGCCGGATCGAACCGGGCTGCTGGTGCCACCGTCCCAACCCGATGCGATGGCGGCCGCCTTGCACCGCTATCTGGATGACCCGACGCTGATAAGGCGCCATGGCGAGGCGGGGCGCGAGCGGGTGGAAAGCCTGTTCAGCATCGACGCCATGATCGAAAGCTATATCAATCTTTACCACGGCATGCTGACCCGGCAGCGCGGGGAGAAGAGGATGCGGAGCTGATGTGCGGCATTACCGGCATCGTCGACCTGGGGGCCGCGCGGCCGATCGACGGTGATGTGCTGGAGCGGATGAACGACAGTCTCGCCCATCGCGGGCCGGACGCGGCAGGGGTGCACCTGGAGCCGGGCGTGGCGCTTGGCCACCGGCGCCTGTCGATCGTGGATCTGTCGGCCGCCGGGCGGCAGCCCATGTACAGCCAGGACGGCGATGTGGTGCTGGTTTACAACGGCGAGATTTACAATTTCCCGTCGCTGCGCCGGGAGCTGGAGGATCGCGGCTGCCGCTTCGTCACGCACTGCGACACCGAAGTGATTCTGCACGCGTGGCGCGAATGGGGCGAAGCTTGCGTAGAGCGCCTGAGCGGCATGTTCGCGTTCGCCTTGTGGCAGCGCTCGACGGGGACGCTATTCCTGGCGCGCGACCGGCTGGGCATCAAGCCGCTTTACTACAGCGTGCTCGACGACGGCCGGCTGCTGTTTGGCTCGGAGCTGAAGGCGCTGCTGGCGTATCCGGGGTTGCGCCGGCGCATTGATCCCACGGCGGTGGAGGATTTTTTCGCCTTTGGCTATGTGCCGGATCCGAAAACCATCCTGCGCGGCGTCGCCAAGCTGCCGCCGGCGCATACCTTGCACGCGCGCCGGGGCGAGCGAGTACCGGCGCCACGCGCGTACTGGGATGTTACCTTTGAAACCGACACCAGCCTGCACGCGGACGCGGCGTGCGCGGAGCTCATCGAGCGGCTGCGCGGTGCGGTGCGCTCCGAGCTGATGGCGGATGTGCCGGTGGGTGCATTTCTTTCCGGTGGCGTCGATTCGGGTGCGGTTGTGGCGATGATGGCGGAGATGTCGCAGGATCCCGTCAAGACCTGCTCGATTGCGTTCGGCGACCCGCGTTTCAACGAGGCCCGCTACGCCGAGATGGTGGCGACGCGTTATCGCACCGACCATCAGGTGGAGCAGGTGGACGCCGATGCCTTCGACCTGGTAGACCGCCTGGCAACCATTTATGACGAGCCCTACGCCGACAGTTCGGCCATGCCGACGTATCGCGTCTGCGCACTGGCCCGCCGCCATGTCAAGGTGGCGCTCTCCGGCGATGGTGGCGACGAGAATTTTGCCGGTTATCGGCGTCAGCGCCTGAGCGCGAACGAGGGGCGGGTTCGGGGAATGCTGCCGCTGGCGCTGCGCCGGGCGGTATTCGGGCCGCTTGGGCGCGGCTATCCCAAACTCGACTGGGCACCGCGCTTCCTGCGTGCCAAATCAACCTTTGAAGCTTTGGCGATGGATGCAGTCGAGGGCTACCTGCACAGCGTCTCGATCACCACGCAGGGGCAGCGTAATCGGCTGTTCAGCAACGAGTTCCAGCAGGATCTTCAGGGTTACAGGGCCGTGGAAGTGTTCCGCCGCCATGCCGCGGGCGCTGCGGTGGATGATCCGCTGTCACTGGTGCAGTACCTGGACCTCAAGACGTACCTGCCCGGCGATATCCTCACCAAAGTCGATCGCGCCAGCATGGCACATGGGCTGGAAGTGCGCGTGCCGATTCTCAACCATGAATTGGTGGAGTGGGCGGCGCGTCTGTCGCCGCGCCTCAAGCTGCACCGCGGCGAGGGCAAATACATCTTCAAAAAGGCGCTGGAGCCGTATCTGCCGACGGATGTGCTGTACCGTCCCAAAATGGGCTTTTCCGTGCCGCTGGCGGCCTGGTTCCGCGGGCCGCTGGCCGGGCGCTTGCGCCAGGCAGTGCTGGAATCGGATCTGGCCCAATGTGGCATCTTTGCGCCGGCCGAACTGGAGCGGCTGGTTACCCAGCACCAGCGCGGCACGTCCGACTATTCGTCGATACTGTGGGCTTTGTTGATGTTCGAGGGCTTTCAGCGGCAGGTGCTGGGCACGCGACCGGTTGCGGGCACCGCGGCTTGCTGAAGCGGGACGTTTTCTTTCTCCCGCTCAGGCACCTGGCTTATACCAGGTGTCCCTACGTACCCCCTCTCCCTCGTTGAGGGAGAGGGCCGGGGAGAGGGTGACTTGCATGGAAACTGAAATGCTGACCGGGTGACGGAGCCCGTGAATGAGTGAACCAGAGATTATGCCGCCAAGTCCACCTGCGTAGTGATCCGATCATAAGGCGTAAATATCAAGCCATCGGCATCATACTCGATCAAGCCGGCCTGCTGCAGCCTCACAACGTTGGTATGCACACCTTTGTAATCGCGACCCAGCCGGCGGGAAAGTTCTCGAACGGAGATGTGCCCCGCCTGGTGCAGCACGCGGAGCAGTTGCAGCCGGGGCGCTGAAAGTACCTTAAACAGGGTCTCCGGTTCAGCAAACGCCAATACTTGTCGGGCCTCTTGCGCCTCGCCCCGAGCCGCCGCTTTCCAGGCATCGAGGAACCCTTGACCCTGGTCATCACCTGTTACGATCTCGAGCACTCTGGTCATGGTTCATTACCTCTGTATCGGCGTATATCCGCTAGAAAGTCACGTATCAGTGTTTTTTCAGTAGTAAATTCGTACGGCTGCTCATCACGCCCGTAATGACGATGATCACCCTTCCCGCGCTCGTTGTCGTATCGAATCACACACTTGCCAGTAGCTGTGCCATAATACAGGCGATATTTCAGGCCATGAGGCCTCTCGTTGTCTGCGCTCGGTAATTGCCATAACACCATTTCCCGAATGGCGCCGTCAGGATACACGAGCTTTTGCCGGTACCGTAACCGGGCCTTCTTTTTCGTCCTTATTACTTCGCCCTCCTTTCGTATGTATAGTCTATCATATGACTGAATGAACATCATGAGGGGTGGGTTTCGCCAATGTACCCTGGAACCTTAACCATCAGCTGACGCTCTAAATCGTCTGAAAGGTGTATCCGGACGCCAACAATCAATAATTCGCATTCCCCACGGGAGCCGTGCTTCTTCCATGCACTCGCCGATTCTGGTATTTGGCATGCCGCGCTCGGGAACGACCTGGCTCGGCAAACTGTTCGATAGTCATCCGGATACGCTGTATCGTCATGAGCCCGACAGCGTGGTTCGGCTTGATCGCCTGCCGTTGTTTCCGACACAGCCGCCTTCGG
>CAZYIP010000218.1:0-4407 GCA_964646895.1 uncultured Salinisphaerales bacterium | reverse complement strand
CACTACCAGCGTCAGCGCCAGGAGCAGTGAGCGGTTGCCGGGCCGCCCCGGGCCCATGCGGTTCGCACCTGGCGTTCACCGGCTGATGGTGGCCCCCGAGTGCTCTGGCGGCATCGGTTTTCGAATGGGCTATTAGGGCCATGTTGACGTTTATTCGCACGTGCGAAACGGCCAGAAAAGGCGCAGAACAAGGCGCGAGGAGCGCCTGAATAATTGTCAGCATGGCCTATCGAGCCGGGTCGTCGGTGGCTGCTATCAACTCGAGTTGCGTGTTTTTCGCCAGATCAATGCCGAAATACCTGTGCAGAACGTCGAACAAATGCTGCGAACCCGTAATCAGCTCCTTTTTTGCGGATCCGTCCGCTCCACGCAGGGTCAGTTCATGGCCGCGCAGCGACACCCATCGCCCCTCCGGGAGCGCCTTCGCCATGCCCAGCTCGCGACGGAACCTGGAGTCGGGAGAGGTGCTGGTGTACCAGTTGGCGACGACACGATCGGGAAGCAGCATGGCGCTGCCGTCGAACTCGTAAACATCGACCCACGTGTCGCCATGGCGAACCTGGTGGAACCACTTGCCGCCTTGTCGCTGCAGGCGCCGCGTGCCGTGCGGTGTCGGCTGCTCCACATCGGCCGCAAGCCGCAACGCCCTGGTCAGGGAGGCCGACCCCACACCGACATCGGTGATCCATGGTTCATCGTTGATCCGCACCTCAAGCACCAGATGCGTGTGCCTGACCGGTACACGCCGATCCGGCTCGCCCAGGCGCACCGCCGCTCTCAGCGGGCGCACCTGGAAACCAAGCCGGCCGAGCACCTCCAGGAACAAACCGTTCTGTTCGAAACAATATCCACCACGGCGGCTTGACACCAGTTTGTGGTAAAGCGCGTCCGGTTCGAGTCGGATCGGTCGCCCCAGAAACACGTCGATGTTTTCAAAAGGAATGGATTGCACATGGGCTTGCGTCAGCGCGTGCAGAACCGTCGCCGTCCGCTCATGGGGAAGGCGATGACCAATGCGATCGAAATATCTCTCCAGATCCATTGACTCGATCCTCAAGTGGGCTTCCTGGAAGATGGGCGGATACCATTGCGTCAAAACGCCGGCTTAGGGCGGCAAAGCGATCCTCCGCGTCTCCTTCCGCCCCGTGTACAGTTTAATCGCGCGGCGCGTTCAACTGGCAAGCACGAGGATCCGGTCCCAGTTGTTGGATTATGTTTGTTACTTGCACGTATAAATAAAATAAGCTAGCTTCACCAGTAACCAGACAATCGGGAGGAGTACCCATAATGAATACCAACGACAACGCCCGTTATCACGCCTTGAGCCTGATTTCTGGAGTCCTGCTGTTTTTGATCGCGAGCGTGGCGTTGGCAGCCAGCACAGTCCGGTTCAGCGTGCCGCCCTGGCCGGGCGTGCAGGTGAAGACCGAGGTGGTCAGCCAGGTTCTTGACGCCCTGGGATATGAGACCAAGGCAACGTCGACGAGCCCGACGGTCGCGATCGAGGCCGTTTCCACCGGGGACGCGGACGCACTGTTCGGCGTGTGGATACCCAGTCAGAAGTCGACTCTGGATTCGATAATGAAGGACGGCCATGTGGTGATCGCCGGCACCAATCTCAAGGATGCCCTGTACGGCATCGTGGTGCCGGATTACGTGTGGAAGGCGGGCGTGCATTCGATCGCCGATCTGCACAAGTATCCGGACAAGTTCGGAAAGGTCATTTACGGCATCGACGCCGGCAGCGACGGTAACCTGATCGTCAAGAAAGCCATCGAGAACGGTACCTATGACCTGCAGGGGTGGGAGGTCATGCCGAGCACCACTGCAGCGATGCTGGCGCAGGCCGGTCGCCGGATGAAGAGCCACAAGTGGGTCGCTTTCCTGGGCTGGAAGCCGCACTGGATGAACGTGGCTTACCACATCAAATACCTCAAGGATCCCAAGGGCATATGGGGAGGCAAGTACGTCATTTATACGATCGCCAACAAGAAGTTCATGCAGGACGATCCCAACCTTGCGCGGTTTCTGAAACAGTTCGCGGTCACGTCGGAAGCGCAAAGCAAGTGGATTTACGACTACAGCTTCGAAAAGATCGACAAGGCCGTGGTGGCGAAAAAATGGATCACCGCGCACAAGGATGTTGTCGATGGCTGGCTCGAGGGTGTCAAGACGACGGATGGCAAACCGGCATCCGCTGCCATCGCTAGTGCATTCAAGCCCTGAGAAGGGGGAGGGTCGCGTGCAAGATCATCAGGGCGCCTCGCGTCAGCCAAATATCCTGTTTGTCATGGCGGACCAGCTCAGTGCACTCGCGCTGCCTGCCTACGGGCATCCGCTGGTCAAGGCGCCGCGCATCACGGCGCTGGCCGATGCGGGCGTCGTTTTTGAGAATGCCTACTGCAATTTCCCGTTATGTGCGCCGTCGAGATTTTCCATGCTGAGCGGGCGGCTGGCATCGGCGATCGGCGCTTATGACAACGCCGCGGAATTTCCGTCGTCGATACCGACGGTGGCGCATTATCTGCGAGCCGAGGGTTATCGCACCATCCTGTCCGGGAAGATGCATTTCATCGGCGCCGATCAGCTGCACGGTTACGAGGAGCGGCTGACGACCGACATCTATCCGGCGGATTTCGGCTGGACACCGGACTGGCAGCGCGAGCCGACGCACTACACGTGGTCGCAGCACATGGCCAGCGTGGTCGAAGCCGGGCCGTGCCGGCGCTCGTTGCAGATGGACTTCGATGAGGAAACGACCTGGCAGGCCGAACGCAAGCTCTATGATCTCGCGCGCGCTCCGGATGATCGCAGCTTCTTCCTCACCGTCTCGCTGACCCATCCGCACGATCCCTACAATTGCAGGCCGGAGCACTGGGACCTGTACGATCCGCAGGATATCGACATGCCCCGGGTCGCAGCCCTCGCACCCGAGGACATGGACCCTCACAGCCGCCGGCTGTATTACCAGGCGGGAATGCATCGCTACGACATCACCGGCGAGCGCATCCGCAACGCCCGGCACGCGTACTACGGCATGATCAGCTACGTGGACGAGCAGGTTGGTCGGCTGCTGCGTGCCCTGGAGGATACCGGCCTCGCGGACGATACGGTGGTGATCTTCACCGCCGACCACGGCGACATGCTGGGCGAGAGGGGCCTGTGGTACAAGATGACCTTCTTCGAATGGTCTTGCCGCGTGCCCCTGATCGTGCACTGGCCCCGGCGCTGGGCGCCGCACCGCGTGGAAAGCGGTGTTTCGCTGGTCGACATGTTGCCTACATTGCTCGATATCGCCGGCGCCAGCAGCCGGACAGGGCCGTTGGCGACAGTGGACGGAGCAAGTCTTGCCCCCCTGCTGAATGGCGATACTGTTGAGGATCGGGACGTTTGCGCCGAGTATCTGGGAGAGGGTGCCTTGGGGCCACGCTTCATGGTGCGCCGCGGCGATCTCAAGTACGTCTATTCCGACAGCGATCCGGCAGAACTCTACAATCTTGCTGACGATCCGGACGAGCGCGTCAACCGGGCCGGGCATCCCGATTACGCCAGCGTCGAGAACATGCTGCGTGGGGCTGCCCTGGATCGCTGGTCGCCGGCAACGATCAAAAGCGCGGTGATCGACAGCCAGCAGCGACGCCTGTTTTTACACCGCGCGTTGACGAGCGGCACCTATACGCCGTGGGATTTCCAGCCGCATGTGGATGCCTCCCGCGCGTACGTGCGCAACCTCGGGGTTGAAGAGGACGCACTCAAGGCACGATCGCGGTTGCCCCGCGTGGCCCCGGTGCTGCCGGATTTCGATGCTGTTGATACGATTGGCTGAACCGTACGTCGGGGGGGGAACACCGTGCCCAAGGTGGGAATGTATCCGGTACGCCGGCGTCAGCTGATGACAGCCGCCCTGGAAGTGATCGGCCGCCAGGGGCTGGAGCAGGCGACGGTGGTGAATATCGCGCAGGAGGCGGGGTTGTCGCCCGGCATCATTCGCCACTACTTCGGCAGCAAGGACGAACTGCTCGAAGCCACGGTGAGGCATTTCCAGAAGCGGCTGAAGCTCGCGGTGCAGACGCGTTGCCGCGCGGTAGACGGGCCCCTCGCGAAAGTCTTCGCCATCATTGAAGGCAACTTCGCGGCGGAACAGATCGAGCCGCAGGCCGTCAGTGCCTGGCTGGCGTTCTGGTCCCGGTCCTCGTCATGGCCGCCGAATCTGGTCCGGTTGCGGCGGGTACATATCGCGCGCCTGCGCCGAAACCTCTCGTTCTGGCTACAACAGATTGTCCCGCGTGCGCGCGCACGGCGGATAGCCACAGGCCTCACGGCGTTCATCGACGGCTTGTGGGTTGCGCTCGCCCTGGATGACGACCTGTCCGCGGAGGAAGCCTGCGGGCTGGCGCGGGAATATGT
>CAZYIP010000217.1:0-4487 GCA_964646895.1 uncultured Salinisphaerales bacterium | reverse complement strand
CTAGTCGCCGGTGGTCACATCGGCGCGCTCCACCCAGCGATGAATGGCGAGAACGCCGACCGCAACGGCGGGAATCACGAGCGGGATGCTCAGGCCGGTGAGCAGATCCACGGGAATGCGCAGCCCGGTCGCATCGAGTCCGCGCAGGGCGTAATGGATGATGCTGACGGTGTAGTAGCTCAGGATGACCACCGACAGGCTCTCGACGGTGGTCTGCAAACGCAACTGCAGCCGGCTGCGCCGGTTCATGGATGCCAGCAGATCGCGGTTCTGCGCTTCGAGGGCCAGATCGACGCGGCTGCGAAGCAGGCTGGCAGCGCGGCTGACACGGCCCGAAAGCCGGTCGAGCCGCTCGGAGATGGCCTGGCACGTGTCCATGCCGGGGGCCAGCCGGCGGCTCATGAATTCCTGCACCGTGCTGACACCTTCGACCCGCTCCTCGCGCAGTGCGTCGATACGGCTCCAGACCAGCGTCGAGTAGGCGGCGGCGGCGCCGAGACGAAAGTTGCTCCGGGCGATGATCCGCTCCACATGCGCGGACAGGGAAGACAGCGACGCCAGCAGGTCCTGCTCCTGTATCGCGTCGCAGGTGCTTGCCATGTGCTCGGTCAGATCGCCCAGGCTGTTCTCCATGCGGGTAATCTCCGGCATGATCTGGCGTACGATGGGGAGCGCAAGCAATGCCATCAGCCGATAGGTTTCTATCTCCAGCAGGCGCTGGATCAGGCGCCCGGCCTGGGCCGGGCGAAGCCCGTGATCGAGCACGAGAAAGCGTGTAAAACCATCGGCCTGCGGCTGAAAGTCGGTCCATACCGTGGCCGCTCCGCCCGCACAGCGGCTGCCCGCAAGACTCTGCGGGTCGAAATACTCCATCACCGGCTCGGAGCCGTCCGCCACCCCCTCGGCAGGCACCACGCTGAGATGACTGGCTGCCAGAAGCTGACCTGGCAACTGCCTGGCCCAATGCGCCGGAACGGAGTCGAGGCCGGTCACCCGAAAGGGCTGCGCAGCCGATTCGCGGGAGAAGATGGTATAGGTGGAAAACTCCGCGTGGGGCTCCCAGCGCAGCCGGAAAGTGCCGGTTTCAATGAGCACGGGCCCGGTCTTCGACAACGGTGGATCGACGTCCAGCTCCTGACACAGCGCTGCCAGATGCGCGAGCTCACGCGCGTGGTCGCCGGTACCAACGTAAAGCGCGAGATGGGTCAGATGCTGCGGTGTGCGCAATGGCACGACCGGGCGGGCGTGCACTTCGGCGAGCAGTTCACGGCGCCGGGGATGCTCGGTCAGCTCGACCCGACGGGCATCGGTCGACGATGGGGAGGCATTCATCGGCCCAGTTTAGCAGCCGCGGAAAAATCGCTCGAATCAGAGGTTGTTCGCGACTCTCAGAAATACCAGGCCACGTCCGCCTTGACGCCGTTGGATTTCATGCCGCCGCCAAACTCGCCGACGTACGATGCCCCCAACGTCCAGCGGTCGCCGATCCTGGCACCCAGGCCCGCCTCGACGACAAGCGTATCCCGCGCCAGCGGCACCCCTTCGACCGTGAACGATGCCCCGTCGCCAAGCGCCATCCGCGCCTCGGGTGTCACCTCGCCGTAAACATGACGCCAGCCCGCCAGCATGCCAATGCGAACGGGCGCTGCGCCATCGGCATTCAATACGCTGCCCAGCCGCATACCCGCCAGCGACATACCGATGGAACGGGATTGCCCGTACACCTCGAGCGCGCCATCGCCACCTGTTTCGGTGAATCCGTCCGTGCCGAGGTGAACGTAGGCGCCGCGCACGAACGGCGTCAGTCGTGCGGCCGCGACCTGGAACCCGTAGCCTGCCTGCGCGAACACTTGCGCGGTTTCGGCACGGGAATCCGACGAAACCGACTCGCTGAGGCCGTGAAAGCGGATATCGCGCTGGCCGTCGAGATCGTGCCAGCCATAGACGGCACCCATCTCGACCTCCAGTGCCCCGCGGCGGGCGCTGGAATACAGCCCGATTTGATAGCTCCGGTCGGTGCCGCTGGATGCCCGGTCGCGCACTTCGGTGTCCGCGTTTCCATAACCGGCTACAAAGCCGAGACGAACATCGGAAGCGACGGTCTGGTCCGCGCCGATGAAAACGCCGGAGCCATTGAAGTCCATGCCCGCGGCATTGCCATCGCCGTCGATATCACTCCAGCCGCCATAGGCACGCATCCACAGGGTGCCGCCACATGCGTCGCGCCATGCCCGGGAAGCGTTCGCAGCGGACGACGCCACGCAATGACGGTCGAGCCGATCGCTCACGGCGCGACGCACATGGGCGCTGTCGACGAGCAGCGCCGTCTGGCGGCTGGCGTAAAACTCGCCGGAAAGGCTATCGAAGGCCTGTTGAGCACCTGGCGCATCCAGACCGGTAATGGCGCTGTTCAGGGGATTGCCGTAGCCCAGGCCGGTCACCGCGCCGGCCACGTTGCGCTGATTCCCGGTTGCCGCCACGGAGGTGAAGTCGACATCGTTGCGGGTGAGCGTGAGCACGACATCATTCGGCATATAGGCGAGCGTCGGCTCCAGGAACGCGAGGTTCGACGTCACGTCGTCGAACTGCCCGGTCACACCGCCACCGGCGGTGATCAGCGTGTAATCGGTTTGCGTCTGGTAGTTACCCGTCGCGGCCCGGACATCGAGACGCCCGCCGCCGAGCGCGGCCTTGCCGGTGACGTCAATCAGGTCGTGATGGCCCTGCGCATCGACTTCGGCGACGTAAACCGAGCCTGGCGTGGTCGTATAGTCACCGTTGACCGTCAGTGTGCCGATCGAGTTGCCGGGTTCGACCGTGCCCTCCGCGACCAGGGCGCCGATGGCACCGTGACCGCCCAGGGTAGCGCCATCCCGCACCACCACTTCGCCCCTGATGGACGCGCTCGAACGCTCGCTGTCCGAGCCCACGATGAGGCCGCCGCTCCGAACCACCGTGCGGCCCGTATACGAATTGGCGCTGTTCAGCACAAGCACTCCCGCGCCCGCCTTTACCACGCTGCCGGCACCTGAAATGACGCCCGTGAAGGTGCCATCCACGTCCTGGTCGAGTATCAGCCGGGCGTCGTTCCGGGTGTCGCCCTGGAGGCTGTCGGTGTCACCGATCAGCGTGCCGTCGGCGACGATGGTCCCGCCGCTGTAGGTGTTGGCGCCTGTCAGCCGGAGCGTGCCCGCCCCCTGCTTGGTCACACCGCCGGCACCCGAGATGGCACCCTGAAACGTGCCGTCGGTTTTTTGGGCAAAGACCAGATTCGCATCATTGATGATGCTTCCGTGGAGACTGTCGGTGTCCCCGGCGAGCGTGCCTGCTGCGATCGTGGTGCCGCCGGTGTAGCTGTTCGACCCGGTGAGCGTGAGGGTGCCCGCGCCCGCTTTGGTCAGATGGCCGGAACCGGAAATGCCTCCGGCGTAAGTACCCGCGGTATCCTGATCGAACACCAGACGGGCGTTATTGTGGATATCGCCCTGCAGGCTGTCCGCGTGCCCGACCAGGGTGCCCGCCTCGATGGTCGTGCCGCCGCTGTAGGTGTTCGCGCCTGCCAGCAGCAAGGTGCCGGCGCCGGTTTTCCGCAGCCCGATATTACCCGCGATGACGTTACCGATCTCTGCCGTGTAGCGACTGCTCGCGGCGCTGCCGTCGCCGACGCGGATCTTTACCGGCGCGTCGTGCTCGGCGTCGGGCACCAGCGTCAGCCTGTCGCCTTTCAGCACATAACCATCGCTGGCAAACTGCATTCCGGCCGCCTGAACCGCGCCCTCACCGTTGTCCACCGTGACCACCCCGGCCTCGCCACCGAAAATGACGAAGCGCGGCTGTGGCTGCATCGGCGCGCTGACCTTGTAGTCGGGGTCCGTCCAGTTATGCGCGGCCACCGACCAGGTGCCGTCGCCGCCGCCTGCGTGGTCGCCATTCGCCTTGCCGTTGCCGTTCCATTCAGACAACGCCATGCCGGTGGTGTTGAGCAGATTGATCTGCCTGTCGCCCCTTAGCGTTTGCACCACGTAGGTGCCGCCGGGCCGGGTGTCGTCCGGGGTGGACCCGATCGTGATTCCGCCACCGGTTTCGGTGAGCTCGCCCTGGTACTCGAACAGGCGGTAAAGACCGGGGCCGAAATCGCCGGTATCCGTGATATCGAGCACGGCACCGTTCACACTGAGATGACCTCCCACGCGCACGCTGTCACCTTCTCCGGCCCCGGCAAAAGAGGGGACGCCCGTGCCGAACTCGAAGTCGAGCACGGCGTCTTTGGCAAGTGTCAGGTCATCGCGGATAACGAGCGTACCGATGGAATACCCCGGCGCCAGATGCCCGTTGGCACCCACATCGACGCTGCCGACGACGACGCCGTGGCCGCCGAGTGCACCGCCGCTGTCCACGCGGACATCGCCCGCCACGACGGCCTCGGCATGCCCGCTGTCGCCACCGATGATCAGCGCGCCCGAGGCGACGGTCGTTTCTCCGGCATA
>CAZYIP010000216.1:0-4494 GCA_964646895.1 uncultured Salinisphaerales bacterium | reverse complement strand
AATCAACGTCAGGAGACTGCCATGAATACGCAATCACTCTGGCTCGGACACTCCCGGTCCACCGGCTTTCCTTCGCTCGACCGGGACATTTCCGCCGATGTTGCCATCGTTGGTGGCGGCATTACCGGTGTCACCACGGCGATGCAACTGTCCAGGGCCGGGAAGAAGGTCGCCCTGGTGGAAGCCGGTGAGATCGGCTCCAGCGCCACCGGCGGCTCGACCGGTAACCTGTACACCACCGTGGATGAACACCTGTACAAGCTCAAGGAGAAATGGGACGAAGAGACGGTAAAGACAGTCGTTGCCTCGCGCAAGGCGAGCATCGACCTGATCGGCAAGCTGGTGGAAGAGCACCACATCGACTGCCAGTTCTTTCCGCGCGCATGGCACTTGTATGCCACGGAATCGTCGCCGGAGCAGCGGGAGATCATCGAAAAGGAATTCGAAGCAGCGCGCCAGGCAGGGCTGAACGCCCGGCTCGTGGACACGCTGCCGCTGCCATTCACCATCACCAAAGCGCTTGCAATCGAAGACCAGGCACAGATCAACCCGGCCGCCTATGTGCGCGGGCTGGCCCGGGCAGTCGCCTCCGACACCTGCCAGTTCTTCGAAAACACCCACGCAAGCGACATCGACGGCAAACAAGGCACGGTGCAAACCCGCAACGGGCGCATCAACGCCGACGCCATCGTGCTGGCCACGCACACGCCCAAGGGCGTGCACATGGTACAGACCGGCATGACCTGCGGCCGCGAATATGGCCTTGCCGCACGCCTGGACAACGGCAACTATCCGGAAGGCATCTTCTGGAGCGTCGACCAGCCCAAGCATTCGATCCGCGGCGCGGACTTTGGCGGTGAGCGTTTTCTCGTGGTCGTCGGCGCCAGGCACGCGACAGGCCAGGAAGAGCACACCGCCGAGTGTTACAAGCGGCTCGAAGACTTTGCAACCTCGACCTTCCCGGTGGAATCCATCGCCTTCCGGTGGTCGGCGCAGAACTATCGCTCACCGGACCTTCTGCCCTACATCGGCAGGAGCGTCGCTGCCTCGAACACCTACATCGCCACCGGCTACGCCACCGACGGGCTGGTCTACGGCACGCTGGCCGCGACGCTCATCGCCAACGAAATCACGGGAACGGACAACCCCTGGAGCGACCTGTACAAACCGGGCCGTTTCACGCCGGCGAAATCCGCGGAACAGTTCGTGAAGCACAACATGGAAGTCGCGAAAGAGTATGCCAGCAAGTTGTTGAGCAGCGGCGCGCGACAGGAACTGGATGCTGTACAGCCCGGCCAGGGCAAGGTGGTTCAGGCGGGCGGCCAGAAGCTTGCGGCCTACCGCAACGAGCAGGGGCAGGTCATGGCAGTTTCCGCCACCTGCACCCATATGGGCTGCGAAGTGCACTGGAACGACGCCGAACGGAGCTGGGACTGCCCCTGTCACGGCAGCCGCTTCCGCACCGACGGCGAAGTGGTCGAAGGGCCGGCGATCGCACCGCTGCCCCGGCAGGAGGGCGGCCAGTGACCTGGCCCAGGCCCGTGGAAGGCACTGAGTTCCCGCCGGCGCGGGAATGACGTCAGGAGCGGGATGGGCCGTGAGTGGTTTGACAGGCCCGGCTCGCACGCTACAACAGAGGAAACGATGGTCTTTCGCAGACGCAGCCATGATCAGCCGCCAACGCTGGGGCACCGGCTTTACCTACCGCGATCAAGGTGGCCACACCATTCGCGATCGCAGGCAGCGCCGGTGGATCAAATCGCTGGCCATTCCGCCGGCTTGGACTCATGTCGAGATCGACCCCGATCCGGACGCGAAGATCCATGCCACCGGCCGCGACAGTGCCGGGCGCAAGCAGTACATCTACAACGCGGCCTGGCGTGAAAGCCGGGAGCAACAGAAGTACGACCGCATCATTCGCTTCGCCCGGCGGTTGAGGACGATGCGCCGTGTCACCGGCCAACATCTGAGTCGCCACGACAACAGTCGGGAAAAGGTACTGGCGTGCATGGTCCGGCTGATCGACACCGCCTATTTTCGGCCGGGCAACGCCCACTACTCCGCCGAAAACGACTCCTACGGGCTGACGACCCTGTGTTCCCGACATCTGCGCATCGAGGATGATGAATTGATCTTCCACTACGCCGGCAAGGGCGGACAGACGCAGGAGAAACACGTCGAGGACGAACGCCTGGCGCGCATTGTCGCCGAGCTGGATCATCTTCCGGGGCGCTCGATTTTCAAATATTTCGACGCTGACGGGCGCAAGGTCAATGTCAACAGCGAAGACCTCAACGACTACATCCACGAAGTGATGGGCGAAGGCTTCAGCGCCAAGGACTTCCGCACCTGGGCCGGCACCTCGCTTGCGGCGCTGGCCCTGGATGCGCTGGGCGCGGCCGCCAATGCCCGACAGGCGAGGGCCAATGTGCGCGCCACCGTACGCTCGGTGGCCGAACGGCTCGGCAACACGCCGGCGGTCACGAAGAGCAGCTACATCGATCCGCGGGTCGTCGCGTATTACCTGGATGGTCGCACGCTGCGCAATTTCCGCGACGCAGCCGAAGAAGACGCCCACAGCACCGATGTCAGCGCGGATGAGCGCGCACTGCTGAAATTGCTGGAGAGCCGACCCTCATGAGCCACCCCATAGAAGGTTATGCCCTGATCGCCAACATGCGTACCGCCGCGCTGGTGGCGCGCGGCGGCTCGATCGACTGGCTGTGTCTGCCGCGCTTCGATTCCCCGGCCTGCTGCGCCGCATTGATCGGCTCGGCCGACAACGGCTACTGGTCGATCGCACCGTGCGAGACACCAACTTCCGTGACGCGCCACTATCGCGGCGACACCATGGTGCTCGAAACGGTCTTCAAGACGGCGTCGGGGGAAGTCGCGCTGATCGACCTGCTGGCACTGCCACGCGGCGACCACGAGGTCATCGATCTGGTGCGCATGGTCGAGGGTCGCACGGGCAGCGTGGCGATGCGGATGGACGCGCTGCTGCGCTTCGACTACGGCCGCATCGCTCCGTGGACGCGGCCCCGCGACTACGGTATGCATGCGCTCGCCGGCCCGCACGGCGTGCAACTGCATACGCCGTTCCGGATCGACTGTAATCCGCAAGACTGCTCGGCTCGGTTCACCGTGAGCCAGGGCCAGCGCGTGCCCTGCGTCATGACATGGCACAGCGCTCACGAGAAAGAACCTGATCCGTGCGATGGCGAACGGGCGCTCAAAGAGACCGAATCCTGGTGGTGCGGCTGGAGCGGCCATTACTCCCGATCGCATGAATGGCGCCAACCGGTCGTTCGCTCGCTGCTGACGTTGAAGGCGCTGTCCGATGACAAAACCGGCGGCATGGTCGGAGCGCCGACCATGGCTTTGCCGGAGCGTCCGCATGGCAAGAAAAACTATGACTATCGCTTCACCTGGCTACGCGATGCCTCGTTCGTCCTGCGCGCGCTATTGGGTTCCGGCTACGATACCGAGGCACGGGAATGGCGCGAATGGCTGCTGCGGGTATCGGCCGGCGACCCTGCGAAACTGCAGCCGGTGTATGCGCTCGACGGAGACTGGCGCATCCCGCAGCATGAGCTTGAATGGCTGAGCGGATACGAGGGCAGCCAGCCCGTGCGCAGCGGCAACGGCGCCTATCATCAGCGCCAGATCGACATTTACGGAGAGGTCGTCAGCGCCGTCTACCTCGCCCATGAACATGGGTTGAAGCTGGGCGGTGAGGAATGGGGCGCGCAAGTCCGGTTACTGGATTTTCTGGAAGGCCACTGGCGCGAGCCGGGCGCCAGCATCTGGGAGCTTGGCAACGAGCAGGGCAACTATACCCACTCGAAGGTGATGGCCTGGACTGCCGCCAATCTTGCCGCCCGCACGATCGAGCGCTTTGGCTTTGAGGGCGATCCTCAACGCTGGCACGCGCTGGCCGCGAACATTCATGCCGATGTCTGCCGAGAGGGCTTCGACGCCGAGCGCAACACCTTCGTCCAGCGCTACGATTCGCCGGCACTCGATGCGGCGCTGCTACGCATGCCGATCGTGGGCTTTCTGCCAGCCAATGACCCACGCATGACCGGCACCATCGAGGCGATTCAACGGGAACTCGGCCACGATGGTTTCGTCTGGCGTTACTCCGACGCCCGCGGCCGGCGTACCGACGAGGGCGCGTTCGTGGTCTGCTCATTCTGGCTGGCGGACGCGCTCATTGCCCTCGGCCGCACGGGCGAGGCACGCCACATCTTCGAGCGCCTGCTTTCCGCGCGCAACGACGTCGGCTTGCTGTCGGAACAGTACGATCCGACCGCGGGACGGCTGCTGGGAAATTTTCCACAGGCCTTCTCGCACGTCGGCCTCATCAATACCGCACACAATCTGAGTAGCCAATGACTGAAAAAACGATCGACCCAAAGCTCAAGGCCGCCCTCGTCATCGGCGCGGCCTGTGGCCTGGGGTATTACGCGACGCGGCGCCGTGCCGCTTACC
>CAZYIP010000215.1:0-4511 GCA_964646895.1 uncultured Salinisphaerales bacterium | reverse complement strand
TGGTGGCCAGGGGCGGAATCGAACCACCGACACGAGGATTTTCAGTCCACTGCTCTACCGACTGAGCTACCTGGCCGTTTTTCGAGTTGCGCGCTTTACCGGCGGCGTGAGGCCGCTGGAGGCTTCGGGAGTCGTTCACCACGCGCAGGAGGCGATATTAAACAGGCCTGGCGGATGGACGTCAAGCGGCGATCGAACGACATCACTCGCCCGGGGGCGTGTAGTGCGTCGGGGCGGGCTCGCCGCCACCGAAGAAGAACTTGCGCATCTCGTCCTCGATGAACCGGCGCGCTTGCGGCTCCACCGGAGTCAGCCGGTATTCGTTGATCAGTCGAGTCTGGTGCGCGAGCCACATCTGCCAGGCCTCGCTGGATACGTTCAGGTAAATCTGCTTGCCCAGTTCGCCCGGGTAAGGCGGCGCAGCCAGACCTTCGGCCTCTTTGCCGAGCTTTACACAATGCACCATTCGCGCCATTGGATACCTCTTCAGGAATTCTCCAGTTGTTCGAGCAGTTTTCGGACCGGCGCAGGCATGCCGGGTCGCTCATCATGATCGCCGTTATACCAAAGACGGTCGGGACCTTCCATGACGACCGTGCCCGCGCCCTCAAGCATGACGTAAATCGGCTCGATCTCCAGTTCGAAATGCGTGAAACCGTGGCGCAGTACCGGCCAATGCGCAAGGACGCGCACATCGACACCCAGCCGCCGACGGCACCAGTCCTCGACTGCGGCATCGCTGTCGATTTCCGGCAGACACCACAAACCACCCCAAACACCCGCCGGCGCCCGCCTCTCCAGCATGATGCCGCCATCCGCCCGCGCCAGTGCCAGCATGCGCGTGCGCCGCAACGGCCGATGACGCCTGGGGCGCGCCGCCGGATAGGCATCGACCCGACCCTCGGCGAATGCCGCGCAGCCGTCGCGCAGCGGGCAGCGGTCACATGCCGGGCGCCCACGGGTGCAAATCATGGCGCCGAGGTCCATGACCGCCTGGGTGTAATCGCCCACGCGCGGCGCCGGCGTATGTTCATCGGACAGCGCCCACAGGCGGCGCGCGGTAGCGGTTTCCCCCGGCCAGCCCGGCACCGCATGATAGCGCGCCAGCAAGCGCTTCACGTTACCATCGAGGATCGGATAGCGACGGCCGGCCGCAAGCGCGAGAATGGCCCCGGCAGTGGAGCGACCAATGCCCGGTAACGCCAGCAGCGCGTCGAAATCGGTCGGTACGGAGCCGTCATGATGGTCGCGAACGATGCGCGCGGCCTTGTGCAGATTACGCGCACGAGCATAGTAACCAAGCCCGGCCCAGTAGCCGAGCACGTCATCGACAGATGCATCCGCCAGCACGGTGACATCCGGGAAACGCTGCATGAAGCGCTCGAAGTACGGGATGACGGTGGCTACCTGTGTTTGCTGCAGCATCACCTCCGACACCCACACCCGATACGCGTCGCGCGGATTCTGCCATGGCAGATCCTTGCGACCATGGCGGTCGTACCAGGCGAGTACCTGCCGCGCGAAGGTACCGGGCGAGTCCGTCATCGACCTGATGCCACAGGACGCTGCCGTGCCAGCCGCTCCAGATTGGTGATCGTCTGAACCGCTTCGTCGCGCAGTCCGCGACGAATGACCCATGGGCCGATCAAGGGCGGCACCCAGAAATCAGGCTGAATGCTTGCGTCAATATCGAGGCAGGTTGCGCCATCGCAATCGACCAGCCGCCAGTCCGCCTCGCCGGAACGGAATTCGCTGCCGGCGGGAACGATACGCGTGTGCAACACCCACGGCCGGGGCACCGACATGACCTGTTCCTGCTGCAGGGTTTTGCAAAAAGCCCAGACACACAAATGTATCCTTGTGACGACATGGCCGGCGCCGGAGGGCTGCGAGTCCAGTACCCGAACCGACAGAATGGACGGATTGAGGCGCTTGAGATGCGCATAGTCCGTCAGCACCGCGAATACCGCCTGCGGCGACGCGTCGAGCCGCGCAGCGGCCGTGACACGGTACACACCGTCATGCTCCGCAACCTGGAGCGAGCGCAACTGCGCCGCCGACACGCCTGTCGCCAGCAGCAAAAGCAACGCCAGCGCGGATCCGCGAAATATCACATCACGCGCACATGCGCTGCCGTCGCGCGCAGCGCTGTATCAGTGAAACAGATCCTGCAACTTCTCGCGGGCCTTGTCGCGCAACTTCTGCTCATTTTCCTTGAGACGCTCCTTTGCCTTCTCCTTGGCTTCATCGACCCGCTCGCTTTGCACGCTGGCAAGGGCCGCCGCCAGATCAAGACGATATTTTGGTGACATCATATCGCCGCTGAGCTGGATCGGCACCGTCACCCCTCTCAGGTCCGCCAGTTCGTTGCCTCCCTGCCCCTTGAGGGTATTGACGACCGATGCCCGGACCAGATAATCCAGCGTATTGTCGACCAGGTTCACCTTGCCCTTGCCCGTAACACGGAACAGCGGGCTCTTGAGCTCCATATCGTCGTTCGTGAGGATACCCTGGTCCACCCTGGCACTGCCGGTCAGCTCGGAGAAATCGGTTTTCAGGGGCGCGCCCCTGGTCACGTTCTGGCCGGTGAGGCGGGCCTTGGCGTTGCGAATGATCTCCGCCAGGTTGAAGCCGTTGATGGCTCCGTCGCGAAATGCAAAACTGAGGGTGCCCGCCAGGGCCTGGCGCACCGCGCCCACCGTTTTGCCCGTCGAGTGCAGGTCCAGTTTGAGATTGCCGGTGCCATCGATGAGGCCGTTGTCGGCCATGTCCTTGAGCATCGGTCCGGCCTGGATGCCGCTCGCATTCACGGTGAACGCATAACTCTGGTTACCGGCCGCCTTGATCGTTGAAGTCGCGGTGAGCTTGCCTTCGTACAGCTCCGCGGTCAGCGGCTCGACCCGCAGCACGCCGTCCTTTGCGGTCAGTTGCACCGACGCATCATGCATGCGCAGCCCCATCGCCTTGAGCTTGCCGATGCTTAACTTGCCAGCGACATCCAGCGGCTTCAGAGCCTCCAGATCGATGGGCGTCGCGGCTACCGATGTGCCCGGCTTCTTGCTGGTATCCGCAGCCGGCTTCGCGCCGGCGGACTCTCCTTCGGCTGGTGGCGGCAAGTAGCGGTCCGCGTCGATGGCATCCACGGCCAGATCGAAGCGAATGGCGGGTTTGCTGAAATTGTTCACCGCCGCCGTGCCGGTCAGATGCGTGTCGTCGAGCACGATCTTCAAGTCGCTCAGGCCAATCTTGTCGGTGCCGGCAGTGAAACTGGAATCGAGGCTGGCCTTGCCCAGCACGGCTTCATCCTGGGTCGGCGGCGGCGTCATGTCGAGCTTCGCGAAAACGTCCCGCGGGCTGAATGGTTCCACCTTCATGGTGCCCTGGAATTGCGGCTGACCAAGGATCTTCGTGCCCTTCATCTGTGCGTGAGCCACGAGCCCGGCAACCTTCAGCACCAGATCATCCACGCTCGCGGTCTGCGCCTTCAGGTCGGCCGTGGCGCCGCCGGTCAGTTCTATCTGCTGCTTGCCGCCCGGCACGGCGTCGCCGTGACCATCGATCGTCAGCTGCAGATCGCCGAGATCGTAGACCTCGCGTTGCGGGTCGGCCGTCACCTGGCTGACCAGTTTCACGCCGGCGGTGTATTGAGGTTCGCGGGAATCGAGATCGAAGCTCACGTTGAGCGTGAACGGCTTGCCGAGTTCGATTTTGCCGGTACGCAGCGCGAAATCGCGCAAATGATAATGCGTGTCGGTGCTGGCATCGTCCCAGAAGACCTGGGCATCCTTGACCTGCACACCCGCCACTTGCAATGAATTGAGCGTGAAGCCTCCGGACTCGCCGCCACTGCCCGGCTTCGGTTGCGGGGGCGGGGCCGGTTTGCCGGCGGACTCGCCGGAAAGCCGTTTGCTGATGTCGGACCAGTTGTTGCGGCCCTGTTTGTCGCGTGCGAGTCGAACGGTCAATCCCTGCAGGGTCAGCGAGCCCAGTTCGACCTGTTTGTGCAGCAGCGGCAGGATCTTGATGCTTGCCGCGGCACTGTCGATCGAGGCGAACGGCTTGTCGCCAAAACCCTTGGCATTTGCCACTTCGACCCGGCCCATGTCGATGCCGAGCCAGGGAAAGACCGACAACCCGATCGTGCCGGGGATGCTCACCTGGCGACCGGTCTTCTGCTCTACCGCCTGTGCAATCTGCGGCTTGTAGTCGTTCGGATCGAAGACAAGGGAAATGTACCCCACCAGCGCCACGACAAGGATCACCACGATGCCGACGACGATCAGAACGGCTTTCAGCGCTATCTTCATGCTTTCTCCATCATTGCTCCCCGCAGGTCAGACCACCCCCTGCCAGGCGGAACAGGTGCAGTGTGCACCATCATTCGGCCGGACCCCGGCGCTCGGCGCACAAGGCAGGCTCAGTGTATGGATTGGTCGTCTGGCGGGCAAGAACAACGTGGAGCGGGTGATGGGAATCGAACCCACGTCATCAGCTTGGGAAGCTGAGGTTCT
>CAZYIP010000214.1:0-4524 GCA_964646895.1 uncultured Salinisphaerales bacterium | reverse complement strand
CGTGTCAGGCCCGACTCGTGGACGGTGAGTCCACTTCGCCGCGCCTTCCTTGCGCCGCACAAAAACGGTCGCCGTCGCGGGCGCGTATTATTCGCGGACAGGCTCTTAACGTGTATGGCCGTCACCGATCACCACATACTTGAGTGATGTCAGCCCCTCCAGTCCGACCGGCCCGCGTGCGTGCAGTTTGTCGGTCGAGATGCCGATCTCGGCGCCGAGGCCATATTCGAAGCCGTCGGCGAAGCGGGTCGAGGCATTGACCATCACGGAGCTGGAGTCCACTTCGCGGAGGAAACGCTGCGCGCGGCTCAGATTTTCGGTGACGATGGCGTCGGTATGGCCGGAGCCGAAGCGGGCGATATGCTCGATGGCCGCATCCAGATCGGCCACGACCCGCACCGACAGGATCGGCGCCAGATATTCGGTGGACCATTCCTCTACCCGCGCCGGCTCCGCGTCGGGGACGATCTCGCGGGTCCGCTGGCAGCCGCGCAACTCCACCCCCGCCTGACGGTACAGCGCCGCCAGCCCCGGCAGCACGCGCTCTGCGATGCCTTCCGCCACCAGCAGGGTTTCCATGGTGTTGCAGGTGCCGAAGCGCTGGGTCTTGGCGTTGATCGCGATCGCCTCGGCCTTGTCGACATCGGCCTGGTCGTCGATGTAGACATGGCAAACGCCGTCGAGATGCTTGAGGACCGGCACCCGCGCCTCGCGCGCCACCATTTCGATCAGGCCGCGGCCGCCGCGCGGCACCAGCAGATCGAGACAGTCGGACAGCCGTACCAGCTCGGTGACCGCGGCACGATCGGTGGTTTCCAGCACCTGCGCCGCATCCAGCGGCAATTGCGCATCGTTGAGCGCGCGCGCGATGCAGCGGGCGATCGCCTGGTTGGAGTGGATTGCCTCGGAGCCGCCACGCAGAATGGTCGCGTTGCCCGATTTGAGGCACAGCGCCGCGGCGTCCGCGGTCACGTTCGGCCGCGATTCGTAGATGATGCCGATGACGCCGAGGGGCACGCGCATGCGCCCGACCTGAATCCCGGACGGGCGCGCCTTGAGATCGATGATTTCACCCACCGGGTCGGGCAGCGCCGCGACCTGGCGCACGCCTTCGGCCATGTCCCCGATGCGTGACGGCGTCAGTTCCAGACGGTCGACGAGCGCCGCCTCCAGCCCGGCCTCGCGCGCAGCCTCCAGATCCCGTTCATTGGCTTCCCGGAGATCCGCATGCCCGGCCTCGATAGCGTCGGCCAGCGCGAACAGGGCGGCATTCTTGCGCCCGGGCTCAGCCACCGCCATGGCGCGCGCGGCGATTTTCGCCCGCCGCCCCCGGTCACGCAATTGTGCTTCGATTGCTGTCGAACCTGCTGTCGTTACCACTGCTGTTTCAGGGCCCGTCGAAATGTATGATTGCCAGCATGCCAGTCGCATCTGGGGCCTGTTCGCGATCACCCGTGGCGGGGTTCATCCGGAGTCTTGCCAGGCTCATCTCCCCGCACCGTGGCTGACCGCATCGCGGGTGCCACGCGGCGCCGCGGATGATTGCGGACAGGCCCCCACACACAATTTTAACAGTTCTTCCCACGGGCGGCCGCTCGCCGCGCCTTTCACCACGCGGTCCACCTTGCCGGCGCGGTCCAGCAGCCGCAGTGCCTGATCGTGGTCGATACGCTCGAGCGCCCGGGCAAACGCACGCCGGCGCGACTTCCAGACGCCGGCCCGGTCCAGGGCCTGGTGCGGGCTGATGCCACGGGCCACGCTGGCGCTCGCGCGCACCAGCACACGCAGGTCGCGGGTCAGCGACCACAGCACCAGCACCGGGTCCACGCCCTCCTCGCGCAGACGGTCCAGCCGTCTTACACTGTCATGCACCGCACCCGCCAGGATCTGGTCGGGCAGGTCGAAGACGTCAAAACGGGCGCTGTCCGCGACGGCCGCAGCTACCGCCCTTGCGTCCGCGAAGCCATCGGGAAACAGCAGCGCGAGCTTGTCGATTTCCTGTGCGCAGGCGAGCAGATTGCCCTCCGTGCGCTCGATCAGCAGGCCGACGACCGCCGGCTCCGCCGCCAGCCCGCGCGCGCGCATGCGATCGGCGATCCACCGTCGCAGGCTCTCCCCCTTCACCGGCCACGCGTAAACGCTCACCCCGGCTCGCTCCACATCGCGATACCAGGCTGCCTGCCGCGCCTTGCGATCGAGTGCGCCGGCAATCACGAGCAGTACGATGTCCGACGGCGCGCGCCGCGCCCATGCACGCAGAGCCGCGCTCCCGTCCGTACCCAGGCGCGCGTCGAGCCGCAGTTCGAGCAGGCGGCGCTCGCCGAACAGGGACAGGTTCTCTCCCGCGCGCGCCAGCCGGCCCCAGTCGAAACCCGCATCGGCGTACATTACTTCACGCTCGGAGAAGCCCGCCTCGCGGGCTTTTGCGCGCACTGCGTCGGCGCCTTCCTGCACCAGCAGAAATTCATCGCCCGCAAGCAGATACAGCGGCGCCAGCCCGCGTTGCAGATGCTGCGCCAGGTGCTCGGGTTTCAGATTCACGGACAGGCGTGTCGCTCGATCAACGCGATCGCTCCGCTGGCCGGCGCCGCGCCGGCAGACGCCGCTGCCGTGCAAGGCGAGCGTGCAACTGGGGTGGTTCGAGACGGGTAAGATTCTCCGCCAGCTCCTCGACTTCCGTGCCGTGGTTGAGCCGCGGCGTCAGCTGTTGGCGCACCTGGCTGACGATGCGCTGCTCCCCCACCAGCACGACCCGTCCGTCGCCGCTGGCCGCCTGCAGACGCAGACAGCGCTGCGCTACCTCGCGAAAGAAACGGCGATCGACCTCGCTGCGATGATTGGCGCGATGGTCATCATACGCATTGGCGGTGCCAGCGCGTTTACGGCCACCGCAGCGGTCGCTGAACAGGGCCTGGTCATCGGCCCTTTGCTTGGGGTTGTACAGCACTTCGGTTTCCACCAGATCCGGCCCGGACATGAGTTCCGGGACGGCCGCCGGGCGCAGGCGCAAGAACCGTGCGCGGGCCTTGTCGATCGCTACCACCATGCAGCTCCTCATGTGCTCACCTCCCGCCGGGAAGCCAGCGATCACCGGCCGCCCGCAGACTAGCCCATTTCAGGTTCAGAGTGCCGCAAGAAACTCCGGGCTGCAAGCCGGGGGAAAAGTGCCATGGCCTGCCGTGGAATCGATGCGCGGCCGTGCGCTAGCGGTCCATGTTGCGGCCGTAGAAGATTTCAAGCATCTCGTGATGAACGCGATCGCGGATGCTTTCGGCTTCCTCCGCCGGCAGGTCCTCGATGCCCCCGCCCATGAGGTAGTCGTCCAGATCGAATTCCTTGAGCCGCATTTTGGTGTGGAAGAGGTATTCCTGATAGACGTTCACGTCCACCATGTGGTAGCGCTCGGTGATGTGATCCGCGAGGAAGTTCTGGATCGACTCGATCTTGTGGTCGATGAAGTGCTTGCCGCCGCGCACGTCGCGCGTGAAGCCGCGCACGCGATAATCCATGATGACGATGTCCGACTCGAAGCTGTCGATCAGAAAATCGAGCGCGCGCAGCGGCGAGATCAGTCCGCAGGTGGAGACGTCGATATCGGCGCGAAACGTGCTCACCCCGTCATCCGGATGACTCTCCGGATAGGTGTGCACGGTGATGTGGCTTTTGTCCAGGTGCGCGGCAACCGCTGCGGGCCCGACGCTCCCGCCGTGGCCGATTTCGTCCTCGGCGATGAGCATGGTGACGCTGGCGCCCTGGGGCTCGTAGTCCTGGCGAGCGATATTGAGGATATTCGCGCCGATGATGCCGGATACTTCGGTGAGAATCTGGGTGAGGCGCTCGGCGTTGTAGACTTCGTCGATATACTCGATGTATTCGCGCTGTTCCTGGTGGGTGCGCGCGTAGCAGATGTCGTAGATATTGAAGCTCAGGGTCTTGGTGAGGTTATTGAACCCGTGCAACTGGACCCTGGTGGTCGGTTCAACCAATACGATACCCTCCCCGGCTAGAGCCGGTGAAAGTGAGGCGCGCTGCATGGCGGATATGCCGTCAACAGATCAAACGCCGCCGGTTCCGGGTTCCCGGATTTCAAAATCGTGGGTCAGGTTCACGGACTTGCTCAGCATGATGCTGGCCGAGCAGTACTTTTCCGCCGAGAGCTCGACCGCGCGGCGCACCTGGGCGGGATTCAGCCCACTGCCGGATACGATGAAACGCAGGTGGATATCGGTAAAGACCCGCGGTGCCGAGTCTGCCCGCTCGCCGTTGGCCTCGACCACACAGTCCGTCACCGGCTGGCGCGCGCGGCGCAGGATGTAAATGACATCCATGGCGCTGCAGCTGGCGACGCCCGCCAGCAGCAGTTCCATCGGGCGCGCGCCCAGATTGCGTCCGCCGATATCGGGCGACCCGTCGATGACGATCCCGTGGCCGCTCCCGGTCTCGCCCACGAAGCAGACGTTTTCGACCAATTTTATGCGGGTTTTCATCGCGCCGACAGGACTCCTGTAGTCACTGCAACAGAAC
>CAZYIP010000213.1:0-4535 GCA_964646895.1 uncultured Salinisphaerales bacterium | reverse complement strand
CGGCCGCCACGGCTGCGCATAATGACCGTAGCCAGCTTGGCGACAATCAGCGCCGCCAGTGCTGCCCCGGCCCGCACGCGGTACCCCCACAAAAGCGATGCCAGCCATCGCAGGGTAGGCCAATGGCTTGCTTGTGATTTGATCGGTTCAGGTGCAGGAGACTCCGCATCCTTCAGTGACAGCGCCCGTTATGAATGCGACGGCCCGCCGATGTGAACTGTTGTCCGACTGCTTTCCGCACAGCATTCGACCGGACAGGGCGCATTGTTTACCGCGTCTCTTGTATCAAAACAGCGTAATTCTCATCATTAATTCCAACGATTTGCGCATCCCCTCCAAATTGCGACCATACACGGAAAGTGAGCGTAACTCTGGCGGTGGCCGTTGACCGTCAAGTTGGCGCACTGTATCGTTTGCAGGTCGCCGACATCATAATCAACTGCTTATATTACAACATGCCCGCGGTGCGGGAAGGAGGAGACATGAAGCTGATGCAACTCAGCGCGTGGTGGATAGCTGTGGCCGTTGTCTTGTCATGCAATATGGTGATGTCCACTACAGTTGCTGCAGCCGAGACTTATGTTGCTGGCGTTGAGGCGGATTATCCGCCGTGGGCTTATGTCGAAAACGGGGAATACAAAGGCATCTCGATCGACGCGATGCGTGCCATCGCAAAAGAAGAAGGATTTAACATCAAGTTCAAGGATTTGCCCTTTCCGTCCCTGATCCCTGCTTTGGCGGCGGGGAAGATCGACATCCTGGTTACCGGGCTGACGGTGACCAAAGAACGCAGCAAAGTCATTGACTTCACAATTCCATGGTGGGAAACGAACGACGTCATCGTGCTACCGGAGGATTCAGATCTCAATGTTTTCACCGGCGTATGCTGTGGAGCCCGCGTTGGGGTTCAGGGCGGTTCGTCGCAGCAAGCCTGGATGGAAGCAAATGTTGCCAAATCGGACATGGGGACCAAGCTGGTTAGCTACGACAGTTATGTCACGGCAATTGAAGATATGCTGATCGGACGCCTCACGGCGGTGGACTTGGATTACACTTCAGCCCAGACCTATATGGCCGAGGGCCGGCCCATCAAGATTGCCGGCAAGATCCTGATACGGGCTCCAATGGCTCTCGCTGTACGCAAGGGCGATTCGAGGGGTTTGCTGGCCAAGCTTAACAAGGGAATCATGGCGATTTCCGATTCCGGTACCTGGGGCGACATAGTTCACAAGTATATTCCAGGAATCAATCTGCCTCCGATACCGTCGAATATGCCTAAGTACGTGGATACCTATAAAAAGCCCGTAGCCGGCTTGCCGAACCTTGGCAATTGATCGCATGACGACGCCGTGGTGCCTGCATCATGAAGATGGGGCGCCATGAATATCTATGAGGTTTTGCTGAGGAATTTCCCTTATCTGCTGGAAGGTCTGGGCGTTGCCCTGGGCCTTCTGGCAGCGTTGCTTGTACTCGGTCACATCGTCGGCCTGGCGATCAGTGTAATCCAATTGTATGGGCCGAACACGTGGTGGATACAAGGTCCGATTCTATTGTTCGAGCGGGTATTCCGAGGCATACCCATCATTATTCTGCTGTTCATCTTTTATTATGGACTGGCAGGGTTTTGGGACATCAGTTCCTTCTCTGCCGCTGTACTCGGGCTTGGCTTTCGCTCGGCGGCTTACCAATCACAGATATTCCGCAGTGCTCTTCAGTCCGTTCCGGAAGGGCAGATGGTTGCTGCGCGAGCCATGGGCCTGACGAAGATCCAGGCCATCGTGCATGTCGTGATGCCTCAGGCACTGCGACATGCGATCGGCCCGTGGACTAACGAATTTTCAGCCGAGATCAAGGATACGTCGCTTGCCTACGTCATCGGGGTGGTCGAACTCACTCGTCAAGCCCGTTACATCATAACCAGCACGCATGGCAACGTTCTCACCGTGTTTGCGGTCGTCGCGCTCCTGTATTTTATCGTTAACAAGATTGGCAACAGTTACCTGTATCGCCTGGAAACCAAGCTGTCTGTGCCGGGCTTCGAACGGCGGGCAATTACCAACAAGCGCTGACAAGATGGAAACCTCAACAATCCTTGATGTACGGAATATCGTTAAACATTATGGCCAGACGGAGGTGCTGAAGGGAATTTCGCTTAAACTGAGCAAGGGCGAAACCAAGGTATTGATCGGCCCGTCCGGGTCGGGTAAGAGCACCCTTCTCCGGAGTATCAATTTTTTGACCCAACCCGATGCAGGCGAGGTTTATTTGGCCGGGACACGCATTACCGACGCCAACATCAACCAGGTCCGTGCCCGAGTCGGTTTCGTATTTCAGGATTTCAATCTGTTTGCACACCTCACTGCGCTCGACAACATTCGCCTGTGTCCGATGAAAGTCAAAAAAGTCTCCAAACAGGAGGCAACGGAGCGAGCCTATGCTGAACTTGAGCGTGTAGGACTGGCGGACAAAGCAGGCGCCTATCCGGCTGAACTCTCCGGCGGCCAGCAGCAAAGGGTATCCATAGCTCGTGCTCTGGCTATGGATCCGATGCTGATACTGTTCGATGAGCCTACGTCTGCTCTGGACCCCGAGTTGACGGGAGAGGTGGTGCGAGTGATGCAGCAGCTTGCCGATGAGGGCATGACAATGCTCGTGGTTTCTCACGAAATGGGATTCTCGCGAACGGCAGCCGATGAAATTATCTTTATGGAGCACGGCCACATTGTCGAGCAAGGGGCTCCCGACGTGCTGTTCTTGCAACCGGAGCAGGAAAGGACACGTGCATTTCTGACGGTCATTGCGGGACACGCAGAGTCATGATCCAGGCTATGCAGACAGTGTCGGACTGGCTGCCCCAATTGCTCAAAGGGGTGCCTGTCACTCTGTCGTTGTGGATTATTTCCATCACGATCGGCTTTTTCCTGGGCCTGGGCCTCGCGTGGGCGAGAATTTACGGTGGTCGTATCTCGTATTGGTTAAGCACCGTCTATGTGGAGGTATTTCGTGGCACACCGATGCTGGTGCAGATGTTTTTCATTTATCTCGGCTTGCCGAACATCGGGATCGTATTCGACAGTTTTACATGCGCGGTGATAGCGATTACCCTGAACACCGCCGCATATCAGTCAGAGTACTTCCGAGGATCGATTCAGTCGGTTGCGACGGGGCAAATGATGGCAGCGCGTTCCAGCGGAATGAGCGAATGGCAGGCGATTCGGTACGTGATTTTGCCGCAGGCGCTTCGCCGAGTGATTCCTCAATGGTCCAACGAAGCAATTATCGAGCTCAAGTTTACTTCGATCGCGTATACGATCGGTGTCGTCGAGATTACGGCGCGTGCAGCAGAAATAGGATACAAGTCATTGCAGTTCTTTGAGGTATTCTTGCTTGCTGGCGCCATCTACCTCGTTTTGACATCTGCAGTCGCCAGCAGTCTGGACTGGGTTGAGCGCAAACTGCATGTCCCCGGAGTTACGGTATTGGCTCGGCGGTCAGCTGCGTTTCGTTGATCAACAAGATCAATAGGGCCAGACTCGATTGGTTGTGGGTTGCCGACGTTGGCTGTTCAGTTGTGATCACCGTCTGCGGCCCGGCAATCGCCGCGAAGGTCAGTATGCTGGTGCCTATGAGTTGCACGCGCCGGTTCCAGCCTTGGTGAATCGCGTGCTCAATCCCGTCTATCGCGGAACAGGGCTAGTCCGGATCCAGCAACCTCGGCCCCGGGCCTTGCTCGGAAAGCTCATCCTGGGGATTGCGTAACGGGCATGCTTTCAGCGACAGGCAGCCGCAGCCGATGCAGTCGCCGAGTTGATCGCGTAGGCGGGTCAGCTTGGCGATCCGGTCGTCCAGCTTTGCTCTCCACCGTGCCGACATGCCTCTCCAGTCCGCTGCTGTAGGTGTGCGGCCTTGCGGCAGAGCCATCAGGGCTTCGCGAATCGACGCTAGCGGAATACCGGCACGCTGAGCCACTTTGATAACCGCTACGCGGCGCAGCACTTCGCGTGGGTAACGACGCTGATTCCGCAGGTTGCGCCGGCTTGCAATCAGTCCTTTGGTTTCGTAGAAGTGGAGCGCGGAGACCG
This sequence comes from uncultured Salinisphaerales bacterium, assembly GCA_964646895.1. GTDB lineage: Bacteria > Pseudomonadota > Gammaproteobacteria > Nevskiales > CAZYIP01 > CAZYIP01. Next base: position 453 of record CAZYIP010000213.1, on the reverse strand, counting down.
CCACGCCACTGCGCGCCGCGACTTCGCCCACGCTCAGCTCCCTGCGGATGCAATCCGGGTTGTTGGTGCTCATTTTGGTGACGGCTTGACCTAAAGTTAAGTTGAGGTTATACACTCGCGCCTCTTGATTCGCAACTGCTGTGGAGCGCGACACGATGAACGACAAAATCCATATGGCGTTGATCTATGGCAGCCTCCGCGAGGGGCGCTGTTGCGACACGGTCGCAAACCGGGCCGCCGCGCAAATCGCGTGGCGTGACACACGCTTGGCCGCGCCGCACGAGCAGGTGACCGCGTGACACCGCGTGGCGATGGACAGGCGCTGGAGTCGCCGGCGACTCATGAGATCGGAACCGGCATACAATCTCGACGGTCTCACGTCGATCGTCCAGGAGGCCGCGTGCCGCCGATCATCTCTATCCAGAATCTCTCCAAGACTTACGCATCCGGCTT
>CAZYIP010000212.1:0-4560 GCA_964646895.1 uncultured Salinisphaerales bacterium | reverse complement strand
GGAGACCACCATGAGCGCGCATGTCTACAAGGTCGTCGAAATCGTCGGTACTTCGACGGACAGCTTCGAGGAAGCCGTGCAATGCGCGGTTGCGGAAGCTGCCCGGAGCATTCGCGAGTTGCGCTGGTTCGAGGTCACCGATACCCGCGGGCATTTAAAGGACGGCAAGATCGAGTACTGGCAGGTCAAGGTGAAGATCGGCTTCACCATCGAAAGCAGCACGGCGGACAGTTCTTGAGCATTTCCGATCTGCGTCAGGACTATCATCTGGACGAACTGGTCGAGGAAAATCTCGCCGCCGATCCGATGCACCAGTTTGGCCTGTGGTTCGACACGGCCGTCAAGGCCGGCATTCGCGAGCCCAACGCCATGACGATCGCGAGCGTCGACGCCGACGGCCAGCCGGCGGCGCGCATCGTTCTGCTCAAGGGCGTGGATGCCGACGGTTTCGTGTTCTATACCAACTACGACGGCCGCAAGGGGCAGGCGATCGAGGAGAACCCCCGGGTTGCACTGCTGTTCTGGTGGGGTCGTCTGGAGCGTCAGGTACGCATCGAGGGAACGGCCGAGCGGGTGTCGGCTGCGCAATCGGATGCCTACTTCCACAGCCGGCCGCGCGGCAGTCAGCTCGGCGCGCTGGCCTCCGAGCAAAGCCGGGTGATCGCCAGCCGAGAGGTACTGGACCGGCGTGCGGCAGAGCTGGAGCAGCGCTATGCGGACACCGAAATTCCGCGCCCGCCGAACTGGGGTGGGTACCGGGTGCGACCGCACGCGGTGGAATTCTGGCAGGGCCGCACCAACCGCATGCACGACCGCCTGCGCTACCGGCGTGATGACGGGGGCGCGTGGCGCATTGAGCGGCTGTCGCCGTAGCGCCCCGTCCTGGTGATATTAAACAACCGCAAGAGATCGCGGCTGAACCCGCTCCCGCAAGCTGTTTTTCTCTCCCCGCAGGAAGAGGGTTAGAGACAGGGGGAAAGGCGACTCAACAACGAATCTCCCACAAGACGCGCGATCACCACGCTTGTGGGGGCGGCTTCAGCCGCGATTGTCAGGCTGCGATTCCGGCAGAATACGCTGGCCCGTCTCGCGCCAGTCCGCCACGAACTTCTCCAGCCCGGCGTCGGTGAGCGGGTGCTGAAACATCTGGTGCAGCACTTTCGGCGGGATGGTGGCGATATGGGCGCCGGCGCGGGCAGCCTGCACCACATGCGCCGGCCCGCGCACCGAAGCGGCGAGTACTTGCGTGTGGATGTCCGGGTACTGGCGAAAAATCTGCACGATATCCGCGACCAGCTGCATGCCATCGGCGCCGATGTCATCGAGGCGTCCGGCAAAAGGCGATACGAATGCGGCACCGGCCTTGGCTGCCAGCAATGCCTGCGCGGGCGAAAAACACAGGGTCACATTGACTGCGACACCCTCGGAAGCGAGATGGCTGCAGGCGCGGATTCCCGCCGGCGTCAACGGGACCTTGACCGCGACGTTATCGGCGATGGCGGCGAGGTGACGGCCCTCGGCAAGCATGGTCTCGAAATCGGTGGCGGCCACCTCCGCGCTGACCGAACCGCTGACCATGGCGCATATCTCCGCGACGGTATCGAGAAAGTTGCGCCCGGACCTGGCGACGAGCGACGGATTGGTGGTCACGCCATCCACCAGGCCGAGTTCATCGAGCCGGCGAATTTCATCCAGTTCCGCGGTGTCAACAAAGAACTTCATTACCCGTCACCTCATCAGCAAATCGCGATCAACTGCCCAGTTTGACGCAATCCAGCGCAAATACAAGCCGTATAATGACGGGCCTTTTGATTTCTGTTGCCCCGGCAAAGGCGCTACGGGAATGACGGGATTTATCAATCGGGAGAACAGGTGAGCGCATCACCAGCCAGGCCAGCAAACCGGATCAAGCGGCGAGACCAGCTCACGGTACTGGCTGCCATGATGATCGTGCAGATACTGGCATCGCTGGCCGCGCTGGCCCTGACCGCCGTGGCGCCCGCCGTCGCGCGTACGCTGGACCGCTCCACCGCACTGATCGGCTATCAGATCAGCCTTATTTATGCGGGAGCCATGACGACCTCTCTGCTGGGCGGCGCTGCCGTTCATCGCTGGGGCGCGTGCCGGGTGAGCCAGGCGAGCCTCGCCCTCAGCGCCATCGGAATGCTGCTGATCACCCTGCCGTCTCTGATCGCTATCGTGGTCGCATCGATCATTATCGGCCTCAGCTACGGGCTCACCAATCCCGCCGCGTCCCACCTTCTGTCCCAGGTCACCAGCCCGGCCAATCGCAACGCCATTTACTCGTTCAAGCAGACTGCCGTGCCCATCGGCGGCATCGCCGCCGGGCTGCTCCTGCCCCATCTGGCGGTGACCATCGGCTGGCAGTCCGGCATGATCCTGGTCGCCGTCGCGGCCTGCGCCGTGCTGATGATCATCCAGCCGCTGCATGCGCGCTGGGACGCCGACCGCGAGCCGAGCACGGCGGTGCTGCACAATCCTTTCGACGGTTTTGCCATCGTCTGGCGCCACCGTCCGCTGCGCTGGCTGTCGCTGGCGGCATTCTGCTTCGCCATGCTTCAGCTCTGCCTCGCGACCTTTACGCCCAGCATGCTGGTCGAGGATCTGGGTCTTGCACTGACCCGCGCGGGCATCATCCTGGCCCTGCTGCAGGTTGCCGGCGTCGTCGGCCGCCTGTTTTGGGGCTGGCTGGCCGACCGGCTGCGCAGCGGCACCGCAGTGCTCATCGGCATCACCGCCTGCAGCCTGGTGTCGGCACTGGCGATCGGCACCATGGACGCCAGTTGGCCAATCGGGGGTGTCAGCCTGCTGATCATGGCCTTCGGCCTCACCGCCGTCGGCTGGAATGGTGTTTTTCTGGCCGAGGTGACCCGGCTCAGTGCGCCGGACAACATCAGCGCGGCAACCGGTGGCGCGCTTTTCTTCACTTACGGCGGCGTGCTCTGCGGGCCGTCGCTGTTCGCACTCCTTTACGGCCACATCGGATCGTACACCACGACCTTTCAGTTGCTCGCGCTGGTCGCCGCCGCCGGTATCTTGTGCGTTGTGCGGGCACGCCATGCCAATCGCTGACTTGCGACACAATCCCATGATTGATCGGAATATAAGGATAGACAGCCTTGCTTCCCCAGTATCACGATGACAATTTCGATGCGGATTCTGCCGCCCAAGCCGTCGCCGGTTTCCTGGACCAGGACGATACGGCGTCCCTGAGCGAATGGCTCCGGCACGCACGCGGCGCGGATATCGCCGACACCCTGGCGCGTCTGGATGCGGCAGCGATGGCAACCGCGTTTGCGCTGATCCCGCGCGGCGAGCAGGCCGCCATCGTCGGCTACCTGCCGATGCCGAGGCAGGTCGAGCTGGTTCTGGACATGCCCCAATCGCAGGCCGTCAGGCTGCTGGGACGAATGCCGTCCGACGAATGCGCCGATCTGGTCAATGCCTTGCCCGAATCACTGCGCGAGGCCTTCGTCCCGGCCATGGCCCAGGCCAGGCGCGAGAGCATCCGCAAGCTGATCAACTATCCGGAGGGCAGCGTCGGCGCGATCATGAACTCGCAATACGCCACGCTGGCGCCGGAGCTGAGCGCCGCCGAGGCCATTGACGAGTTGCGCCGCATCGCGCCCGATGCCGAGACGATCTACAACGCCTATGTGGTCGACGATGAGCGCCACCTGATTGGCGTGATCACGCTCCGCCGCCTGATTCTGGCGCCGCCCGGCGCACGCCTGGCCGATCTGATGCAGGAGAATCCGGTCAGCGTCCATGTGGACGAGCCGCAGTACGAAGCGGTCGAGAAGATCGCCCGCTACGACTTCATGGCTCTGCCGGTCATCGATGGCGAGCGCCGCATCGTCGGCATCGTCAGCGCGGACGACGCCATGGACGTGGCCGACGCCGAAGCCACGGAAGACTTCCACAAGGCAGGCGGCTCGACCGGCGAACCCGTACTCAGCATGAAGAATGCCGGTATCGCGCTGCTGTATCGCAAGCGCGTGAGCTGGCTGGTACTGCTGGTCTTCGCCAATATCTTTTCCGGCGCGGGCATTGCGTATTTCGACAAGCTCATCGCCGCCAACATCGCGCTGGTGTTCTTCCTGCCGCTGCTGATCGACAGCGGCGGCAATGCCGGCTCGCAGTCGGCGACGCTGATGGTGCGCGCGCTGGCCACCGGCGATGTCGTCGTGCGCGACTGGTTCGCCATGCTCGGCCGCGAACTCCTCGTCGCCGCCCTGCTGGGCCTGACCATGGCGCTGGCGGTGAGCACGATCGGCGTGGTCCGCGGCGGGCCGGCGATTGCCGTCGTCGTGGCATTGACGATGCTGGTCGTGGTCATCAGCGGCAGCCTCATCGGCATGTCGCTGCCGTTTCTGCTCAGCCGCCTGCGCGCGGATCCCGCCTCGGCAAGCGCGCCGCTCATCACCACCATCGCCGACGCCAGCGGCATCGTCATCTATTTCGGCATCGCCAGTATGCTGCTTCCGAGGCTGGTGACGATTTGAGCCCTCTGCCTTATCGATCGCGGCTTGCGCCGCT
>CAZYIP010000211.1:0-4561 GCA_964646895.1 uncultured Salinisphaerales bacterium | reverse complement strand
AAAACAGGCCACTTAAGCCGTTATTACAGCCTTATTTCCATCCTGTTTCATTTCATATCAGGTAGTTACGGTGGTCCGACCCGTGCTGAGGTCTTCGCTAGCCAATCGCGGGGGGACATTCCTACCTTGGCCGAGAATGCGCGCGACAGGGCCGAAGGGTTCGCATATCCGAGTTCTTCCGTCAGGATCTTGATGGGTTGGCCTTCGCGCAGTCTGTTCTGCGCCAGCGCAATGCGCCAGTCGTTCAAGTAGTCTGCCGGAGTCTGGCCCACCACCTCGCGAAAGGTGTTGGCAAACGCCGTACGCGACATGCCGGCGCGTTTGGCCATGCGCTCCACCGACCAGGACTCACCGGGCGCGTCGTGCATGGCGACCAGGGCACGCGCCAAACGCGGGTCCGAGAGCCCGGTGATGAAGCCGGGGCGCACACCCGCTTCCAGGGGATGGTCGAGCAGCCAGCGCATTAGCTGGATCACAACCACCTCGAAGATCCGATCGACCAGCAACCGCTGGCCGCAGCGCACTCGATCAGTTTCAGCGAACAGCAGTTCGAGCGCCAGGTCCAGGCCCGACACGCGCGCCAGGGGCAACGCGATCAGAGGCGGCAACGCCCGTGCGAGAGGGTTGTACGAGCCACCGTCGAAGTTCAGCCGCGCGCAGGTGAAATCGGCCCCCTCCACGGGCGGGTTGTGGAAGCGATGAGTGAAGGGGCGCGGATACAGCAGCAAGGTCGGCTCATCGAAGCTCATCGACCTGGGCACATCGCGCGCGCCTGGATGGCTCACCTTCAACTGGCCGCGACGCAGCACGTGCAGGTAACCATGGCCCTCGCAGGCGTCGAAGTGATTGAGCCCGCACAGCGCGCCGGAGTGGTGCAACTGAGCCTGCACCCGGAACCGTTCGAGAATGCCTGAGAGGCGATCGATAGGAAGAGAAGCTTGCATATGAACTAATTGGTATGTTTTATGAACTTATTGGACCAAATAGTACGTCAGACTCGGCCATACTGTCCACTCAGACCACTTCTCAGAAAGGACAGATCATGAAATTGCTGAAGTTATCCCCACTTCTCGCCTTGCTGCTGACGGGCTTGGCCGGCCATGCATCCGCTCACGACAGCGGCCGCCCTGGCGGCATTGCCACCAAGGCCGGTACGACCATCAAGGCACCTTTCGACATCGTCCGCACCAGGATATCCACCGAAGGCAACGTCGCCATCTTCCACATGGCTGTTTCCGGCGAAGCTGGGGCCATCCATCCGACGAAGTCCGGCAAGCTTGCTGGCAGTTCGGTGTTCTCGTATGTCTGGCCTACCAGTCTGGACCCGTCCGTGATCGGCTTCGAGCCGAAGGCCGGCATCCTGGCCTTTGCGGTCACCTCCCATCCCGACTTCGACGATACGCCACTGTTCGACGAAAACGGCGACGGGAAACTGGACAACGACGGCGACCTCTGGCACTCGCACTGGGTGGTCTTGCAACCCGACGCGGCCTGCGGAAAAGACGCCCTGAAAGTTGTAGACATCCCCGAAGGGACCAAGCCCCGTGTGCCCAAGACCTGGCCGGGCCTGCCCATCCTGATAGACAGCCCGGGATGGACGCCCGTGTTCAGGAGCGAGACCGTCGAAGTGCGCGTCCCGTTCGACGACATCGGGGTCGTTGAAGCGAGCACCTTCGACGGCGTAACGGCCGCTCTGCGTGTCAACGCCAGCGTGCACAACCCGCTGCTGTGCGTCGCCAACGTCTTCAAGGTCGCGTCGGGCGACCTGTCACTACCCGGCCAGGTCAACAAGTAAGACCTGCCTGGCCGACTGTTTTCCTTTACTTCAACCTGACATCTTCCAGGAGATCGACATGTCTCGTGTCAACGTTCAAGCTCAACCCCTCCCCGCAGCAAGCCAGCCCCTGCTGGCCCAGATCCAGCAAGCCTTCGGCGCCTCACCCAACATGTTCAAGGCCGTGGCCAACTCCCCTGTGGCCTTGCAGAGCATGTGGTCCGCCTTCGGCGCGTTGGGCAAAGGCACTCTGGGCGCGAAGCTCGGAGAGCAGATTGCCGTGGCCATCGCCAACCGCAATCGCTGCGAATACTGCCTGGCCGCCCATACCGCACTCGGCCAGAAGGCCGGTGCGTCTTCCGCCGAGATGTCCGCGGCCCAGGTCGGCCAATCCCGCGATGCCCGGACCGCTGCGGCCCTGGCCTTTGCCGTGAAGGTCGTCGAGCAGCGTGCGCAGATCACGGATTCCGATGTCGCGGCCCTGCGTGAGGCCGGCTTCGGCGACGAGCAGATCGTTGAGATCATGGCGCATATCGCGCTGAATCTCTTTACCAACTACATCAACGTCGCCCTGGATATACCGGTCGATTTTCCCAGGGTTGCTCTGAAGTGAGTTTGGGTGAGCCTCACCCCACAATGGGTGAGGCTCGCTCTCATGCGGGCAGTGAAACCACTCCGGACAGAAACCGGATTACGAGGTCGCCAAACGATCGCATCAGCCAGCCGCTTTTGCGGCCGCCCGCCGGGATTCCAGGTGGATGACCAGAGCGAGGGTCGCGCCGCCGGCCAGAAAGGAAGCGAAAATCCAGCCGAGGTGGCCGGCGATGTGCCAGAAGTACAGCGTGTAGCCGTGGATGATCAGGAACGTAATGGCGTAGCCGCGCAGCATGCGCAACCCGTACCGGCTGCCGAGCTTGAGCAGGGCCAGATTGAAGCCCACCCATAGCAGATTGAACAGGAGCAGCTCGCCGGCGGTCTCGAGGTGGCGCTCGAAGATGCGGCCAAAGTTGCCGAACAGGGACATCAGCCAGAGCGACATCTCGCTGAAGAAGATCCCGCCCGAAAGCCACACCTTGAAGAACCCCTCGTAGCGGCGTAGCCGACTCTGCCCGGCGCGGCGGTGAAGCAGGCTCATTGCGGCCATCAGCAGTCCCGCGATCAGGAAGCGCAACGGGTAGTTCATGCCGAACCAGTACATGCCCCAGCCGGAGGCGTAGCCCGTCACACCGCCAAACCAGGTGAAGAAAACGACGATGCTGAGAATCAGCAAGAGCACGTTGCGCAGCCGATACGCCAGCGGCAGCAGGATCAGAAGGTCGATCAGCAAAAGCGCTGGCCAGTTGCCGGAGCCGGTGCTGTAAATCGCGCCCAGGGTGAAGGTCAGCCCCACGATGGCGAGACCACCAATCAATTCAACGGTCCGTCCGGACCAGACAAGCTTCCTGGTGCGGAGGCGCCTACCGAGGAAGAAGCAGCCGGCAATCAGCAGGCCGAGGCCGATGGCAAGTTTCGTCAGCGTGAATTCAAGGATCTCCACGCCGAGGATGTAGACACCGGCGACGAAGGCGATCGCCCCGAACACCAGGAACCAGCGCCCCAACGCCGAGTAATCCCAGCGCTCGAGCGGATATTGGGCAAGCAGCGCGGCATGGGTCTCCCTGTCCATGACGCCTTCGCGACGCAGCTTGCCGAGCTCGGCGCGGACGATGCGCTTTATCCGCTGCGGATTCATGCCCCTGCCGCCGCCTTCAGCTTCCGCGCCCGGACTTCGAGTGCAATGCCGACGCCCATGGCGATGGCCCCGCAGAGCAGGAAGAAGCGGCCCTTGGAGATGCCGTCCCAGAACCCCTCGAACAGGCGTGTGTAGATGTCGATGGACAGGAACACGACCCCGAATCCGGTGAAACGCCCGTCGTGCAGCCTGGCGCCGAGCACGATCTGCGCCACGCAGGCCGCGCTGAACGCGAGCACGGCCGCGAGATCGCCATGGGGAATGGAGAGAAGCCAGAGGCAGACGTTGGCGTAGACCAGTCCGAGGACGATGTAGATCTGGCCGAAGCCGACCTCGCGACGGCCAAGGTCCTGCTCCAGCGTCTTCTCGTGCCACTGCCCCAGGACGACGACAGCAAGGGCGATGGCCAGGGTGAGGCGTTCGTCCTGAATGCCGAAGAAATAACCGCCGTGGCCGACATATTCGTGGGCGCTGCCGAGTGCGTGGAATACGAGCAGAACCCCGAGCGCGAGCGGCCAGCGCAGGCCGAAGCGGTAAGCGGTGAACAGCGCCGCGGCCGCCACGATCACCATCATGGCGGGCATGGCAAACTGCAGGCGGCTCCCGCCGAGCACGCTGTACAGCATGAGCTGCGCGGCGAATGCGGCGATCAGGCCAGCGGTTACGAGCACTGCGCCGCTGGTGGGATGGCGCTGCTCCGGGTGGGAGGCGAGCTGCGTGCCTTTCAACCAGGTGAAATATGCCAGCGCGCCGAGCGCGAATGGTGCAATGTAGGCCGCGACTTCGCCCAGCGCCATGCCGATCAGGCCGAGGAGAGACATCCCCAGCATGAAGACCGCCAGAAAACCCAGCCAGCGCAGGAACACCCTTCCCACAGTAACGTCGACCGAATAGCGGCGCCTCAGCAGCGCCGCCAGGTCGTCATCGATCAATCCGCGGTGATGCCAGTCGGCCACGTGATCGGCGACCCTTTCGGCGACAATTTTTCTCATTGTTTTTGTCCGTCATGCTCGGGTCGGACCAGCCTACGTTGTTGTAATCTATACCGAAACATC
>CAZYIP010000210.1:0-4599 GCA_964646895.1 uncultured Salinisphaerales bacterium | reverse complement strand
CGGATGAGGTAGTCGAACGCACCTAACGAGGCTTTGGCGCCGTCACCCAGAGCCGTCACGATCTGCTTGTACGGGACCGTCGTGGCGTCGCCGGCGGCAAACACGCCCGGTACGGAAGTGCATCCGCTGTCGTCGACCGCGATTTCGCCATGGGCCGTCAGTTCGACGACGTTTTTCAGCCATTCCGTGTTGGGCAGCAGGCCGATCTGCACGAACACGCCCTCCAGCGCCAGCTCGTGGCTGTCACCGCTTTCACGGTCGGTGTAGGTCAGACCCGTCACCCGCTGCCCGTCGCCGTTTACTTCGGTAGTCTGGGCGCTGGTAATGATGTCGACATTGTCGAGGCTGCGCAGTTTGCGTTGCAGTACGTCATCCGCACGCAACTTGCCGTCGAACTCCAGCAGGGTGACATGCCCGACCACGCCGGCCAGGTCGATGGCTGCCTCGGCGCCGGAATTGCCGCCACCGATCACCGCTACCCGTTTGCCCTTGAACAGCGGACCATCGCAATGGGGACAATTGGTCACTCCCCGGGTGCGGTATTCCTGCTCGCCGGGCACGTTCATGTTGCGCCAGCGGGCGCCGGTCGCGAGGATGATGGACTTTGCCTTCAGCTCGGCACCATTGGCGAGTCTGATCCGGGACAGCTCGCCGGGTTTGTCGGCCGGGATCAATTGCTCCGCACGCTGCAGGTTCATTACGTCTATCTCGTAGTCCTTGACATGCTGCTCCATGGATGCAACCAGCTTGGGGCCTTCGGTATAGGGTACGGAAACGAAATTTTCGATCGCCAGGGTGTCGAGCACCTGCCCGCCGAAGCGCTCGGCCACCAGCCCGGTACGGATGCCCTTGCGCGCCGCATATACGGCCGCAGCGGCTCCGGCGGGGCCGCCGCCGACGACGAGTACGTCGAATGCGGGTTTGGCGCCGATTTTTTCCGCCTCGCGCTGCGCGCTGCCGGTGTCCAGGCGTGCAACGATCTGTTCGACCGTCATGCGTCCCTGGTCGAAGAACTCGCCGTTCAGAAACACCGAGGGCACCGACATCACCTGCCGCTCGTTCACTTCGTCCTGAAACAGGGCGCCGTCGATGGTGACGTGGCGGATGCGCGGATTGATCACGCTCATCAGGTTCAGCGCCTGCACCGTTTCAGGGCAGTTCTGGCATGACAGCGACATGAACGTTTCGAAGTGGAAGTCGCCGTCGAGCGCACGCACCTGCTCGACAAGCTCGGCATCCAGCTTCGGTGGATGTCCGCCGACCTGTAACAGCGCCAGAACCAGCGAGGTGAACTCGTGGCCCATGGGGATGCCGGCGAAAGTGACGCCGATATCGCTGTTTCTGCGGCGGATCTCGAACGACGGCGTACGCCCGGTATCGGTCTGAGTCAGAGTGATGTGTGGCGACAGGGCCTCGATGTCCTGGAGCAGGCCCCGCAACTCCTCTGATTTGGCACTGCCGTCGAGCGAGGCCGCCAGTTCGATCGGCTGCGTAACCTTCTCCAGGTACACTCGCAACTGTGCTTTCAGATCCGCATCCAACATGGAACTCTCCTGTTTTTCAAGATCGTTAATGCAGAAGCTTGGGATTATCGGGCTGTGCCGTGGTGACCAGCCGTTTGCATCGGGGATCGGCCGCGCGCGGCTCGCGACGGAACCGCACGCGGACCGGGGTGCTGGATCAGATCTTGCCAACCAGGTCCAGCGATGGCTTCAGGGTCTCGGCGCCTTCCTCCCACTTCGCCGGGCATACTTCGTTCGGATGCGCGGCGATGTACTGGGCGGCCTTGACCTTGCGCAACAGCTCGGCGGTGGAACGGCCAATGCCGTTGTCGTGGATTTCGCACAGCTTGATGCGGCCTTCCGGATCGATCAGGAAGGTGCCACGCAGGGCGACGCCTTCTTCCTCGATCATCACGTCGAAGTTGCGCGTAAGCTGGCCGGTGGGATCACCGATCATCACATACTCGACCTTGCTGATGGCTTCCGAAGTGTCGTGCCAGGCCTTGTGCGCGAAATGGGTATCCGTCGACACTGAGTAGACTTCCACCCCGCGCTTCCTGAACTCCTCGTAGTGATCGGCCAGGTCTTCCAGCTCGGTCGGGCAGACAAAGGTGAAATCCGCCGGATAAAACACCACCACCGACCACTGGCCCTTCATGCTCTGGTCAGTGACTTCGATGAACTCCCCGTTCTGATACGCAGTAGCCTTGAACGGTTTGATCTGGGTGTTAATCAGCGACATGTTTATGACTCCTTGTGAATGGGGTATGGCGTACGATACCCACACCGCTATAATAAATCCAATTGATTATTGGGATAGGATCAATACAGTTTAGCTATCGATAAATAATTTGTAAATCCCTTTGCATACAAGTGCTTGTAGAGATCGGTTGTTGGCGCCGGAGCGCAGCAGGGTTCTTGTCAGCGTTGCTTCAGTGCCACCTGCGGCGGAACTGCGCTATTCGCCATCGCGAGAGAGCCGTGGTCCCTGCCGAACGGTGCCCCGCGTGCGGCCGGAGGGCGGCTTCAGCGGGCGGTGTCGCCATCGTCGCCGGTGGCATGGCTTCTTCCGGCCCTGACCATTGAATACGTCGCAAAAACGTAAGAATATTAGGAATCAAGGCGGATATTCGATAGTCGGACCGGGCTTTGGGGCGTACAGTTAGACTGTACGTTCGTCATGTGGTCAAGGGGGAGGGTCAAGCCATGTCGCGAGTTATGCGACCGCCACCGTCAGCAGCCGGCCGGGAGCGCGCTTCCGCCAGCTTCATCGCGCTCAGAGAAGAACGTGATCGCGGCCTGGATCTGGCGACGCGGCAACGGTTGCACATCCGGCGGCTGACGGAGACGCTGCGATTGTTTGTCGAGGCTGCGGAGGCAGACCCGGCGACCGCGCTCTCGCCGGCGGATATCGCCCGTGCGCGCGCGCTCCTGAATGAGCGGTTGTAGCCCTACGCTCCCGATACGATCCGGAGGGCGTGGCCCGCGCGATTGAAGGCGGCGAACTCGTCGACCCGTCCTTCGATGATCGCGTTGACCATGAAGTGCAGCGTCCGGTCGGTTTCGTCGCTGTCGGCGGCCTTGCCCCCGCGCCCCGGCAGGCAGCCGACGAAGACGATATCCCAGTGCAGGCCGGTGCGCTCGGATTCCGCGCTCAGTGCGGCGAAGCTGGCGACCTCATCGGGTACCTTGTCCACACACAGGCAGGGCTGCAGATGACCGCCTTCGCCGCGCTCAAAACGCTCCCGCTGTTCCGCGGTTGCGTACTGGTCGAGTTGCTTGCGCGCGAATACGAACAGCAGACGCTGTGGTTCATCCTGTTGTCTGGCGGCCTGCAGCAGCGCTTCGAAATCGGCGAGTAACCCGGCGGTTGCCACGATGCTCAGGCGCTCTTCGCATGCGCACCCGGTTTATAGGTGCCCGGCTCGGAGCGGAACGGGATCGCCAGACGGTTCCAGCCGTTGATTGCGATGATCGCCAGCGACAGATCCATCAGTTCCTTCTCGCTGAATTGCGCTCGCACTTCCTCATAGAGAGCGTCGGGTACATCGTTTTCCGAGATCAGCGTGAGCGCCTCGGTCCATGCCAGCGCCGCACGCTCGCGCTCGCTGTAAAAGGGCGATTCGCGCCAGGCATTGAGAAGATACAGGCGCTGCTCGGTTTCACCGGCGGCACGCGCATCCTTGCTGTGCATGTCCAGGCAATAGGCACATCCGTTGATCTGCGAGGCGCGCATCTTCACCAGCTCCAGCAGGGGGTGCTCCAGGCCGGAGTTGTCAACGTGCTCCTGCAGGCTGCGCAGGGCCCTGAAACCATCGGGGGAGGCCTGGATGTAATTGATCCGTTGGGACATCTTCATCTCCTTGGTGTCAGCGAAATGGGACCGGCTCGTCGGTGTCGGGCGTCGGGTGCATGAAGAAATCGTGCAAATATTTTTCGCCCTTGTCGTCCAGAATCGTGACGACCGTCCTGAGTTCGGGATATTGCTCGCGCACGCTTCGCGCGGCAAGCATGTGGGCGCCGGAGCTGGGGCCGCAGAACAGGCCGCGGGTGCGTGCGAGATTGCGCATCTCGGCTACCGCGTCGACGCTGGCTACGCTGTGTATGTCGCTGACCAGCTCGCGATGATTGGCGAAGATACCGGGTATGAATCCGTCCGAGATACCCTCGATCTGGTGCAATGACACTTCGCCGCACAGGATGGTGCGCGATTCCGACGGCTCCATGGCAAACAGCCGCACGTTCGGATTGACCTCGCGGAAGGCCTGGCCGACCCCGATCAGGGTGCCGCCGGTGCCAACGCCGTGCACGAATGCATCGGGAACGCGTCCGTCCGGCAGTTGCGCCAGGATTTCAGGACCGAGTATTTCGCGGTTTTCGTCCACGTTCCATTCCGACTCGAACTGGCCGGGGAAGAAAAAGCCCGGCTGTCGGCCCAGCTCGCGGGCGCGCTCCAGCGCGTCGTTGACGTGAAAGGTGCCGGAGAACAGGACTTCGGCGCCATAGGCTCGTGAGATCGCGACCCGCTCGGTGGACAAACCTTCGGGCATGACCACGATCATGCGGTAGCCCTTGACCGCGGCGACCATGGCAAAGG
>CAZYIP010000209.1:0-4622 GCA_964646895.1 uncultured Salinisphaerales bacterium | reverse complement strand
GCATCGCTACGGTAATCCTCAAACTGCTTCTGCGCCGCGAAACGTGCGATCAGCTCTGCTGCCGCCTGAACGTCGTGCAGGTACTTTAGCGTCTCACGCGACATAAACAGGTCGCCGGCTTTCTTCGACGCTTTCCCGAAAGTAAGGATTACGGATACTTCGTTCCGTTATCAGATCGACTTTTCGGCTAAAGAGCCGTTGCAGATCCTCTAACAACCCGAAATAGGCGTTGGCGATTCCACCGGGAGGCTCGTCAAAGAATACAACGATGAAATCGAGATCGCTGTGCGCATCATCGAATTCACCTGTCGCCGCAGAGCCGAACACATCAAGCTGCGACACACCATAGCGCCGCGCTAATTTTGCCAGCTCTTCGCTGTGCCTTGCAATCAAGTTCTGCACGCTGCATCACCGCGTTCGCAACATTGTCAGATCCAAGGATACCGCGCTAGCCGGTTAGTGAGGAACTTAACAGCATATCAGAATCTCTGGGTCGCCGCTCTTACTATGGCGGCATTGGCCACGCCGCTCCGCACCCAGACGGTATGCCGCGGAAGCTGCTGGACCTGAGTCGGTTGCATGAAGTTGGCTGGTGGGCGCGGATTCCAGTTGAAGACGGCTTTGTGACACCTGTCGGTGGTATTTAGAATACATAAAATGAGCGCATACAGCCGTGGGTAAAGACCGTGAAGACGCTCGTGAGAGCGCGAGGCTTCTGGTCACCACCATCCGGGAACGCCGAGCACCAGCTCGGCACAAGTGAAGCGCTGAGCCTGTTATTGGTTCACGACGGGACGCGCCTGTCGGCGCGAGCGGTATAAACTTCCGTTGTCTGCAGACTGTGACGTGGCAGGCTTACATCCGGTAGGGTGGAGGTGCGGCCTGGCCTGGTTGCAGGCCGGTTCGCGCTTTTTCCAGCATCGTGGTGACCGCGTCGGTCAGATAATCGAGAAAACCATCCCGGTACAGGGTGCGATCAAGGGTCGTCTCCGGCAAAAAGCGGCGCATGGTGTCGGCAAAGGCCTTGCCGTGGATCCTGGCGGATAAAGTTTGAATCGCGAGATCGAGGCGCTTCGGATAATCTTTCACGCCGTAGTCATTGATTTTAGCCGCTAGCAGATCGAGTTCGAGTTGCGCGTTTTGCTGCGCCAGCCACTGCAGATCCCAGATGTCGCGGTAACGTGGATACGGAGCGACCGGGTAGGCGAGCAACTTGTCGGCCATGATTTCGTTCAGCGTTTCCACCCGCACCAGCGTCTCGTCATAGCCGTCGGGCAGGAATTCATAATTGCGGCGCAGAGGCATTAGCTCGCGCGTATAGGCCGGTACGTTGACCACCTCCAGGTTGATTCTCTGATGCGGCAGATCAGGCCGCTCCGGCGCCGTCCGGATCCTGACTTGCCAACGGCGTACGCGGACTCCCGGCGATTCCTTGTCTTCCCCGGCAGGGCTATTAACATTCACCAGAAGCCCGTATCGTTTGCCGAGATAACTTTCCAGGCAGTCCTTGATCACTGCCACATTTTTGCTCTTGAAGCTCGTACCGGCTACGAAGTCCATATCCTCGGAGAATCGGGGCGCACCATGGCACAGGCGCAAACTGGTTCCGCCCTGGAATGTCAGCCCATCCAAGAGTTTCTCGCGATCCAGCACAAACAGGATGTCGTAGTGCAGTAATTCCTTTTCCACAACCGGG
The DNA here is from genome assembly GCA_964646895.1 of uncultured Salinisphaerales bacterium. Taxonomy (GTDB): domain Bacteria; phylum Pseudomonadota; class Gammaproteobacteria; order Nevskiales; family CAZYIP01; genus CAZYIP01. The sequence goes on along the minus strand of CAZYIP010000209.1, from coordinate 2,926 downwards.
CGCATATGAGCCCGGCCGGGCGTAGTCATGGCTCTGGCGACCAGAGCCTCAAAGTCCGTGCTAGCCATCGACGGTACTCTGCTCACTCAGCAAGTGAAGATTGCGGCCGGTGCGACGCAGATCGCGCCGGGCAGCCTCCAACGTTGCAACTCGAAGCGGCCGGTTGGGCGCGGATAGCATGCTTTTCAACACATCGTCGAGAGCACGTTTTGTGTGGGTGAATTCAATGGTGCCATAGCGAGTTCGGTATGTGCCTCTACGACCGGTGGTCATGACGGTAAGCCGATCAATAGGGATTTGCGAAATGGCGCCATACTCACTCAGCGCGGATTCGAGACTGACGTAGTTGTATTCTCCCGGACGCAGGGCCTTGGCGATATGCTCGATGGTGTAGCCATCCCGACTGGCGGCGGAAGGGTTTACATAGATTCCGCGTGCAACCCGCTCCAGCAGGCCATGAGCGACCATACGCGCCAGGCTCTTTTCGAAGGCCTTGGGTGTCTCATCGGGAAACAGGCGGCGTAAGTCATGGTGGGAGAAGACGTAACGGCCGCGTTTATCCCACTCACCAAGCGCGCCTTGCAGTTCATTACGGGTCATAAGTGGACATTAAACCCCTTTATTAGGGGTTTAATTGTACACTTATTACCCTTGAATGGATAGTCAAGCCAATGCGGCGGCGATTCCGCAACAGCCGAGGGTAATCCGTATAAAACCGACGTACTGCTCCAGGGCTCGTCTACCAGGGCCGCGACTTTCGCAGAGCATCCGGCCCAGTAACATGTCGCCGATACTGGCTATTAACAGGCGCTTTTTCGCCTGAATTGGGTATACCCCCTCCGTATGTCCTGGCGAACCTCTATGGACCGTCTTTCGGCATTGTGGCGGTAAGCAGATCAGTCACCTGAATATCCAGCCGCGCCAAGTCCCTGTCAGCGGTTTTCCACACAACATCAAGGTCAACCTTGAAATAACCATGAGCCAAGGCATTTCTCATCCCGTAAACCGATTTCCATGGAAACTCGGGGTGTTGTTCTGCAAACTCCGGAAAATTGCGTCGGATCTTTTCCGCTGCCTCGCCGATGATCACAAAGTTTCTAATCACAGCATCTTGCTTCTCTTCGTTTGCCAAAAAACCAGCATGATCAACGTGCATGAGATAGCGTTGGATGCGACTGATTGACTGTTGTATATGCTCCAGATAACCTTGTAGGCTTTGTTTGCCCTGCTTGGTCATACGGGCTGAGCTCTACTCAAGACATCCATCTTCCATTTTTCAGGAAGCGCGCCTGGCGTCAGGACATCCACTTCAACACCGAGAAGTTCGCTGATTTCGGCCTGGATAGCTCCGACGTCGAACAGGGTTGTCTCCGAGGTCGTATCAATGAGAATATCCAGATCACTACCCTCGACATCTTCGTTACGCAGCACGGAACCGAAAAATCGTGCGTTCCTGGCATTATGGCACTCAACGATTCGCCGAATTCGTTCCCGATGCTGCTCTAGTACGGTCGATGGTTTCATGGCCAAGTGTCCCCGTAATCGCACTATTTATTTGATACTCGCCAAAATTCACGGTCGTGAAGATACGGCGCCTCAACGCCAGATTCTACAAGAAAACGCGGTAAGTTTGGCGGCGGAGCCGCCGGGCATTACCACAGCCGGTTGAGTAGCTGCACGATCAGCGCGCCAAATAGCGAAACCTTCCGGTAGCGTGGTTGAAATTGTTGAACTGGATGCCATCCGGCAAGAAGCGTGACCGCTGAAAAAGGCACCTTGACGGCGTGCAGTACAAGCTTCCGCTGTCTGCCGACCGTGACGTGCCAGACTTGCGTCCGGTAGAGCGGAGGCACGGCCCCTGGGGACGCCGAGCACCAGCTCGACACAAGTAAAGCGCTGAATCTGTTATTGGCTTACGATGGGACGTGCCTACGATAACAATCAAACGCTTCGAAGGCCGCCCTCACGCCATCGGCATCGAGCCCCGAGCCGATCGCCACCGACAGCAGCAAGCGCGCTTTATGCGGAGACAGCCAACCGGCGCCGATCAGCCCTCGCTTGAGCAAATCGCTTTCGGAACCGGGGAACCCGTAAGTGTTGCGAAACACAGGCCCGCCGACGACGCGCGACGCCAGCACCACCGGCACTCGACGCGCGGCCGCCTCCAGCGCGGGTGCCCATTTCTCCGGTGTATGCCCGGCCCCCATGGCTTCGACGATTACGCCTTCGTAGCCCAGCCCGGGCAAAGCCTCAAGCAGATCGGTCTCGTCGTCGAGGGTGACCTTGACCAGCGCGACCTTGCCAAAACGCGCGGGCCGGAAGCGCGGCAACGTCCGCGTTTGCTGCACAAGCACGAGACGTACTGCACCCTCCACGCAATACCCCAGCGGGCCGCCATCCAGCGACTGAAATGCATTGGGCAGCCCCTTGTGCATTTTTTCGACGGTGCTTGCGTGGTGAATTTCGTCATTGAGCACGACCAGCACGCCATGCCCCCGGGCAAGCGGACTGGCGGCGGTTGTGACGGCGGCCATCAGGTTGGCCGGGCCGTCCGCGCCGGGGGCCGCCGCACCGCGCATCGCCCCGGTGACCACCAGCGGAGCGTCGCCATCGTACAGCAACTGCAGGAGAAAGCTGGTCTCGTCGATGGTATCGGTCCCCTGCACCACCACCGAGCCGTCCGCGGAAGTATCCGAAGCGATCTCGCGCGCGATCCCGGCTATTTCCTCCATCGTCAGGGAAGCGCCGGGCTTGAGAAACGGCGTACGCACATTCAGGCGCGCCAGATCCCCCAGGGCGGGCAGACTGGCTGTCAGATCCTCGCCGCTCAGTTGCGGCGTGATGCCCTCCCCGCCCGGCGCCATCGTAATGGTGCCGCCCAGAACATAAACAGTTACTGCAGGTAGAGTCATGGCGTTGCCTCTGG